>CAYGJQ010000008.1:22335-33191 GCA_964350285.1 uncultured Candidatus Peribacteria bacterium | reverse complement strand
TCAGCTGGATCAGTGAAAAGCAACGTGCCCGGCCCAGTTTGACCTTTTTGCACCATTCCAGGCGCTTTCCAAAGATCCGCCTCCGCCAAAACTGGTTCTAAATCACGACAATCTTTCCCTCCAGCTTCACCATCACCAGCCGGCGGCACGGAATAGAATTTCTTACTGCTAGCCGGCTGATAAGCCCCACTAGCAAACGGATTGTCCGCCACCCGGCCTTCAATCGTAAAATTTGAGTAGGCATCATTCCCCACATCAACCCCCGTTGGCTGTGAACCACCCTGTTGATTGGTGTTTTTCGGCTTATATTCAGTTTTCTGCGCTGTTTTCGTGCTATATCCCGCTTCATGCAATTTCACTTCCTTCAAAGCTTTCTCCGCCCCACCTTCACCGACATAATAGGCTTCATCAGCATTTTCCAGCTTCACTCCAGTCCGAATGGAATTCACAATGATCTGACTCACCCCAAACGACATCACCAAAACCATCCCCACCAGCGACAAAATCATGATCATCGAAGCCCCCGAACGGTTTCGAAAACAGTTATTTTTCATATAAAAATCATAAATTGAAAACTGCTTCCAATTATAGTTCTTAACTAACCCAATGACAAACGAACTGACGCAAAATGTCAGTAACGGAACCATTGACTTGATGGAACAATAATTTGACTTTTTGTCAAAAAGTAAGGTAGTAAGAAATGTCAGCTTTAACTCTAGTAAATGAGCAATTCTTTACCGCTAATAGTTCGCCATGCCCTTGCCAACACTGGCTGGGGTGAGAGTGAAATAACGGTTTATTCAATTCTGATCGAAAAAGGAAAGATGGGGATAACTTCGCTTTCGGAGGCAACATCAATCCCAGTTTCTTCACTCCAACATACGCTGAAAAAATTGTTGGCAAAAAGGATGATTCAGAAGAAGACTATTAACTCCAAGCCAGTTTATATCGCCAAAGGTCCAAAAGAACTTCATCAGTGGATGAATGATTATGCCAAGCAGGCACAGTATTTTGAATCTGCAGTAGGTAAATTTGTGGAGCAGTACGATTTCCATCCTGACGTGCATACGCCCAAAGTGCAGCAATTTGAAGGGAAAAAAGGAGTTGTTGATTCTTACCGCAAGGTACTTAAACTTTGCAAGACGAATGAGATTCACTCTTTTTTTTCAACCCCTCCGTATGTAGATCCGGAACTCAAGGAATTTCTTGTCAGTGAATACATCGAGGGGCGAAAAGAATTGGGTATTCACAATAAAAACATCGCTGTTAAAGGAGATATAGCAAAGGAATACTCCCAAAATCCTCAGAGGTATTTAAGTGAAACTCAATTGATTCAGATTGACCCAAATACTCTGAGAGATCTCAGTAATACCGAGATCAATGTTTTTGACAATCATGTGCACTACATGACTTTTGACCAATCAAAGTCTTTTGGCCTGATCATTGAAGACAGAATCCTTTCATCGCTCCTCCAACTCCTCTTCCACCTCCTCTGGCAACTAAACACCAAAGTCACCATCTTCGGCCCCAAAAACCTCCTCGACTCCTACACCGAACTCTTCACCGACCGCTCCACCAACGAAGTCTTCACTATCTCATCACTAGCCCCTAGCAAAAACAAAACCCTTGCAAAACTCCATCAAGCCAAAGCTAAGGTCATCAAAGATCAAGAACTCAACCACAAAGAAATCACCCCCAACCTCGGCCAAACCCAAATCGAACTCACCATCCACGGTCCCAAGATCCACATCCTCAATCTCACCCCAGACGACGAACCTCAAATTTACCTCCTCCACGAACCCGGCCTCGCTCAGGTTCTCTCATTGATTCAGGATCAAAAAAACTAAGCCCCACCCATTGAAAGGCTTATTTCGACCTACGTTCCTTCCCTTCTTCCACAGCACCCATCTCATCCATCGGTTCAAAGTCAAAAGTTTGGTTAGATTCATTCCATTTCACTGCCTTCTCAGACACTTCGCAATACATTATTCCACAATCTACTAAGTATTGTTCTTCGGGATAGCTATAAGTTTTCTCAATTTTATTCGTTAACAGGTTGTAGACATGAGCATACTTAACTGTCTTGCCCTCTATTTCAGATACTGGAAAATATCTATCCTCTAGCACAATAAATTTAGTTTTATCAGGTGAGAAAAGAGTTTCCACACCCCTCATGAACCAATTCACCTCCTCTCCATTGGCGTCAACCTTGCTAAGGGTCTTCATATGAGCAGAGCCAGAATCTTTTAATATCTCGATATAATATTCGTCATGCCAAAAACAACCGCCACAGCCAGCTGCTCCTTCAAGATAGATATAAAGATTTTTGTCATCCTCTCTTCTAAACCACTCACTAAACCCCACATCCATTTTTTCATCAGCAGTCATTGGGATAGAATCAAAATAGTTAAACTTAAGCATGCCATTATGCTTAAGCCACCCTTCTTCAAGGTAGTATCCTTCTTTTGGCGGGTTAGGTTGTGAAGTATCTACATCATCAGGTTCAATTACATCATTATCCATTTCCATAGCCACTTCATCTGGCTTTTCATTATTTTTCACCTCATTCGAGTTACTCTTCCGATCAACAGGCTGATTACACCCTACGAATAAGGCCATAAGGCATAAGACTAGTAGTTTTTTCATGGTTAGGTTGGTTAATTGAATTAATTACAAGTTGCATTAGCATCCATAAAGTTTTCGTAAGTATATTTGCAGATGTTAAAGAAGCAGTCTCCATCATCATATTCTGTTCCATCCGAGCGAGTACAGGATACTCCATCGAGTGTGCCTTTGTACCTATCTAAACAAATCTCATCACCCATTCTGTGATCATAGTTGCCTCTATCTCCAAAAAAGTGCATTATTTCATGCACAATTGTGCTAGCAACCATTAGCCTTGGGTCAGAGGCATAGTACTCATTAACAACTAGAGGGCACATAGAGAAGCCATTGTGATCTATGCACTGTATATCAGAGTGATCACGCACTTTCTGTTCTTTTAAGTAGTTGTCAAAATCATAACCACACGCACCATACTTATGGTCCCAATCTACAATGGATCCATATAAGTAGACATAGTCAATCGTTGAACTCAGGGTAGGGATGTCATTACAGTATTCTGGCATATCGAGCTGAAACTTGGGGACTATTTCAGCGGTGCATCCTCCATTGTAATGGCTACAGTCAAGCATCTCTGTGAAAAACGTAAAACCATTAGCCTTTGCGACTAGATCTTTATGTTTAGCGAGCTCGAAGGGGAGAACATCATCAATATTGCTTGTAAGATTGCCATCGCTTATCGTCCCATCCACCTTAACCCTCAAAATCTCTAGCACATTAATCCCAGTACATGTTCGGGCAAAAAGGTGGTCACTCGAAAGTTTCATCATGTCCATGATCTCTTCATCGGTAGCTGTATAAGAATTATCATCAAACAAGACAATCATATTGAATGTTCTACTGCGATTGCAGTCTAGTCCATTTACCATAGCTGAATTATCAATTTTTTCAGGTATTGGGTCTTCTGTTTTATTTTTTTCATCACTGTCAACTTTTTCGTCATTATCATCATCATACTCCTCAAAGCCATAAGATACGTAAATCCCAGTTTCCTTAACAACTCGGTAAAGAATTTCCGCCACTTCACCCCGCGTAATCTCATTGCCAGCCACAAGTGACACATTATATTCGTTAGCTGCATGGTCAATCATCCCCATATACCAAGGAGAAGTGCCTGCATCATAAGTTACATCGAAGGCTTCAAAAATAATCTTCAGAGCTTCTGCACTATTGATTGTATTTGCCGGTTTAAAGAGATTAGTTCCAGGGTAGCCGTGCACAATCTGGTGGTTTTTTGCATGACAAACCACAAAAGAGTACCATTCGCCTTTCGGGACATCATCAAAACAAGAGTCATATTCAAAAAGACCTTCATGAGAACCTTTAGACCTCATTACCATTTTCAATAGCTCAGCCCGATTTATCTTACCTTCTGGTCTAAATGATCCATCAGAATATCCCTCAATAGCTCCCATATCCGAAATTCTGTCGATACTTTCAAAAAGCGGATGGTCAATTGGTATATCCGAATATTTTTGCACCTTTGACTTAGCTAAGCTCGAATAAGCAAAAGAGGCACTACATACGAATATCAGCAGAAAACTGATAAAAAGTTTTTTCATTATGTGAACTATTAGCGAATATTGATGGGATTTTGGGAGGCTCTGCTTCGAAAATGAAGAGCGCCTCCCAAGAGACAAGTGGGTCGAATGGATCTCCAATAATTAGAAGTCTAAACGACACTCTTGGTCTTTGAAAGGTGTTATTTCAGGCGAGTAATCCGGATTTGGCCGGTTTCGTATTCGCAGGAAGAAATCGCGCAGGTTGCCGGATCGTAGAGGACGCCGAAGAAGTCTGCACTCGTGCCAACTGAAGTAAGGCAGGACATTGAGGCGCTCACCTTAATCTTATTTGTTGATCCAGATGAAGTACTCAGTGGGGCAAAGATCTGTGCGCATCCCGAAGGATTATTGAAGGCGGCCTTGACCACCAACTTCATCGTATTGCCTCTCCAGCTGCCGTTACCCGGCGACAGGTCAAAATCGCAACTGGAACTCGTACAGCGACTAGCACTCGAAGCCAAGCAAAGAGAACGACCATTAGTAGTTTTACAACCACCGCTGATCACTTGCACTTTGTAATAAGGCTTGCAGGTGCCGTTATCGCAGTACTGCCAGCTCGAGCAATTGCAGGCTGGGGGATTGGGAATGCACTTTTGTCCATCACACTTTTGTCCTGATGGACATCCACAGTCAAGACAGCATGTACTTTGGTTTTCGTAGCTTTGACAGATATTGTCAGGGCACGATCCATTTCGTACGCATTGTCCAGAGCTGCAGCCATACCCACCCGGACACGTCCCACAGTCTCCACCGCAACCGTCATTACCACATTGCTTACCGCTGCATTGTTTTGTACAGCATGCATTGTTGTAGCAGACTTGGTTTGAGGTGCAGTTGCTGCAGGGGTTTGTGGGAGGGACGCATTTCCCAGCAGAGTCACAGGAATAACCAGTTTGCCACGCTCCGCAGTTTTTTCCACAGCCGTCATCACCGCACTGTTTTCCAGTGCAGGAACAGGTAATGCATTTGCCGTTCACGCATTGTTTGCCATTTGAGCAGCTTGCATCTTGAGGGCAAGAAGAACAGTCTTCACCATTTTCAATCGTGCCATTCCCGCAGCGGAGGCTGCATTGGCCCGATGAAGAGCAAACATATCTGCTGTCTGGACACCGTCCGCAGCTTCCTTGGCCGCAGCTGTCAGGGCCACATTGTCGATTATCGCAGGTGCAGTTCTGCACGCATTGGTTATTCGAACATTTGTAGCCAGTTTTACAACCGCAATCCTGAGAGCAGTTGAAACAGTTCTCAGTAGGTTTGCTGCAGGTCCCATCGCCACAAACAATACACTTTGTCCCGCCACAAGCCCCCCACGAACCGTTGGTACACGTCCGTGTACCGGGGTTGCCGCAGGGCGCGATTGCGCAGTTGCCGGTGATTGCGGCTGGGGAACCTGGAGTTTGGTTATCGACGTAGCCGTCGCAGTTGTTGTCTTTTCCGTCGCATACCTCTTTTCCGCCGGGATTAACCTGGCTGTTGGAGTCATCGCAGTCTTTTTTGCCAGGGTATTGGCAGTCGCTAGCGCCGTTTTTGCCGTAGCCGTCACCGTCCGCATCTATGCAAATTGGACAGGCTTTGGCTGAGCAGGCGCCCCAGGCTTGGGTTTTTAGGTCGCAAGTCTGCGTTCCTGCGTGATTGCAGGGGGACAAGTAGCACAACTGAGTTACCGGCTTTCCGGACGCATCAACGTCAATCTTGCCGTCACAGTTGTTATCCTTGCCGTCGCAAACTTCCAGTGCACCCGGGTGCACCAGACGATCGCTGTCGTTGCAGTCGGCTTTGCAGTGTGCACCGCCGCTGCCATCGTAACCATCACCATCAGCGTCCGTGCAGCTTTGCACTGGGCATTGCGGAGCCGAGCAGGTCGCGGAGTCCCACTGACCATTTCGGCACAACTCAATTCCCGAGAAGCCGCAGGGTTTTCTTGTACAGGTTTGGCTTAGACGTTGGTTGGTTCCGGCTCGGTTGTCGATTAAGCCATCGCAGTTGTCATCTTTGCCGTTGCAGCTTTCTACTGATGGGCGTCCTTCGTTCTGGCAGACGCCCCAGTTTCCAGCTGCACAAAGTTGAGTTCCACGGTTGCAAATACCGATTCCAGCGGTTCCCGTCGGGCCGGTGTAGCATGAGCGCGACAACTGTTTATAGGTTTGCGGATCGTCGTCCACTTTGCCGTTGCAGTCGTTATCGGCACCATCGCATACCTCGGGCATTGGTTTGATTTCGCCGTAGCAAATACTCGACCATTTGCCGTTGGTACACTTCTGATAGCCGCGCACACAAATGCCAACACCAGCATGTTTCGGGTCACCGTTGTAGCAGATTTTAGTCACTGCTTCATCGACTTTACCGTCGCAGTTGTTGTCTTTGCCGTCACAGACTTCGACTTTCGGGCCAATGGCGCCAATACAGGCGGTCCATTTGCCGTTACTGTCACAAGTTTGACTTCCGGCTCGACATTCACCGATCGTCTTGCCACCGCAGGCCCGTTTAGTTCCGGGTTTGCAGCCGCAAGTGATACCGTTGTCGATCAAGCCGTCACAGTTGTCATCTTGTCCATTGCAAACTTCTTTTGCCGGTCCGATTGCACCAGTACAGGCATCCCATTTGGTACCGCCGGCACCGTCGGGAATGCAGCTTTGGGTGCCATTCCGGCAGATGCCTTTACCCGCCGAGCCTGCCGGTCCGCTATAACACGGACGGACATAGCCTTTTTGGCAGAGGCATTTGATCCCGTCATCAACACGGCCGTTGCAGTCGTTGTCTTTGCCATCGCAGGTTTCGAATCCGAACGGAGACTTGTCAGCATCTTTATCATCGCAATCTTGCAGACCACAATGTTTTCCGCCAATTTTGTAACCGTCTTTATCGGAGTCTTCACATTTGCATTGAGCAGAACAGTTTGACCACTGACCACCAGCACAAGTCTGGATTCCTTTGCTGCCACAGCTCGAGTTTGTGCACACTTTTTTCAGTGGCTCAGTCTGGCTGATATTGTCGACATAGCCATCGCAATCATCGTCCTTCCCGTTGCATTCTTCTTTAGCTTGGGGATGAACTTTGACGTCTTTGTCGTCGCAATCGATTGGGCTGCAGTAGGGGCTTCCGGTTTTATATCCGTCGCCATCTTCGTCTTTACAGGGAAGGCAAGCGCCTTTGCAGGCACTCCATTTGCCATCCTGACAAGTCTGAAGACCATCGGCACCACAGTTTAAACTGCACTTTCTGGTGATCGGATCGTCGCTGCCAGGAACGTTATCCTGACGACCATCACAATCATCGTCTTGTTTATTGCAGAGTTCTGGGGCACCAGCTTTGACGTTGCTATCGTTGTCATTGCAGTCCGGTGTTCCACAATGTGGTCCACCGATCTTTTGACCATCACCATCTTGATCGATACACTGCGGACATTTTTGCACTGTGCACAGTTCCCATTTGCCTTGGAGGCAACGAATCGGAACTTTGGTTTGGCACGGTGGCTTGAAGCAGTACATCGTCAATGGGGCAGCGTCGCCGGCTTTTATATTATCGACGTGACCGTCGCAGTCGTTGTCCTTTTGATCACAATCTTCCAGCGCAAACGGATGAACCGCAGCATTGGAATCATCGCAATCTTTTGGACCATGACAGTGACTGCTCGGGTTGGCAAAGTAGCCGTCGTTATCTTTGTCGATGCAGGGATCAGGGCATTTCGGCGCATCGCATTTCCGCCACGAACCGTTATCGCATAACTGTTTGCCGGGAGTACCACAGGGCACCGCCGCACAGCCTCGCGATAAGTCGGATCCGTCAGCAAGATTATCGATTTTACCATCGCAGTCATCGTCCTGACCATTACACCGTTCGTATTGACGCGGGTTCACGTCCAGGTTGTTGTCATCGCAATCCTTCGCGATGCAATCCGGACCATCGCCGTAGCCATCTTTATCTTTGTCCACGCACTGTGGTCCCAAGTTGCAGGCTTTCGCCGAACAGGTCGACCATCCGCCTTGAGTACAAGTTTGGACGCCTTGGGTGCCGCAGTCCGGGAAGGAGCAGTTTTTAGTGATCGGTGTCGTCGTGCCTTTGACATTGTCGATTTGACCATCACAGTCATTATCGATTCCGTCACAGTCTTCTGGCGTTGGTTTCACTTCGCCTTTGCATTGAGCGGTGTCCCATTTGCCATCAACACAACTGACCGTCCCTGTCTTGCAAGCGCCAACATTGGTGCCGCAAGGAGCAGTTTGACCTGCCGTACAAGAGCATCCTGCACAGTAGCCTCCACCGGCGCCACCGCGATCAACCATTTTCTGGGAGATCGCGCTATATGTGCCAGTAGAAACCCGCATGCTGTCATCAAGTCCCATCTGTCGCATTAGCATAATCAGCAGATGCGCTTCCGGAACTTTTTCTGTCGGACAGGCTTTGCCACCACCACAGCCATTGAGCAGTTTCTGATCATAGGCCTTGGTGAAGTAGGGGTTATACCAACTCGACGGTGACACATCGCTAAATCGCGACGGCAACGTCTTTGTCGGTTCACCCCACAATGCCCTTACCAACATCGTTACTGCCGTCGCTCGATCGGCTTGGACATGGGGTTTAATCGCAAACTGTCCGGTCGAATTTTGAGGTCGCAAAATCACTTTGTTTTTGTAGGCCGCCAGGGCGTACTTAAAGCAATCATCGTTGCCTTTCAGATCCGAGAACGGGTTTACAATCGGGCTTTGGTCAACTTCAAAGTTCGCAAACGTTGCAATTTTTTTGATCACATCACAACGCGTCAGCAACCGGTTGTAGTCGCAGTTGTAGCGGCTTTGGCAGGTGAGCAGGGAATTGTCGAAGGCCACCTTCAGATAGTTCAGCAAGCGCAGATTATTTTTGTGATCCGCTGTTTGGCTCGCCTTATTATTGAGATAAAGTAGGCCTAAGTTTTTTCCCATTCCACTTCGCCGCGGCAGCACTGGATAGCGACCGTTGTGGCCATAATGACCCAGCACCGGCTGCTGTTGTTGGAAACCACTGATGAACAGTTGGAAATGTGCGTTGGCAATGGTTTTGTAGGAGTCAGTGCGATTTTTGATCAACACTTTAACCGTGTATTCCTCGCCTGGTTGCACATCGCGCAGCACCGCCCGTTTATCCCGATCGTTCCATCCTTCGGCACCAGCAAAGACTTGCTTTTTACCTTTGAGAATCACAATCCGGCTCAACGGCGGTCGTTTCGACTTATCGAGGTGGGTCGGTAAATCCCGGTTGTTCAGGCTAATTACAATCGTTTGCGCCTGACGAATTCCGTTCAACCGAAACGCTTCCAGCTCACTCCCACGAGCATTGGAAGTTTTTAGTCTAGCGGAGTACCAGAGTTTACCCGACCGCGCCTTGATTAGTTCCAGCGGGTCATAGTAGTTGTCACGAATGAAGGAGTAGCCTTTGTCTGAGGCGTAAGCGGAGGCTGGCCAGATAGTTTCCATCGGACTGCCATTAAATGCCCGTGGGCAGATATGGTCACCGTCAGATTTTTCTCGACCTGAACTGTCGCAACGCATCAGCATAGTTTCACGGTGGAAAGCCGTATGGATATGCGGACACCAGGAGTTGTCTTTTGTTCCTGATCCACCAACAGTACCCAAGTCATCACCAAGATTGACCGTCGAACCAACATTTTGTTTGGCTAGGTCTTTCAGGTGAGAAGCCTTGAATGCCACCAGTTCATATCCATCAATCAGCGCACCAATACCGTTGCTACGCGTCCGCCAAGGTGCAGCAAATTTGCACAGTACATAGGTCTGGCGACCAAATGATTTTCTGCTGTGTTGGTTGTACATCAGTACGCCCTTGCAAACCGAAGTCATCGGGGCGCCGTAGTCCATGTAGTTGCAGTATTTGAGCGCATTGGACGGTCGTCGATTCAAGCTGTGGTGACCATAACGGTTCCAGTCATCACCTTCATGAAAGCTTTTGCTGCTGGAATACCAGAATCCATGGTTGATCAAAACAGCTAAAGTAGCGCCCAACGAACGAGTAGTCAGATCCCAGCGCTCATCATGATTGAACAAGAATTCCGCTCGGTAAAAGAACGGTCGTCCAGTATCACCTTTTCGAAAACTCGCTTGGAAATCTCGAGTCCACTCCGTAATCGCGTTAATCCGCTTCACCGGATCGGGCCACTCTTTCAGGTTTGAAGCCAACTCCGGCCGAAAAAAGACGGCCATTTTGTTTGCGGTTGGCAGATCACTGATTCGCACCGGTTTCACCGTAAGTGCACTACGCACTGTTGCCGTCTCACCACCATCAGGCGGTGGACCACAAGACACTACCACTATTGATCCCAACAGCAGCAGTGTCAGCAGAACAGTAAATCGTTTCATCGCATTTGTTCTCCTTTCATCGCTTGATAATCTGCAACGAAGCCAAAACTTCACCGCAAAGCTTCTTGTTTACTTTCCCTTGGCACCTCAGCACAAACATTTCACCATTTGCCATCATCCAGCTGAAGAAAACTCCATCTTTTTCCTGGAGTTCCATCGACCGGGGGGCAGGGGAATGAGTAGTTAGGCCGTTCGCCAAAACATCAGTCGTTGTCAGCCGTTCTAGTGTCAGGGCAATTTCATTTCCCGATACCAGGTATCCGCTGTCGGTCATTTTGATTTTGGCATTCCATGGCGCCATCACTTGAAACCCAAATCGCACGTT
>CAYGJQ010000008.1:20245-22324 GCA_964350285.1 uncultured Candidatus Peribacteria bacterium | reverse complement strand
GTCGCAGTTCCAGATGAGTCTGCGGTTGGATTTGTGCTCTCGGCTTCGGTTTATCACGTTCACCGATGTTGGGCACCGTTCCTTCGCACCCCACCGCCAGCAAAGCCAGCAGTAGTAAAGCTATCCATTTCATCAGACACCTCCTCATGTTGCAGGTTAGGGCTCAAATTAGCTCCTAACAACGTTGTCCTTGTGATATATTTCCAGCGTCCCCGCGGCGCAAAGCTCTCCAGCTTGTAATGTGCGCGGGGACGTTAGAAATTCCGACTCAGTCCTTGAATTTTCCGTTTCATAACACCTTTATTTCAAAGACCAGAGAAGCGCCCCATTCATCTGAGGCACTTACTCTAGTACTTGAAACTAGTAGGCCATCGAATTCCAACCCAAGCCGATAAAGGCTGAGTTTTCCAAACAGTGATTAAAGCGTTGTAATCCAATGCCTCCCTCTGTTTTAACGCAGTCAGCACGTCCTTTCTTGATGAAATCTAGTGTGTTTTTTGCTTCCGATGGCACCGTATTCCCACTCTCTATCTCAAACGAACTTTCGGCAAAGTTAATCTTCTTCGTTTCATTTTTTACTGCATCGTAAATATAGAATTCACCCGCAATCCATCCATAGCTTCCCTGAAAATTAACATCATTCATCAGCAATAAATCATCTTGAATCACATTAATGTCACCAGTATCCAGCGAAAATAGCACTACAGTATCAAAGTAGTAGAACACTCCCTTACTTAGATCTTCTTTCATGAAGACACCTCCATTAACCATCAGTGAATGATCCATAAAGGGATCCTCAATGACTCCTTCATCATTCATCGGAGCTTTAAATAGATCCAGAACCTTAGTTTTTAGGCCATTTTTCGATTTAATTACTAGCTTCAGCTGTTTAGTTTCTTCATCAGTTTTCACAGTCACAATCTCATTTCCGTTGTCGGTGACTGAGGCTTCCACTCCTCCTCCACAGCCAGTATATGACGATTCACGATACGAAGGTTTTGCCCCAAATCCGTAGGTGCCCGGTTCGAAGAAATCAATATCATATGACATCGCGCAAATAGATTCTAGAGGGTAGTCCGAGCGGGTATAAATTCCACCCTCATCATCTACAGCGGTAATTAATTTTTCGAAGTTAGCTTCCCATTTTTCAATTGGTAGAGCCCTGAAATCCACTTTTTCAATTTCTTCTTTATTGGCACTAATGTCATAAGTCCACAAGTATTGAGCTTCAAATTCGGGACCATCGCTTTCTCGGTCATCAGATTGATTCCGTTCTGTAAATTGCAAATAAAGTTTTTGTCCTTTCATATCAACATGAGGCCCAGAGACCAAATCAACACCTTCAGCAACTTCCAGTTCAACCAAAGTTTTTGGAGCTTTCCCCGGTTCTTGCCAGGCGAAAGTGCGTTTGTTAAGACTGTCATCATTCACATCAATTCGATCAACCCATTTGCCATTTTGGCGCTTTTTCAGAAGTTGATCATCGTAACTTAGACTCACCAATAGATTTTGATTTTCAACATCAATTTTTTGACTAAGCTCCGAAGTTTTCTTTTCAGTATCGGAATCCTTCTTTACCGTCGGCTCGTCCTTTTTTGTTTCAGTTTGTTGCGAATCATTAGAAGGTTGAGGAACTTCTTGATCCCCATTAGATGGGGCATTGCAGGCCGTTAACAGCGAGACTGCTAGCAGCATTATTAGTAGATTGTTCTTCATCATATTTATTAAAAATTAAGTAAATAAAATGATTTCTGATTAACCGTATTCAGAACCTTAACACCGTCCCAGTCCGTTGACAAACCTCATATATCTGCCTAGGTAGCATTCTAAGTAAGGTGCTACATGGGCTCATTTCCAGCAGGATCACTTAATATCTAAGCAGAAAATTTCCCACTTTGCATCTATTTAGTGTCGAAGATTTGTGGACAGCAAGTCTTGTCCCAGAAGGCCTTATCAAATAAGCAAAAGTCACCCCTGTTCTACCGATCTTTGGTACTCGAGGAATTCTGTGATGCTGGTAGATGCCAGCAGAATTCCTCCGCCAATGAGGTTTATCAGAGAGATAATGGTCACCAGATT
>CAYGJQ010000008.1:8644-20235 GCA_964350285.1 uncultured Candidatus Peribacteria bacterium | reverse complement strand
AGATTTTGCACCATCAACATTGGAATTAATCGATCAAGCGTCAGCAAACCAAATAGTCCAAGTGTCATTTTTATGAAGGCCACTAAATGACGCGCCCAGAACTTCCCTTCGTAAACCAGGAAGTAGAGTCCCATCCATAGCGCGAGCCTCACTAGCTGAGAGCTCAATTTGTCAGTGCGATCCAATCCTAGATACATAAAAATCATTAACAGCTGAGCAATTACAAAAAGTGCCAGAATTGTTTTCAGATAGTTACGGCCTTTTTTGGCTTTGGGGGTGAGGAAGGGGGACATAGAGCTAGATTATTAATAGGATTATCATCAGGGCCATCTATCATCTAAACAGAAAAAATCCCACTTCGCATCTATTTAGTGTCGAAGTTTGATGGACAGTTAATGCTACCCTTTATTCATCTCGAACTCTTTTTTTGATGCTTAAGAAACACCTTCGCCAACCCCCCACGGATCCACAAAACTCAGCGGACTATTCCCCACAAAAGCAAAAGGATTCATCCCATCCGCAAACCCGAGAGGATCCTTCTGGATGAAGCGGCCCAGCACTAGGGAATAGTGACGAGCACGGAAGTAGCCACGATTCTCTATCGCGCCGGAATGGCAATCCACTACTAGCTGCCAGATCAAAAAAGCCCACTACCTACAAGTGGGCTTTTATAATTCTTCAACTAATTGTCTACTACCCTTCTCGTTGATTTTCTTTCAACCGATTAATAAATTCCTGGCTAATAATATTTGCCATTCCTGGAGTCGTCGCCAACAAATTCATAAAGTCGTTTTTTGTCAGTTTAAATACTTCAGTTTCTTCTAAACAACGTGCCGAAGCATTTCGAGGTTTATTCGAGATCAAAGCCATTTCACCGAAGAAGTCATTGGGGCCAAGCGTTTTCACTTCCTCAATTTCTTCATCTTCATCGATGTGATAAATCAAAACTGAACCAGCTTTAATAATATACATTGCACTGCCTTCTTCACCTTCTTTAAAAATGTCGTATTCCACTGGAAAAAGATCGAGTTGGATATTTTTAATCACTTCATGATGTTGTTGCTCATTAAGCTCCGCAAACAAAGGGATTTTGCGTAAAATCGGGAGAATAATTTCTGTGAGATCCATCATGGGGATGAGGCTAATTACTTTCCACTTATTATATAATATTCAATGTAATTAAGCAACCTTTCGCGCCATGATTTTCTTCACTGCCATTGCTAGAAAAAGGAAAATCCCCATTGTCACAACAATCATCGCCCCACTCGGGACATTCCAAGAATAAGCTAAAAATAAGCCAATAATAGTTCCAGTTACCCCAAAAGTCATTGCCCATAAGACTAGTCCACCAAAGCTATTTGCAACCACTTTCCCCACATTTGCCGGAATTACTAAGAATGCGGCCAATAGAATTACGCCAATAATTTTCAAGCCAATAGCTACTGTCAGCGCCACTAGCGCCAAATAAATCAAATTCACTCGCCCAACTTTTGTGCCAGCGCTCAATGCCAATTCTTCATTCAATACAATCTGCATCAACGGTTTCTTCATCACCAACAACGTCCCCAGGACAATCACCGCCAAAACAATCGTAAATAACAAGTCTCCTTTGGTGATTGCCAGGATATCACCAAAAAGAAACTGCAGTAGATCAACTCGATATCCGCTCATTTGGCTAATTCCCACAATCGCTAACGCCATCGCAATTTGCGAACTAAACTCCAGCACCGAACTGCGCGAAAAATAGGGAGAACGCTGAAGCCAAGCGATTGTCCCCACTCCCAGTAAACTAGCTCCTAGAATCCCAATATTCATCTCAAAACCAATCAAAACCGCCAAAACTATCCCTAAAAAGGCCATATTCGAAACCGTATGTGCCACCATCACTTCTTTACGAACCACCACAAAAGTTCCCAGCAATGAGCAAACTAAAGCCAAAATCGACCCAGCAGCTAAAGCGCGCACAAAGAATTCAAATTGTAATGCCTCAGTGATGGCTGTGATCATGTTTATGTGAATAAGGAGCTAAGTGGTCGCAGAATAATTCATTGAACTCTGGGTTTTTTGATACATCTTCCGGTGTTCCTTCGCAGCACAAGTGTTGGTTTAAGCATAAAACTCGTGAGGCTTTCGCGAATACCGTGTGGATATCATGCGAGACCATTACCACTGCTATTTCATAGTTTTTATGCAGTTTTTCTACTAATTCATAGAAGGCATGTTCTCCGGCCACATCAATACCTGCCGTTGCTTCGTCTAACAATAAAAGGTCTGGCTTTCTTAAAAGAGCATTGGCAATCAAAACTCGTTGCATTTCACCTCCAGAAAGCACTCCCATTTTTTTCTCGATCAAATTTTTAGCATTTACCTCTGCCAATTTTTTCCGAATCATTTCTTTACTTGAATCTGAAAAAGTCGACAAAAATTCGACAACAGTGATCGGAATTGAGCGGTCAAAATCGAGTCGTTGCGGCACATATCCAATCCGTTTCGCTTTCACTTTGATCGTACCAGCGCTAGGGGAGTAAACGCCTAGAATCGTTTTAAGTAGCGTCGATTTGCCCGCACCATTAAGCCCGATCAAAGAGATCAGCTCTTGTTGGCCAAGTTTGAACGACACATTTCTCAATAGGGTGTGTTCGCCAGCCTTCACCTCAACATTTTTAAATTCAACGAGTGTTTTTGTGTTCATATAATCAAAAAAAGTCCCCATGATTCTAATGCAATACTATTGCAAAATCAAAGCTCAACCCGCTAAAATCCAACCCTTCATAAAAATTTCATAAAAAATTTCGAAAAATTTCATTTTTGCCCTGTATACTCCCCCTAGTAGGGCGGGGGGCTAGGTGGAGGGATATAGATAAATTAACCATATGGACTTCTCAAAAATTAATCTCGACGATCATCAAGAACTCGCTAGGGAAATAGTCATTCAAGCGGTCGACAAAACCTTCCGTAGCCGCGATGACTTTCAGCGTTTCCGCAATAAAATCATTAAAGCCCACAAAGGTCGCATTTTTCACAATCTTTATTTCATCAAAGCCTACAACGACCTCGTTAAGGAGCAAAAAATCCAACCCAACCTCGATTTCCTCCGTCTCATCCAAAAGCGATCTGTTCGCACTATCAGCGGCGTGGCACCACTTACGGTTATGACCAAGCCTTTCCCGTGCCCCGGAAAATGCATCTATTGTCCGACAGACGTCCGGATGCCCAAAAGCTACCTCCCCAGCCAGCCAGCCGCCCAACGCGGCTTCCGCCAACGTTTCGATCCATATTCTCAGGTCTTTGCCCGCCTCAAAGCGATGAGTATGACCGGCCACCAAATTTCTAAAGTTGAATTACGCGTCCTCGGCGGCACTTGGAGTTCTTACCCCAAACAGTATCAAACCTGGTTTCTCAAGCGTTGTCTCCAAGCGATGAACGAATTCCCCGAGCAAATCGCTCTCCAGGCTCACAAGATCAAAGAACAAATCGTCAACAATCCTTATGGCGACGATCATAAAATCAGCACGCTTACTATTAAGAGTATCAATAAAGATTCTCTCACTTGGGATGAAGTGGTAAAAACCAACGAAACCGCAGAAGTTAAATGTATTGGTATCAATATCGAAACCCGTCCTGACCACATCGATAAAGCTGAGGTCCGTCGTCTTCGTCGTTTAGGCGTTACTAAAGTCGAAATGGGCGTGCAAACTACCGATGATCGCGTCCAGGAAATCACCAAGCGTGGCCACGATCTCGCTTCCGTCCGCCAAGCCACTCAACTTCTCAAAGACGCTGGTTTCAAGATCAGTTACCACATGATGCCCAATCTTCCTGGTTCTAGTATTGAGATCGACAAAAAAATGGTCGCTGAACTTTTTGAAAACCCTGAATACAAGCCCGATTACCTCAAAATTTATCCCTGTGTTGTGTTGCCACGTACGCCGCTGGCTGTTAAATACCGCAAAGGGGAGCATCAGCCCTATGATGACGCTACCTTAGAAGAAGTTCTTTATGCTCAGCTTAAATCCGTTCCTGAATGGTGTCGCATCGATCGCCTGGCCCGCGATATTCCTGCTGATGACATTGAGGCCGGGTTTAAAACTTCAAATATTCGTCAAATTCTCGAAAAACGTTTGGAAAAAGAGGGAACGCCTTCTCGCGATATTCGTACCCGCGAAATTCGTGAAGATGACTTCCGGATGGAAGATGTAGAACTAATAGTGCGTGAGTACCCAGCCAGCCGCGGCACCGAGTTGTTCATCGCCTATGAGGATGTAAAACAAGACAAACTGATCGCGCTTCTTCGTCTTCGTCTGCCCCACAAGCCTTTCATTCAAGAGTTAAAAGGCGCTGCCCTAATCCGTGAAGTTCACGTTTATGGTAAACAAGTGCCCGTCGGGGCCAAAGGTTCTAAAAAACAACATATTGGTTGGGGCACAAGACTACTTAATGACGCTAAACGTATTGCCAAAGAACATGGCTTCGCCAAAATTGCCATCATCGCCGGAATTGGCACCCGCGAGTATTACGCTAAAAAAGGCTATCATCTCGAAGGCACGTACATGTTGTGTAATATTTGACAACAGAAGTCGTTTCTTACAATAGGGCTTGATTAAAACATATATCGTCAATTGTCAGCTACTGGATTAGACAATTGTATTGCTTTTATCGAAAATAGGAGTAGAAGAAGCTCAAGTAATTTGTCGCAGCTATTGACAAAATTGAAAAAATATGTTAAAAAGGATGTCCGCAAATAAATAAAACTATCTATGCGTCCAACAACACTAGAAGGGCAACAGCAGTCGCCAGACAACTCGGTTGAACAGAATCTTGATATCAATTTTGCAGAGGTGCAAAGAGTCAAAACTATCGTTCAGGAGACTCTTCAGAGAGCTCCGCGTGGTACCTATGATTATGCCACTAGCTACATGCCAATCACCCCGGAAACTAATGCGGTCTTGGTTGAGCTAGTTAATAATCAATTGCAGCTTCGCCATCATAAGGATGGTTTTAATGAATACGAAGTTTATCATCACCCAGATGGGCGTCGCGCGTTCCGGTTTCGAAATATTCCAGTAAATGATCATACCCGCCAGGCTTTTCAGGTCGCTACAGAAGAATTAGCAAAGCTCGGGATTGAAACATCAGTAAGTTTTGCCACCGGACTTTATCAAGAAATTCCACAATACGTTCCCGATACTCCCGGTGTTCTTGGGCTGCTTGAAAGTGCCGTCAACAAACTCAACCGCCCAAATCTCAACATGGCCGATCATCTACGCATTCAAACCGAAAGCCAAGAACGGTACCAAGCCCTCCACAATCAGGTCTTTAAATACGAAAAAACTGGAGGCGAAGATTTCATGGCCAACGTTCAACATGGCACTGATGATCAACTCCAAGAGCTAGCTATCCTCAACCAACAATCAATCGCCGAACGCCAAGAGCTAAGTTTCCGTAAGGATCTACTCAATACAATCAAGCGATTCATCGTTTTGTTCCTCAATCGAAACACACCAGGCAATGTTGCCACTTTCAATGATGAACAATTAGAGACTCTTATTAATAGTCTTTCTCCCGAGCAGTATCAATTCATTCTCGACCGTGTTGTTGATTCATATAATTACTATGAAACACGAATGCGGTACGTTTGGGGGCAAATTACTCAAAGGGTAAACGTTGCCTCATCAGATGCCAGAAATGTCTACACTCAGGCGATGGTTGCTTTGATCGAAGCGATATTCGCTCAAGCGTTAATGGGCACCGGTATCACGCCTGCACAAGAAGAGGCGGTTATTCAAGGCGCTATCCAGTACTATCAAGTGATTTCTCCAACCAACGCTAAGTTTAAAAAACTTCCTGGAGAATCATTAATGGAAGCTGGCATGCGGCTTGCCAAAGAACGCTTTGCTGTTCCTAGCTCACAATCAGCACCACCTGCTATTGGCGTACCAGAAAGCGAATTACCTCAGTCTGAAGTTTCACAATCACCTGCAGTTCAAGAAAGCTCTGCAAATAACTCATGGCTTGGGGGCGTAGTTGGTGGAGTAGTAAATAAATTCAAAGGAGTATTTGGTGGAGCAGTTGCCCCAGAAGATGAACATCAGGTGCCAACAGCTAATACTCCAATTCCTGCTCAAGCGCCTGGGGCTCAATTAGCGCCAGAATTAACAGCTTCTGCCCCTGTTTCTAACGAGCAATCACCTCAAGAACCAGCAGCGCAAGTTGCTGCGCATGTTGCCGAAGTGCATTCGCTCTCAATGAAAGTTTCAGCCTTCGACCCAACTCAATTTCAAGAACCAGCAGCTACACCTGCTTCTTCTGTAACACCACCAATCGGCGAACCAGGAGACAAGCCTGACACGCCAGCTGTAAAAGCTCAATATCCAGTTGTCAGCGAACCAAAACCAATTGCCACACCACTAGTTGAAGACCCTACAATCCTCGAAGAACCAGCACTTAACACCCCCTTAGTAAAAGAAGTATTTGCTGATTTCAAACAGGTTGTGCCACCAGCAGCTAAAATCACTGGCAATGATGAAGTTGAATCAACATCCCCTTCATCATTGGAAACTGCTTTAAACAATCATATTATCGCGAATTTTCCACCAGCATTAACAGAGACTATTACTTTTATTGTCATCAGCCATATCGAGGAAAACTACTCTCAAACCTATACGGCCGCAGTCAATAACATGTCTAGTCAAAACCCATGGCTGCTTCGATTTATTCAGAAAGCAGTTGATGAAGCTTTGGCCACCAACGAAACCAGCCTCAAAGAACTTCAAGTCAATGTGGCTGCCGATATCCGCACTAACACAATCCTTCCAACTGCAATTACTCATGTTGCCCGTTTCCTCCCACATCTTGGTATCAGTCGCAGATCTCCAGAATTCACCCAAATCACCGCTTCAATCGAACACGCCGTAGACAATAGTAATGATGCTCTCATCCTCGGACTTGCTGAAGAAGAGCAGCTTGCCTTCGCTTATCGCATCGCTCAAAGAGCCGCTCACCGTTATCAGAAGCAACGCCTCAATCATTATCATCAAGAATCACTCCAGGCTCAAATGGGTGAACAAATCACCAATGCAATCAGTCAGTTCGATGTTGAGTTAGCACATTACAATATCACCAGTGAACAAGTTAATTCCTTGGCTCAGGCGCGATTCGCTCGACTCACAGAAAAGTTCCTAAGTGAACTCGACCAAGAGCAACTGTTGGCATACCAGCGTAAAATTGCCACCAATGCAATCAAAGAGCTAGTGACCAAAGCCGCCGACAAAGAAAGTAAAGCCCGAGCCGCCCAAAAAGCCGCTGCAAGCAGAAATCCTGCATTAGGCAATAGGCCAAGAATTCAATCAGCCCTCAAGGTTACCCCAGGCCAGCAAGAATTAAATCAAAAGCGTCGTAGTCGCATTCAGAGCGCTCTTCGCCAAAAACCAACTCTCGGCGAACGTATCAGCGCTGGCTGGGAATGGGTGAAGAATTTTGCCTCAAATATTGCTGAGCGATAAAATGGACTTTTCTGCAACTTAATGTTGCAGAATTAGTTTACTGGCAATTGACTAACATAAAAAAGCAGCTATGATGCGCGCATCATAGCTGCTTTTAAAATTGTTAACCCTTCAACAATGTCTAAATATAGAGGCGCTCCTACCGCACTTCCAGCTACTCCATCTGCCACTGCCACCGTTAGTGCAGCTCCATCAGTAGAAGAACAAAAGAGCGGTGCTTTTCTCAGTAACCTTTCTAGCAGTACAAAGGCTAAAGTTTTTGCGCTTTTCATGTCTTTGGGAGTTGGTAATGCAATTCTCTCAGGTTGTAACTGCGGCGATCCTGCTCAAAACGAACAAATTACTGGCGACGCTGGTTCTGGCACCGATAAAGATAATCAAAAATTCACTAAAGTTACTGCTAAATGCGATCTAGTAAAGCATCCAAACAACACTCCTGACTGTATTGAAAGAGTGCCAATGACCGATTGTAAAGTAGACGCTACTATTTCTGAAAACCGTCAAACTGGTGGTACTCAGTATACTGTTGATAGCGTTACTTGTACCCTCAAAGGGAAAGAGCAAACTGTTAGCCTCACTTGTACTGAAGAAGACACCAAATCTCGAACCAATCCAGACGCAACTGGACCCCATAAAGAAACTTACACCCACGAAGATTACTTTGGGGGCACTAAGGAGTGTCAGCAAAAAGGTACTTTCGACCAACGTCACAACTGGGGAGAAAAAGACATGGAGTGTGAATTTTCAGCTGAGTAATTAAGTTAAACAACTTTCTTGCTTAAATCACAAGCCGACGGTATAATCACAAACCGTCGGCTTTTTTTTATGGAAACAACTCAATCAACAAAATCCGAACCCACTTTATCAGTCTGCCTAATCGTTAGAAACGAAGAGGCCAATCTTCCCGCCTGTCTCCAAAGTCTCAACCAACTTGGACATCAAACCGTAGTAATTGATACAGGCTCAACAGACCGTACCAGGGAGATTGCCCACCGTCACCAGGCCCAAGTTTTCAACTTCCCTTGGCAAAACGATTTCAGCGCCGCCCGTAATCACGCGATCGAGAAAGCCACCGGTGACTGGATTCTTTTCATCGATGCTGACGATCGCTTGCCAGCCGCATCTCATCAAGCAATCAAAAACGCCATTGCCCAAGCCCCCGATCATATTTGGGGGTACATTGGTACTTATCAAAAAGTGAATCCAGACTCCGCTGCCCCCAGTCTCCACGACGATTACACCCTTAAATGTCGACTCTTCCGCAATCGACCTGAGCTTCGCTACCAAGGCCTGGTTCATGAATATCTTCCCCTCGATCAACACCCCAATCATTTCACTATTGCTGAGCGACTAGTCATCGAGCATCACAAAACTCCTGTTGCTGCTCAAGAGTCCCTTGCTCGTAACATTGAAATTCTCACCGCTGCTTACCATCAGGACCGTAAGAATCCTCGTTACCTTTATTATCTCGGTTCAAGCCACAAGTGTCTCGGAAATCCTAAGCTTGCCATTAAGTTCCTGAAGAAACATCTCAAGTGTAAGGACATCGACCACGAAGACCGCTGGCATACCACTCTCCAAATTGCCGAATCCTACGCCCAATTGAAAAATATCCGCGCTTATCTTAAATGGTGCGACCGCGCAATCAAGATCGATCGCCGTCATGTAGAGCCCTATCTGTATCTTGGCGATTACTGTCTCGAAGAAGGGGATTACGAAAAAGCCCAGACTTTTTACGAACAAGCTTCCCGCCTCAAAATACCCCATACCAAGCACACCGTGAACCAATTGCTTTACAGCTTCTATCCCTTCCTTGCTCTGGCCACAGTGAATATCAATCAAGGAAACCATTTTTGCGCTGAACAATATCTCCGCCAAGCTGAAAAAGCCGTCCCACATCATCAAAAAATTCGCGAACTGCGCCAAATAATCTCTTCCGCCACTAAAACAACATCATGACAAAACGCAACTGGCTAATCATTTTTCAAAACAACGCTGAATTACGCCCAACCGGCGGATTTATCACCGCCTATGCTGTTATCAGTTTTCGTTTTGGTCTTCCCCTAAAAATGTTTTTTCGTTCTAGCGACCAAATTCAAGATCCCGAAGATCAAGTTGTCGAGCCGCCTGCGGTGATGGCAAAAGTTTTCAAGCACAAGACCCCCAGCCTAACTTTCCGCGACGCAAACTGCGATCCTGATTTCGAAGTCAGCGTCAATAATATCGTAAAGTTATTCAATCACGAACACCCTGAGATCAATATTTCTCGAATTATTGCAGTTAATTTTTATGTTCTTGAAAGACTTATCAAACATTTTCGTGGTATCAAGATCAATCGTCAGAAAATCACAGCTCAGAATCTTTTCAGTCAAATCACTGAACACACTTCCGCATGCGATCGACATAATCTTAAGTCCCTCCGCAATCGCAAAAACATTCTCAAGCAAGTTGCCAAAAAACTCTTCTTCAAAGCCCTCCGCAGCCCATTGGGATTATTAACTTCTCCCTTTCTCATCCGTCGCCTCTTTCAAGAGAAGCACCTTTTAATGTCGACCAAGTTTCGACAACAATCAGAGTCACAAGATTCATCAAGCCAATCGTCGACCACTTCCGCACAACAAAACTCACTCCAGGTGATCGAAACCAATCTCCTTGGTATGAAAAACGACCGCTATATCCAGCGTTCATTCCATCACCACATCGAAATCAACCACGATCTCACTTCAACCTGCACCACCAAGGTCACTCTGTTTCACAACGGTAGCGAAAACATCCCCATCAGCGGTCTCTACCAGGGATTCTTCCAACAACCAGACGCCACTAAAGGCCAAATAATCCAACTCCAGCCCGGCGAAACCAAGACTATTGAATTTATCCAAGAAATTTCAATCAGCAAAAACAAGGAGCTAACTCTCGCCCTAATCAAACAGCCTGGCACCATCGACGACACCGTCCTCGTCACGGTTAAGGCTCCGATCGATTTTCATTTCCAAAGTAAAAAGTTCCAAGTTGCCGAAAACTCCGCCAGTTACCGGACAAATCTAAGAACTGATAAATCAATTTCGCTCAAAATTCAGCCGCAAAACTACCCTCCCCGCATTACTTACCACGAGATCATTGAACTCAACCAAATCATGATCTCTTTCAACAAACCAATTCAAATCAATCCAAAGACCGCTAGCGTCAATATTTACAACGCCCCACCCAAAAATCCTCAAGATTCGATCCCCCTACCGACCGAAGCCATCACCGTCGGCGAATGCGAGATTGTCAATAACGGCACCAGCATCATCATCTACACCAGTGGCATGATCCCCCAAAAAGAAAAATTCTACGGCATCAAGCTCAACGGCATCACTGATCTCTCCGGCCGCAACCTCGCTAAACGTTCTCAAGTCTTCACCGTGGTCAATCGCCTAGTTTCATAAGGTTGACTTTGTTCCCTTGAGTTGTATAATCGGCGCCTGCTCTCACAGCAATCGCGTTCTTTCACAATCAACCACTGCAAAAAAGCAACAACTCTGACCGATCCAAGCGAACGAGGGGTATTGGAGCATGCCATTAAACCTTTTGACATTTATCACAATAAACCGTCCCCCGACCAACCAGTCGAATTCCCGTGAGCTCTGTCTCACATTTCAGACAAGGTTCTCCCTTCCGACCATAAACAAAAATCTGTTCCTGATTGCGCCCAGTCTTTCCATAAGCATCCTCATAGTCACTAACACTCGTGCCCCGATTACGGATTCCTTGATTCAGTGCTTTCAATACAGCTTTGTGAAGTGCTTCAATACGATCAGCGCCTAAATTAGAAACATCAGCATCCGGTCGAATTCCGGAATAAAAACAAGCCTCATCAGCATAGATATTCCCAACACCAGCCACCAACGACTGATCCAATAAATGCTTCTTCACCGGCCCTTTCTTTTTCTGCAAAACATCCACAAACCATTCAGCCGAAAATTTCCCACCAAACGGTTCAATCCCCAACCGAAAAATCCCAGTATCTTCTTCAAAGTTCTCTTTCTTACTCAACCAAATCTTCCCAAATTTTCGTTGGTCACAGAACCGCAGAGAAACATCATTTTC
>CAYGJQ010000008.1:6291-8594 GCA_964350285.1 uncultured Candidatus Peribacteria bacterium | reverse complement strand
ATACGATGCCGCTCAAATTTCAACTCTTCATCTTTCTTATCCCGAATCAGCACCCGACCACTCATCCTCAGATGCATCGTCATCACCAGGTCATCTTCAAAATCAATCACAATAAATTTTCCCCGCCGCCAAACCTTCTCAACTTTTTTTCCTTCAAGTTGACTGAAATCCACCTTCGGCTCAACCGACTTCCAAAACGAACTATCAATTCCCACAAACTTCAGTCCAGTTAAGACTGGTTGCAGATCAACCACGACTGTTTCCACTTCTGGGAGTTCCGGCATTTCGAAAATTTAAAAAAATTAAAACCCCTATAAACCCACCTCCATACCACCCACCCAACGTGGGGGAGTATACAGGTGGAACTCTCCAATCCCAACCATTTACTGACGAAAAAATCTCGACAGCTACATCCAAAAACTAGGAAGACTTTTTCTTCTTCATTACATCCCAGAGCATATAAAGCCCCCCAATCACCAACGGCGCACTCATCACCTGTCCGTTAGTAAAAGGCTCCAGCATTAAAGTTCCATCATACTCTTTGAAGTACTCAATAAAGAACCGCGCCCCAAAGTAAGTCACCAGAAACACGCCCGAAAGTAACCCAGGCTTATAACCTTTGTATTTTGTATAGATCCACATCAATAAACCAAAAATCACCACTCCACTAAAAGATTCATACAGCTGCACCGGATGTCTCACCTCTGGGCCACAAAGACCTCTCCCTAGACCATTACACGGGAAAACAACTCCCCAGGCCACATCCGTCACTCTTCCTACAATCTCACCATTAATAAAGTTTCCAATCCGAATCAAAATCACCGACAAACTCGCCCCAAGCACCACTAAATCACCAATTTGATAATAAGACATTTTGGTTAGCCTCTTCATATACCATGCCGCAAAAATCAACGTGATCGTCGCTCCATGACTCGCTAATCCGCCTTCCCAAACATACAGGATCTCAATCAAATTCTGGGAATAATAGTCCCAACTATAAAAGAAAACATGCCCCAGTCGCGCCCCCACAATCACTGCTACTACGGCAACCAGCAACAAGTTATCCGCCAGGTCTGGATTCTTATCATTCCGTTTTAAATACCACCGACCAATGAAGTACGAACTCAGAAAAAGTATTGCGTACATCAGTCCGTAATAGTGTATTCTCAAAGCACCTATTTCCAGCAATACTGGATCTATGTTATGAACAAACATGGGCCAGGGGTAAAATTTTAAATGATTCTAAACGACTTCAGCTAATAAATCAAAACCCTACCTCTCCTCAATCGCCTCCTAATTCCTAAAGCCCCAACCTTATGATTCTCTCAGACAAAACTCTCAAAAGCATGATTTCTACTGGTGAACTAGTTGTTACACCTTTGAAAGAGGAATCAATTCAACCTGCTTCAATCGATTGTCGTCTTGGAGATCATTTCCTTGTTGTGGAGCACAATACAATGGATGTGCTTACTCTTGATTCTGAAATTAAATACCGTGAAATCGAAGGCGAATTCATCACTATTCCCCCGCACTCTTTTCTCCTTGCGACAACTCAAGAATATGTAGAACTTCCCGATAATCTCACTGCTTTCGTTGAAGGCCGCAGTTCAATCGGTCGCATCGGTCTCTTCATTCAAAACGCCGGTTGGGTAGATCCAGGATTCAAAGGAGAAATTACTCTCGAGCTTTACAACGCCAACTCCCTCCCCATCAAACTCCAACGCGGACGTCGTGTCTGCCAGCTCGTATTCTGCCAAATGGATCAGTCAGCTGAAACTCCATACAACGGAAAATACCAAGGCCAACGTCGCTCAGTTGGTAGTCGCGTTTTCAACGACCTTGAAGCCGGTCGCGAAGCCCAGCCAATCAAAGTTCAAGAAAAAGCATCTACTGAATCAAGCCAAGTCGCTTAGGTCTTCCAGAACTTCATCAACATGGGTTTTTGGTTTCACTTTTATGTAGTGTTTTACAATGATACCTTCTGGATTAATTAAGAAGGTATCTCTTTGAATTCCCATGTATTTTCTGCCATACATTGATTTCTCCACCCACACTCCATAGTCCTGCACTACAATCTTTTCGACATCGGCTAGCAGCGTGAAGTTCAGGTTTTCTTTTTCTTCAAACTTCTTGTGTTTCTTTACATCATCACAGCTAACACCAAAAATTTTTACATTTTTTTCCTCAAATTTTTTCAAATTATCACGAAAATTCTGCGCTTCAACTGTGCAACCTGAAGTCATATCTTTAGGGTAGAAGTAGAGCACAACCCATTGTACTCGGTAGTCCCTGAGTTGATGGGT
>CAYGJQ010000008.1:0-6281 GCA_964350285.1 uncultured Candidatus Peribacteria bacterium | reverse complement strand
TTTCCATTTTGGTCTTCCAGTTTGAAGTCTGGTGCAGTTTGATCAACAAGTTCCATATAAATTAGTTAGATGTTTGTAGCTGTTTTTTAATTTTGCCCGCCAAGGGACGCAGGCCAATAATTGCAATAATTGTTGGAATAAATGCCATGATGACTAGGATCGAGAATACTTCTGCACTAATAATTCCTCTTTCCCAACCAATCGTTGCCACCACCAGTTCCACCACTCCGTGATTATTCATTGCCAGTCCAACACTCAGCGATTCCAACTTACTCATCCCCAGGGATTTCGCCGCCATCCCTCCGCCAATAATCGTACCCACCACCGACGCAAAAATTGCCATTACTACAAACAGCGGTGCTGTCTGTACTGCGGCAAAGTCTAAGTTGAAAGCTAAACTCGCAAAGAAAATTGGGCCTAAAAAACTATAGCTCACCCCAAAAACTCGATCTTCAATCTTATTAAACAATCGTGGCTCAATAACTTCCTCTCTGATAAATAGGCCCGCCAGGAAAGCCCCCATAATGATATGCACGCCAATATATTCTGCAAACAGACCAAAGGCCAAAGCGATAATAATAGTAAAAGTAAATCCCTTATTCCCTTCGTACAAAATTCGATGAATCTGCTTGAAAAAGACCTGTCCAATAATCAGGACTACTGCGAAGAAACCAACAATCTTACATAGTAAAAATAAAATCTCATCAGGATTGAATCCACTGCTGCCATTTTCATTTACCCCTAAAAGTACGGAAAAAATTACCAGCCCAAAAATATCCTGAATAATTGCTGCCCCCATTGTGACATTGGCTACTTTTGATTTCATAATCTTATTATCCTTGAACATTCGCGCCGTCACCGCAATTGAGGTAATCGAAGAAACTACTCCCATTAATAAAGATTCCATTTGGCTATATCCATGAGCCGTGGCTAATAAATAAACCAACAAGAAGGGCAAAAAGGTTCCGACAATTGCCACAATTCCTGATAATTTTAACGCTTTAAATAAGTCATTGGGGTTTGACTCCAACCCTGCATGTAACATCAAAAAGAAGATCCCCAACTCCACCAAGATTTTTATCGATTCGCTGTCATGAATCACGCCTAAAAGCACCGGTCCCAAGATAATTCCCGCTAAAATTTCTCCAAAGATCGCCGGCCATTTGAATCGTTGAAATATCCTCCCAATAACCCAGACGCTGGATAGTAGTAGGAATATTTGTAAATATGGAAATTCGATCACTTTTTGTATTCATCAAGAGTATTCACTTTATACTAAAAATTTCCCGTGCTATTTGTAAAGATGTTCAAATTGAAAGATTCGTATTTCCGGTATTTATTACTTTTCACCATTCATGGAAACCCTTTTTCTGCTCATTGGCATCGTGATTTCAGTTTCACTCATCTACATTGTTTATCGACTGAACACTCAGTCTCTAGGAGGAAATGATCAGACCACCAAGATCATGCTTGATCTGATGAAAAATCTCCGTGAAGAAGTCCATGTTAATTCTGGGAAAAATCGCGAAGAACTTCAGAAGCGCCTCGACACTATCAATGATTTGTTGCATCAACACCAAATGCACTCTAGTAAAAGCATGCAAAAGCAATTCAATGACAGTCAAAAAATCATCAACGACGTCGTCAAAAAACTCACTCAAATCGAAAACACCAACCAGCAAGTCCTCAGCTTTACCGAACAAATGAAAAGTCTAGAAAGCATTCTAAAGAATCCAAAACAACGTGGAGTCCTCGGGGAATACATGCTTGAGGCCTTACTCTCCAACGTTCTCCAGCCCAATCAATACAAAATGCAATACAGCTTCAAAAACGGCGAGATCGTTGATGCCGCTATCTTTTTTAATAAAAAAATCATTCCCATCGACGCCAAATTCTCCCTCGAAAAGTACAACAAAATCATGGAGACAACCGACGTTAAAGCTCGCGAGAAGCTAGAAAAAGAATTTAAAGCTGACATAAAAAAGCGCATCGACGAAACCTCAAAATACATTCGTCCCAATGAAGACACTACGGAATTCGCCTTTATGTTTATTCCGGCAGAGGGGATTTACTACAACTTGCTTATTTATAATGTTGGAACCGTCAACGTTAATAGCCACGATTTGGTAGAATATGCTTTCAGTAAACGAGTTATTATCGTATCGCCCACGTCTTTTTTCGCTTACCTCGAAACGGTACTCCAAGGACTGAAAGCATTGAAAATGGCTGAGTCAGTAGAAGACATTAAAAAGAATGTCGAGAATCTCGGGCGTCACATCAAAGGCTACGAAACCAACATGACCAAACTTGGAAAGCACCTCGGCACAACTGTCAACATGTACAATCAAGCTTCCCGTGAATTCCGCAAGATCGACAAGGATATTTATAAATTGACGGACGGAAAAGAGGGCGGAGACATCGAAGAGGTCCTTCTCGAAAAACCTAGCGAGGTAGAGTGATTCATAATCTTTTGTCAAACATATACGTTTGGCCGATTTGACTAATCAAAATATAATTTCAAGAGTTTATTTTTTAAGCATTTTATTATGCGTGATCGTATACTCAAAAAGCTGAGTGTGCTTGTTAGCTTTGCGCTCGTAATGAGCCTATTTGCTACCTCAATTGTCGCTCAAGCTCAGACTACCACTAGCACCGATGCGGATAGTCAAACCACCGTAGAAACTTCCGGTGACAATACTGATCCAACTGGTGCTGAAGAAACTGGAGAAAACCATCCAGATTGTCGAGAGATCAAGAAAAGAATCGAAGACCTCGAATCCAAGATCCGTGCCAACGCCAATACGGCCACTGAGGACGAAATTGCTCGTCTCAAAAAAGAGTTGGAAGATCATCGAGAAAAACTAAAAAAATGTGCGGAAGATCATGATGTCACTCGTGAAGAAATTCGCGATCGTCTTGAAGATCGCCCTTGTGAAGACCTCAAAAAACGCATCAGCGAATTGGAAGACAAAATTGAAAATTCTACTGGTGCCACCGATGACGAGATTGCCAATCTCAAAGCAGAACTCGAAGATCACAAGAAAAAATTCGCAAACTGTGCTGAGCTCCAAGATAAAACTCCTGAAGAAATTCGTGATGCAATTAAAGATGAAATGACTGATCGGCCATGTGAAGACATCAGAAGGAAAATCAAAGAGTTAGCCGATAAAATCGCTGCTAATGCTGATTCCACTGATGAAGCAATCGCTAAACTCAGAGAAGAGCTAGAGGAGCACAAGAAAAAACTAGCCGCATGTGCCGAAGCAAATGATATTGATAAAGATGAAGTTCGCGATCGTGTAGAAGACGAAGTGAAAGATCGTCTCGAAAATGTTGCGGATAATTGTAAAGAGTGCCTCGAGCTCCGCATGAAATTGCGTGAAGCCAAAGAGAAAGGTCACGAAATGTGGGAGAATCTCAGCCGCGCTCGTGCCGCCCTCCAAAAAATCAAAGAAGAAATGGCAGCCAATCCGGATGACGCTGAACTCAAGGCTAAGTACGAAGATATCAAAACAAAAGCGGAACGTGCTCACACGGCTTGGAAAGATCTTCACGAGAAAATGATGGCCGCCAAAGCTGCCCTCGAAAACTGTGTCGAAAAAATTAAAGATCGCTGTGCTGATCTAATGCCAAAAATCCGCGATAACATCCGTGGCGACGACGATAGCGACATCGTTCGTGATCGCGCTGCAGCTGCGATTCTCGTTCAATGGGGCAACGTAACCGAGCCTCAAAAAGGTCAAGAGCGCAGCGAATGGGAAATCGATGCCAAAATCGATGACGGAAAAGTGCGTGTCCGCAAAGAAGTCCTCTTCGAAGATAATGATGAAACTGTCGAAGGTGACAGTGAGAATGCTATCCGTGTAAACAGTCGAATTGCTGGTCACTGGGACGGAGTATTACTCCAAGTAATGCCAGGAGCCAAAGCTTCTGAATTTGTAATCCACGTTGGTGACTTCCACAAAGTTTATCGTGCCAAAGAACTTTACGGCCTTCACGAAAAACATGAATTGGATAACGGCATGGAAGTTGTCATCAATAGCACCGTTCGTGGTTTAGAAGTTGCTAAAGACAAATACGAAGAAATCACTGACCGCCAAGAAAAAGTTTCCGGGAAACTCTACAACCTAGATTCAAAACTCCGCGAACTCGGCGACAATGATAAATTCAACGAAAAAGCCCGCAAGCGCTACAACAAATTCCGTGAAGAAGTCGAAGACTACCTCGTACCCGAAGGTGGTGAAAAAGATTTCGAAGATTTCCTTGCCAAATGTGAAGAACGGATGGCAGAATCAGCCGACGAAGAAGACGTTATTGATTGCGAAGAACGGCTAGAAACCCTCCGCAAACGCCAGCGCGCTGATAAATTCAACGAAGGACTTATTCCATTCCCAGATGTTGATGACAACGAATGGTTTGTCGAATTCGTCCGTTATGCTAAAGAAAACAAAATCGTCAGCGGATTCAAGGATGGAAGTTTCGGTCCTGGGAAAAACGCTACTCGGGCTGAATTGCTTAAAATGGCAATGGAAGCATCTGGCGAAGACCTCGATGAAGAAGGCGATGACAACCCTGAAGACAGCCGTGATCACTGGGCGAAAAAATACATCGCGAAAGGTTTGAAAAAGAAAATTGTTAGCGGTTTCGAAGACGGAAAAGAATTCCGTCCAAATGAACCAGTTACTCGGGCTCAAGCCGTAAAAATTATCTTCAACGCTCTTGGCATCCAAGCACCTGATTGTGAAGATGGAGATTTTGAAGACACCAAAGGTCACTGGGCCAAATGTCTCATCAACCACGCTAAAGAACTAGGCATCGTCGGCGGAAACCCCGACGGAAGCTTCGCCCCTGATCAACCAATCACTCGGGCAGCAATTGCAAAAATCATCAAAAACGCAATTGAATACGCTCGTGCTCAAGAAGGTGGATCCGACGACGAAGTAACTCCAGAAGAAATGAAGGAGATCGAAGACGAAATTTTCGGTGACGATTCAGAAAGTGAAGACGACGACACTAGTGAAGACGATAGCTCAGATGATTCATCTGACGACGATAGCAGTGACGATTCAAACGATGATTCAAGTGCTGACGACAGTGATGATACAAGTGCTAGCTAGATTGGGCTGACAATTGAATAGAAGAGGGGCGTCCTCGATGAGGAGCCCCTCTTTTTATGTGGGGCAGCAGTAACGACAGGCCTGATAGTAGCAAAAAAGTAGATCACCACTTCCTTCCTGCTATTCAGCCCCTTTCACACCACCCAATAGTTGTCTTCACCTTGTTCGACATATTTAGAAGACTATCCTTCGATTCTAACCCACTAACTGCCTCTGCTGTCGGCCAACACTCGCACCCTACCAACCAAATATGAAATTTTTCGAAAAAAAATATGAAAAAAGATGAAATTCCCAAAAAGAGCCCAAAGCCCAACACAAAATCCCCACTCCCACCTATCGCCCCAACATCTCCTTAATCCGCGGCAAATACTCCTCTCCCAACTTTCGTCCCTGCTCAATCACCGCCTCTGCCTGACTAAAATCCACCAGCGAAACTTCAACATTTGGTTCAATCAAAATCTCTGGCCTTGCCTTCTCCAAATTCTCCTCAACATTACGCCCTGATGCGATCAAAATCGTCTCCAGCATGATGTCAGAAATTAGTTTGATGTCCTGCATTTTTCGCTTCAGGATATTCAGGCTAAATTTCTTTTTTGCTGTTTGGTAATGCTTCATAAAAATATGACCAGCAATATGTTGTCTCACAATATTGTTTCTTAGTCTAAAGGCGACAAGTTTTCCATTTTTCAAATCACCAGTTTGCATCGATCGGGCTAACACTCCTGGTACATTATCGATAATCCCTCCATCGGCAAGATACTTATCTTGGTAAAAAATCGGCGCCAAGATCGGCGGATAAGCAGAGGTTGCTTGCAGCGCCGGGAATAATGGCCCTTCATTTAAAACCACTTCTTTTTTTTGTTCCAAATCCACCGCAGTGCAGGCAAAAGGAATTTTAGTATCAGCAAAATTTTTGTCGCCACAAATTCCCTTAAGTAGTTTGTCGTAGCCATCTCTTTTGAATAGGCTCTCATTGAAAAAGTTGAAATTAGAAATAGCCGTTAGATTAAAATCTTTACTCTTCAGGAAATACTCTTGGAGATCTTTGGCCTTCCACCCTAAAGCAATCGCTGCACCACTAATCGCTCCCATACTGGTTCCAGCAATATTATCTACTTCAATGCCATTGTTTTGAAGCACTTCGTAAAAGCCCAGGTAGATCAC
>CAYGJQ010000007.1:17082-33242 GCA_964350285.1 uncultured Candidatus Peribacteria bacterium | reverse complement strand
ACCGCTGATTTTTCTTCAAACATTAGCTCACCACCAAACTCATTTGTTTGGGTAAGTCTTTCGCTGAGGTCCGCACAAGAGGCAATCGCTGGAAACGCTTCCTTTGGTGTTTCTTTGGTTTCAGGCTTTGGTTCAGTTTTAGCTGTGCCAGCTGCCACTTCTTTTCCTTCAAGTTCAGCTAGAGTGCGTGATTCCCGGTCAATTACTTCCGTTCCCAGGCGCCAAATTACTTCCGCCATTTCACCACGAGTGATTTTATGATGTGGTGTCTCAATAGTAGTTGGGATTGCTTTCAGAGCTTCCATTCGGCTGACGTAGTTTGAATACCATTGATCACCATCTTCAGTTTCTTTGTAGTCATAAATTTTTAAGATGATCTTACTAGCTTCGGAATAACTGATTTGTGGCTCTGGGCGGAAAGTTCCGTCTTCATAGCCTGTGATCAACCCATTGCCTTTTGCAAGACAAACATAGCGGGCATACCAAACATCATTTTTTACATCTTTAAATGAGTCTTCTTTTTGGGCTTCAATACATTTCTTTGCCGCATCTTCAGTCCCGCCATCCATCATCAAAATAGCGATCTTGATAAATTCCGCTCGATTGATGGTGTTTTCCGGTTTAAAGCTACCGTCTTCATAACCTTCCACAATCTTATTTGCTTTTAAATGATTAATCGCATCAAAGTTCACATGCGACTGGGTGACGTCATCAAAGTCCGACGCCGCTGGCGAGAGAGCTTGCACCGAGGGAATCAGCATTGTTGCTGTTAGTCCCGCCGTTGCCAGCACGGATACAAAACGTTTCATAGAAACTGGTTTTAAAAAATAAATGAAATGCAAAAACCACATCTCATCATACTAAAACGAGTTCCTTAATGAAATATTACAATCGATTACTTACCCCAATTTCTCAGACGTTCAGTGAGCTTATCCAAGCGTTGGCCAGCTCGTTCAGCTAGATCAACCACTGATCCTTTAGCTTTATTAAACGCTGCATCAACCATTTGCTGCGCCAGTGTTTTCTCCGCAATAGCCTGACTAGCCTCAGATGAATAACGATCCACGATCACCAAAGTATCTTCTCCATCATGATACCCGTAACCAGCAAAGTCATGTTCCTGTTCTTCACGTTTATTCTTGATCGCGGTTAAGGCATTGTCCGCATGGGCCATCGATTCCATTGGGTCCTCATACTTTGTCTTGCCGTTGAAGAAAGCGCCAGCGGTTGTCCACGAAAGCGGGACCAATACTGATAGATAGCGCGCACCTTTTTCAGAATGACGTTTTGAAGTCACAATCCCAAAATCTTTCATGCTAGCTTCAAATTCTTCTAATGATCCCAATTTAAAACCGTTCATTTTTACCATACTTTGAAATAGCTCTACGGCCATTTGTTGGTCGGCATCTATTCCTGGTAAAGACAGCAGCGTTTGATAGTTTTTAAAACACTCCAGCAGAGTCTCATATTTGGTTCTAACGGTAACTCCTTTCAGCGAATCCACTCCTGCTCGGAAGATCTTTTCGATCACAATGCCGCCACTTTTCGCATCTTGCACCAAAGCCAGAACTTCAAACTCATCGCCACCAAATCTGGCAATCACATCTTCACGACGTAGTACTTCTCGCAGTGTATTCGCAATAGCTCGGATAATATCGTCACCAAACTCGTGACCACCAAGCGTATTGAATTTTTTAAATTTATTTCCATCTAGCGAAGCCACCACAAATGAATCTCCAGCATTGGCTGTTTTTTCAAGCGTTCTTCGAAATAAGGTTTCTTGTAGAGTCCCGTCATTTCATCAATTGCTCCTGCCTTCGATGATAGTGTGATCCGATATTCTTTTTGAGCTAAACGCGGGGCCATACTATTAATTCGCCGATGATAATCTTCGAGTTCGCCGTGTCCAAAATCAATACTCGCAGCAATCTCTCTCACCACTTCTTTCACCATCGCCACCACTTCATATCCTTGAAGTCCATCGATAAAAGCCCGATCGGGCAGCAAACTTGGGTCGGTTTCAATGTCTTCACCAGCAGCAGTTGCCTTCTCAAATCTATCTTCGGCCTCCAAAACCAAGTCCACCGATTGATGAATCTTCAGCCAACAGTAATTCATTGCTTTACGGATAATCTCTGCCTGCACTGCTGAAGGCTCCGCCACCTCTGGATTCAACCTCCGATAAAGATCTTCATCGCAATCATTTTCTTGGGCGTATTCTTTATTAATCCATTGATGGATTTCCGCTACTGCAGCATCAGAGTATTCGAAGCTATCAGTTTCCGGGTTGTAAGTAGCTTTTGGTTCTTTTACTTCTTGGAGTCCCAACATCTCTTGAGGTGATTTAAAAATTCACAGTGTGAAATTATAATAAATTTGTCACAATTGTCAATGTTCAAAGTTTTATTTCTGCTCGAAAGTGGTAATATACCACCAACAATTTTTTAATTTGCCGTTATGAAAAACAAGCTCACAAAAATTGCATTTCTTTTATTAGCCACAGTTTTCCTGGCAGGCTGCAACAACACTTCCAATCTTACAATCGACGAAGCCCTACAACTACGTGAAGGCGACAATATCAAGGGCGGACAAAACGCGAAGGTGACCATGATTGAATATTCTGATTTCGAATGTCCCGCATGTGCCAGCTTTTACCCAGTAGTAAAACAGGCCTTAGAAGAATTTCCTGAAGATCTTCAAGTTGTTTACCGTCACTACCCATTGTCCCAGCACCCGAAGGCCGTGCCGGCATCACGCGCAGCTGAAGCTGCTGCTAAGCAAGGCAAATTCTGGGAAATGCATGATTTGATCTTCGAAAATCAATCGACTTGGTCTACAGCAGATAATCATGAAGAAGTTTTCAAACAGTACGCCGTTCGTCTCGAACTCGATGTTGATAAATTCATGGAAGATTACAGCGCTCGCAGCACACGAAAGCGTATTGAACAAGATAAAAACGATGGTAGCACTCTCCCGATTCAAGGCACTCCAACGATCTTCCTCAACAACGAGAAAATTACCCCAATGCCTTACGCTCAACTCAAAACTCTCATCGAACAAGCCCGCGACGGCCAACCTCTCTCAGATCCCAGCCAACCAGCTCAGCCACTCTAGACCAACTTCAGATCAATAAAAAAAGCCCCTCACTGCAAACAGAGAGGGGCTTTTGAAATTTCACTTCTAGCCAATAGCCTCTTTGACATCACTAATAATATCTTCCAAACGACAGTTCGCTTTCACAAAATACTTTGCTACCCCCAAATGGAGATAAGACTGCACTTTGTCTTGGGTCGCGGTATTGGAGATTACAAAAATCGGCAACGACTTAAATTTTGAATCTTCAGCTTTCAAAGTAGATACCAGATCAAGGCCATCTTGATTACCCACCAAATAGTGATCCAGCCAAATAGCCGCAATAGTTTCATGTTTTTCCAAGTGATCCATTGCTTCCTCTACCGAAGCCGCTTGAAGCGAATGAATTCCACTTACCTCCAGTTTTTTTATGATTGCTGTAGCCAAGCTTTTGTCATCTTCAACAACTAGCACAGTTGGTTTTGTATTGTTTTCCATAGTGTTTGATCAAAAAGTACTTTTTACAATTTTATTACGAAAGCCCCTTCGTTCCAATTTTTTTCTTCATTCCGCTCATTGGTAGTTTTACAAAGAAGGTTGTCCCTTTATTTTCCTCAGATTCAAAACGGATATCTCCGCCAGCTTCATCAATGATCGCCTTTACCAGATAGAGGCCCAGGCCAGTTCCATCAGTTTCTTTTTCCATCACGTTGTCAGCTCGGAATAATTTGCTGAAGATCTTCTCGTGTTGTTTTTTCGGAATCCCATAACCTGTGTCCGCAACAATTACCGTGAAGTATTCTCCTTTACCTTGAACATCTACCGAGACTTTCCCTTCATTCGGCGTATATTTCACAGCATTTGAAAGCAAGTTCTGGAAAATAATTCGCATCAGTTTCGGATCAGTATTAATTTCTACCAATTTATCGTCATATTTTTGATCCATCTCAATTTTCTTTTCATTCACTTGTGGCATCAGCTCCTCCACCACGCTTTGACATACTTTCACCACATCAGTCGGCTCTGGATCCACCGCAAAAGTCCCAAGGTCAATTCGCGAAACATTCAACAACGAATCAACCAGCTCAACCATCCGTTGGTTACTTTGATAAATCTCTTCAACATAGGATTTTTGCTCATCAGAAATATTCCCCGCATCCCCTGCAATCAACATTTCCGCGTACCAGTTGATAGCCGAAAGGGGAGTCCTTAGCTGATGCGAAGCCAACGATACGAATTCTGTCTTCGAACGATCAACTTCTTTCTCATGGGTGATGTCTCGAAATACAATTACCGCTCCCACTAGCTGTGAATCCGAAACAATCGGCGAACAGGTCACCGATACCGGGAGCCTACTTTCGTCTTTCCGTTGATACAAAAGATTATTCTGCTGAGAACGTTTAGTTTCTTTTAGTGCTTTATAAATCGGCAATTTTTCCCGTTCAATTAGCTTTCGACTTTTTTCATCTGCCGGTAGTACAAAGTCCAGCCAGTTCCGGCCAATCATCTCATCCGATTGCCAGCCGAGCATTTTTGCAGTTTGACTATTAATCAACATGACATTCATTGCTTCATCAGTCACCACTAGTCCATCACCAATCGAATTCAAAACCGCCTCATCTTTTGCTTTTGATTCGGCTAGCTTAACTTTTTCATCATGAAGATCTTCAAGAATATTAATTGTCGCTTTCTTAATTCCTTCCAAGTCATTCAATTCAGCTTCTATATCTGATTTTTCACTATTTAACGCTTGTAGCGCGCTATCCGAGTCATTTTTAAATTTGATCAATGACTCATTAGATTTTTCAAGGTTCTTGCGCCACAGCTCAGAGCTATGAAACAAAAATCTTAAAGAGGAGAGCACTCCGATCATAATTGCCATATTTCCTAACGCCTTTAAGAAATGAGCCGCAGTAAAGTAGCCATCATAAATTTCCACTGATAGCGGCATAAACATCAAGTTGCTGAGCGCATAAAACATGAACAGATAGACTACCCAGTTGTCAAAAACATAAAATCTCCAAGAGTCTCTTGCCACAAAAATCGCTCCACCAAGCACAAAGAACATCCCGGCAATCACATTGCTAACCCGCAGCATGTAAACCCCCAGCACTTCAAAAGTAAGATCAATCGGCACCAGTAGGTAGGAGATTGCCATCACTACTGCCAGTACTCCGCAAATCACCAGGAATAGTACATCCGGAAACTGTTTCTCCTTTTCATTGTATTCCGCATGAGAAACAAGACCCAAAGCCACCAAAAGCACTGTCGCCATATAAAGTCCTGCTCCAGACAAGTACCAAAAAGTCATTTCGGGGCTCAGCAAAAAAATCAAAGCATCAACAATCGCCGCCCCAATCATCGCCGCCCCAACCATTAATAAGTAATGATTGTGCCGCGATGAGTAGTAAAGCGTAATTGCTGTACTACCAGCAATCAAAGCAATCAGCTGTGATAAAATTTCTGTCACCCCATAAACCATCGGAGACCCTTCCCCTCCCAATAGGTTCCACCCCCAGAAGCCTAAAATTGCGATAAAAAAGAACACCACATAACTAATCGCTCTTTTCAGCGATCGATCTTCTTTATTCTCTAGTACAAATTGCGAAATATTAGTGTCCATTTTTATTATTTGTTTTCAGTTTCTTTTTTTTCAGGGCTCAATGCCCCATTTTTTGATAATTTAATAATTTGTTTTTTCAGCTCAATCATCTTCAATTCCCGTCCAATCATTACTTTATTGATCAGCTCCATTTCCTGAGTTCTCGCCTTCAATTGTTCTTCAGCTTGGCTGTGCTCCGCAATCAATTTCACTAGTTTGCTGGAAAGAAAAGTCAGATCATCGCTAGCTACATCTTGATCATCCTCAGCCAACACCGACAATGCCGCCTTCAAATCTTCCAATACAGTTTGCTGCTTTTTTAGTTGCTCACGAAGCTGGTCATTAGCTTCCACCAGTTCTTTTGAGCTCAATTCAATTGTTCTTTCCAATAGCTTATTGTCAGCATCGTAGTCATCATATGCCTTACTAATAGCTTCAAAAAAAGGCTTCAGTTGCTGATCATTTTCATCAACCCCTTGGAGGAGTTTCTTTATTTGTCTCGCTAGCAGCTTATGCATTGGCATTATTTCTCAGTGAAAGTGGTAATGGTCATGGTTTGGTTGTGGAGCTCACATTGTTTTTCAGTTGGAGCCACTGGGCAGATCTCACCATAAGAGTAGAATCCAGTGATGCCAGTTGTTTCTCCAAGAATATGGCTCACACTCTCAACTTCTTCTTCAACTCGTTGCTTTAACACCAATTTTCTTCCCACACAGCTAATCAAAATAGCTAGATCAGGTGAATCTGTTGAATTTATTGAAACGTGAGTTTCCGTCGCAGCGCCAGCTGCTCCATCGATCAAACGATCAAAGTTTGCTTTCATGAATTGAACATAGCTTCCTTCTGGGAGATCTCCGGCAAACGTCATGCTTCCTTCATTGTCATCAATCGAAAGCAGCGTTCTTACTAGTCCAGCATCAGTTGCATCTTTTTGGTGCAGGCTCAAAGGAAACAAAAGTCCCGTCGCGGGAAGTCCCTCTGCTTTTTCTCCAAGGTATTCTTTATAGATATTCAACGCTGACTTTCCATCAAGTTCAAACAGCACATTTTTCTCTGATTTGGTCACCATTCGTTCGGGGCCAAATGCATCCCATCCTCCGAGTGACCCATAACCAATTTTGATTGAGTCACCGTAAAAACCAATCGCAGTAATGTGGTTTTGGCGGCAGCCTTGGTCATGACAGACAAAAGTTTCTTTAAAATTCGGTCCGTCACCAGAAAGCCCTCCCGTCACAGAAACACCTTCTGGAAGTTTTGAATTGATTCCTTTTACCAACTTGCTTCCATTTACATTTAACCCGTCTGAAAGCACAAAAATATGCGCCAATCCCGGTGCCACTAATTCTTCAGCAATTTTCGCTCCAATGTCGAAGCTTTCTTCCATGTTTTTGATCTCGCAATCAACAAACTTCAATTCCGTCTTTTCAAATTCAATTGCTGTCATTGCCAATGTTTCATCAGTTACACTAGTGTCTAAAATTTCACCTGCTGTCGAACAACCCACAATTCGGGCTTTAGGGTACATTTCTTTAATCGTCGAAATTTCCGTGTCACCTTTTAAAAGTGCACTACTCCCAAATAGTAAAACTAGTTGAGCATTATCTTTGATATCCGCTTCCCGGATGTCAAACCATCCATCAGACTGATTCCATCTTTTTTGAGCGATTTTCATTTGCTAGCAGGTTAAGAAATAGACAAGCTTACATTTCCATATATAATAACATTTTTCCCATTCGAGGAAAAGCCTCAAACCGCTACCAGACAATGAAAAAATGATGACAAGCTATTGGATGTGCTTGGCAATCAGTTCCAAAATCGCTGCCAATGAAGTATTTGACTTTACGTAATACCCTGTCGCCCCTAAATCACGGGCTTTTTGGAAATCTTCCGCTTGGCTTAAATTCGACGACACCAAAATCGGTGGTAAGGCAATATTGTCTTCCTTTAGCTGTTTCAGCACTCCAAAACCATCGAGTTTAGGCATGATCAGATCAAGCAACACCAACGACCATCCACCTTCACGAATCATCCTTAAAGCTTCTTCACCATTATGAGCCACCTCGGCTGTATATCCTGAGTTATTTAGCTTCATCTGCAGGGCTTTAGCCATCGGCTTTTCATCCTCAGCAATCAATATTCTTTTTTCTTCAGCCATAATTAAGTAATTAATCAAGTCACACCATTATAACATTCCGATCCCTTAAAAATCAAAGGTACTACTTTCTTTCTTTAACACCCTTGGTTACAATGCCTAATGGTTTTAATAAGTTAAAACATCATGTTTAAAGAGCTTAAAAATGAGTTTCCTGCTCTCGATAATTATCAGGTTCATCCACTGAATGAACATATTGCCGAGCACCTGAGCTTGTTTGTAAACAATCCTAAGATTCTCTTGGCAGCTTTATTACAAAATCCGTTTGGCATCACTCCTGAAGCCAACATTACTTCAGATTTCGACTCCGAAACCTCGGCGACTCTCAAGGTTTTAAATCAACTTCAAGATCATGATGAGGAAGTTTTCAGTAAGTTTTATGACATTAAGCCGATTGTTATTCTTTTTCTCACCAATTTCTATGCCTATTTCAAGCACCATGACGAATACCCTGAAATCAAGGATTGTCTTGCAATCGATCGGGTTAAGTTTGCGATGAGGTTACTAGAGATGATGGATATTAGTGAGATTCGTAGTGAGCTCGAAGATCGTTTTTTCTCCATCATTGAGCCCGAAGTATTCAATCACTATAGCGAGCTTTTAAAATTCACCAAGGCCCAATATCTTGAAAGGGAGTATGAAATTAAGGAAAAAATGCAGAAACTTCTGCTTCAAACAGATCTAGATTTTACAATTCAATCTCGGATTAAATCTATTTTTAGCATTCATCGCAAAATTCTCAAGAAGAAGATTCTTTATTCCCAAGTCCTTGATACTGTCGGTTTTCGGATCATTGTGAATTCGGAGAAAGACTGTTACAGCTTGATGGCAATCATCTTGAAGAATTGGCCAATAATGAGCAATAAAGTCAAGGATTATATTGCAGTTCCTAAAGCAAACGGGTATAAAAGTATACATCTGACCATTATCGAAAAGGAGCAACCGGTTGAAATTCAGATTCGTACTGCTGAAATGAATGATTATGCTCAATATGGTCTAGCAGCCCACCATCAGTATAAACAAGTATCATGAGCCTTGATACTCAAGAACAACGCGTGGCCTCTATTACCGGTCCCCAAAAAAAACTCAACGGAGCTGGTAGTTTAGGGTGGATTGTAGACAATGCCCGCGACTTAATCATCCTATTAGATAAAGAGGGGAATGTTGAGTATGTTAATGAAGCTATAAAAACTATCGCTGGACTCTTACCAGAAAAAGTTCAAGGTAAACAGATTTTTGATTTATTTGAGAAGCACCATCAACGTGATGAGCTTATCGAGTACTTTCATCGCATTATCGCCAATCCTAGCGAAGCCCACCTAATTGAAATTGAATGCCTCCAGCAAGGTAAAATCATTGGGTACTTAGAGTCCCAGGGTAAATGCCATTACAACGATGCTGGTGAAAAGGAAGTAGTTGTTTTTTGCCGTGATATTACCAAGCGCAAGCAAGCCGAAAACGAACTAGATAGGAGCAAAACACTATTTCAAAGTGCTTTTGACTTTGCACCAATCGGTATTGCTATTGTCGGACTTACTGGTGAATTTCATGAGATTAATGATGCCTTCTGTAAGATTCTCGGATACTCCAAGGATGAGATGTTACAACTATCATTCAAGGAAATTACTTACCATCAGGATCTGGAAGAGAGCGCGAATTACCTGAAAGAAATGTCTGCTGGCCACATCGACTCTTTTAAACTTGAAAAACGCTATGTCCATCAAAGCGGTCGTATCATTTGGGCTCGCTTAAGTGTTTCTTTAGTTCGCGACAAAAATGGCCAACCTCAATATTTCGTTTCTCAAGTAGAAGATATTACCGAAAACCAACATGTTGATGCTGCCTTGCGAGATTCAGAGATTAAATACCGAACCTTATTTGAAAACGTTCTTGAGGCAGTTTATCAAGTAACCGATGACGGAAAACTACTCACCGCCAATCCGGCAATGGCCGCAATGCTCGGTTACGATTCAGTTGAAGAATTGCTTTCCATTAAGCGTTCCCACGAACTTTACCTCAATCCCGATGACCGTACAGATTGGACTCGCAAAATTAAGCATGAAGGAGTCTTGATCAATGTCGAGGTGACACTGAAGAAAAAAGACGGCACTCATGTCCACGTCTTAGATAACGCCCGCGCAGTTCGCGACGATGAGGGCAAGCTTCTTTATTATGAAGGAACCCTTACCGACATCACCCAATACAAAAAAGCCACTCAAGCCCTAAAAGACAATCGTGCCAACCTTAGAGCTTTGATCGAAAACACCCAAGACTCAATTTGGTCGATCGATCAAAATTATCGCGTGATGGCCATCAATTCAACATTTAAAGCTGCCTTTCAGTTAGCCTACGGCAAAAAGCTACAACCTGGGGTTAATATTTTGGAAATGGTCGACACCCATACTCGCCAATTTTGGAAGGACAACTACGATCGAGTGTTTAAAGGTGAACGATTTAGTATCAATCAGCATTATCAATATTCCGGAATCACCAAAGATGTAGAGATCAATTTCAATCCAATCATTTCTGAAAATGGACAAATCACAGGAGTTGCGGTTTTTGCTCATGATGTGACTGAAAGAAAGAAGGCCGTAGAAGCCCTCCGTCAGAGCGAGGAGCGATATCGTTTGCTGGTTGAAAATGCGCAGATTGGTATTTTCTCCACCAACACAGAAGGCAAAATTCAAGACGCCAATCCAAAGTTAGTTGAAATATTAGGCTTACCTTCACTTGCTGCCGTCCGCGCTTTCAACATTCTCACCGCTGCCCCGTTTGTTGCAAACAGCATTTCTGATGACGTCCGTCGTTGTTTCATCGAGGGGAAGACAGTTTCCGGTGAACGCGAATACATCAACGCTAAAGGTAAAGAATTGCACCTTTATTACAATTTTAGTCCTGTGAAAAATCAGGAAGGTGAAGTTATCCGCATGCAGGCATTAGTTCAAGACATCAGTGAACGCAGAAAAGTTACTGACCAACTTTTTGAGTTCTATAAATACCTCGGAATCATCAATCGTAAATTGGCAATCCTATTAGACTTTGGTAAAGAACAAAGCAATAAAACTCAAAATGAGGCCCTCGACTTCCTGCTTAATTCCGCCAAAGAAATTTCCAATGCCAAAATTGTAATGTTCTATCGCTACAATCAGAGCTTCGATAAAATCAAGCTACTCTCATCTATCGGTCTCCCGAACTCTGAACAGTACGGCAGCGAGATTGCAGTAGATAAATGTGACTTCATCGCCAAAATAATCAGCGAGCAGAGTAGAGCGCAAACACACCAAAACTGTACTTGCCCTCTCGACCAAATTAGCCAAGAGATCGAGTTGAAATCATTACTTGGAATTCCATTGGTCTATAGCAATAAGATTTACGGTATTTTAGTATTTGGTTTCGACAATCAAAAAGAGCTCACTACCCAAGAGCTAGATTTCTATGAAGTATTTGCTCTCCAAGCCACAAACGCCTTGGTCAATAATGTTTTGTAGTCGCCATCAGCGGGCTTGTTCATAGCGAAGTTGCGATGTTTTCTTTTAGCAATGAGATCGAAGGGCGAACAAGTTTTGTAGTTAGAGCACCTTCTTTATTAATCACCACAAAAGTTGTTTGAATGTTCACCTTGAACTCGTTTTTCAGTTCTACCTCATCATCAAAGTCTGCCTCAAAGATAATTGTTCCTTCAGGAAAATCATCAATATCTTTCATGATTTTCTTTCTCATAGTGTGGCAAATCGGGCACCAGGTTGCATGGAAAAAGATCACATAAGGTTTCACTGCATTTATTTCGCCACGAGCTTTGTCAGAAAACTTTAAGTATTGGGGCGCCGTCCCGGTATTTACCTCTGCAGCGATTGGAGGTAGGGGGCTGGCGATGCAGCCAGTCAAAAATACTACCCCTAATGCTGATGTTAAAACAGTCCTTAGAAATATAATCTGCATATTAAGTTTCTTTGTTAACGAAATCATCAAACTATTACTTTCTTCAGAAATTCAGCCACCGCTTCTAGTTTCTCACCAGGTTTCGCCTTTCCGTATAGGTTGATCACCTTGCTGCCAACCACTGCAATTTCCGCCTGCTCCATCACCGCATCAACATGGTCACGAGAGGAGATGCCAAATCCCACCGCCACCGGAACATCAACATATTTCTTTACTCTAGCTATAAATTCCGACAACTCAGGGGCTAATTCGGCTTGCACACCAGTCGTGCCAGTTCTGGAAACACAATAAACAAATCCCTCCGCCACTTGGCCAATTTTTTCCAGTCGTGATTCAGGTGTGATTGGCGATATCACCTGAATTGCCTTCAGGCCATATTTTTTGCAGTTTTCTAAATAATGCTCATATTCTTCTTCATCCAAAGGGATATCTGGCACTATCAAGCCATAGCAGCCAATTTCAGCTGCATCATTACAAAATTTCTCAACTCCATACTTGAAGAGAATATTGTAATAGCTCATAAAAAGTAGTGGAGGCATGTTCTCTTTTTCTTTCAGCTTCTTCATCAATTCAAAACAATCTTTAGGGGTTGTTCCTTGTTCGAGAGATTGTTGGCAAGCAGCCATAATCGTAGTCCCATCAGCAACAGGGTCAGAAAAGGGGATTTGAATTTCAATAAAAGCAGCGCCGCTATCTGCCATTGTTAAAGCAATTTTTTCACATTCGGCCATCGTCGGATATCCACCGATAATGTGGGTCATGAGTTTGTTCATATTTTTTTCATAAAAAATTTAAAAAAATTTCATATTTGATCTGTATGGTTTAGTTGTTGCGCGACAGCAGAGGATTACTATTAGGTCAGAAACGAAGGATGATTTCCAAAATCTTGTCGTAAAAGGTGGAAATCAAACTGACTTAGTCTAAAGGGACTGAAAGGCAGAGAAGAAGCGGCGATTCGCTTTTTTAGGCCTCAGGCCTGACTTCACCCCTGCAACCATTCCTCCAAATACCCCCCAAACCCCTCGCAATCAAAGTACCTCGACACAATAAACAAATCTTTATCCCCGCGTCCGGAACAGTTCCACACAATCGTTTTATTCTTGGGCAACTCCTTCGCCATCTTCACAACTTCCACCAACCCGTGAGTAGACTCCATTGCCGGCAAAATTCCTTCAGTCTTGGCTAATAATTCATATGCTTGAAGCACTTCACTATCCAAAGCATACTTCACATCAATCCGACCACTGTCTTTCAAGTAGGCAATCTGCGGCCCAACTCCTGAATAATCCAACCCTGCTGAGATACTATGTGTCTCAGCAATCTGTCCATTTTCATCTTGTAAGAAATAAGACTTGAATCCTTCCACTACCCCCAACGAGCCTCCAGCAAATCGTGCTGCATGATCACGTTTGCTCCCTTTCCCCGTAATCCCGCGGCCGCCAGCTTCTACTCCAATCATCTGCACCCCCTCATCATCCAAAAATTCATAGAAAAGCCCCATCGCATTACTCCCACCGCCGACACAGGCCACCAAGTAATCTGGCAACTTACCAGTTCTCTCCATCAGCTGTTCTTTAACTTCTTTTCCGACAACGCTCTGGAAAAAAGTATTCATCGCCGGATATGGATGCGGTCCGCAAACAGTTCCCAGCAGATAGTGACTATTGATCGGATCAGAAATCAGATCACGCAAAGCTTCATTAATTGCATCTCGGAGAATTTGTCCTCCATGTTTAACTGCCTTCACCTCAGCACCCAACCGTTCCATCCAAAAGACATTTGGTCTTTGACGAGCATAGTCTCTCGCCCCCATGTAAACGGTGCAATCAAGCCCGAATTTCGCCGAAACAGTCGAACTTGCCAACCCATGTTGTCCGGCTCCAGTCTCCGCAATAATTCTTTTTTTCCCTAATCTCTTTGCGAGCAGAGCCTGTCCCAGACAGTGATTGATCTTGTGGGCACCGGTATGGTTAAGCCCTTCATTCTTCAAGTAAATTTGCGCGCCACCAAGCTCTTTACTGAGATTTTCACAATGATACAGCGGGGTCGAGCGGCCACTATAGTTGACATACAAATCTTGCAGATCCTTCAAAAACTCCGGGTCCTCGATCGCTTCATAAAATGCCTTTTGCAGTTCCTCCATTATCGGAATCAACAGCTCTGGAATATAACGTCCACCAAACTCACCAAAGTGTCCGCTTTCATTAATTATGTATTTTTTTAAAGATTGCCCCATTTATTTATTTGTTTAGTTAGGTATAGATTTTCTTACTTGTTTAACAAACTTTCGTAGACGCCAGGGATCAATTAAACCATCCACTTCAATTCCACTAGCAACATCCACTCCATCAGGATCAAGTTCTCTAATCGCCCCCGCAACATTTTCAGCATTAAGCCCCCCAGCTACAAAAAACTTCCCTTTATAATCAACAGTTTGCTTCCAATCAAATCGTTCGCCACTTCCAGGCTCTGGCCCATCAAATAAAATCCATTCCACCGAGTCACGAAACTGCTCAGTCAACGCCAAGGCTCCACCACCTTTAATTGAAATCCCCTTAATCACCGGACAGACACATTGATTCAATTCATCACAGCTTTCCTCACCAGAGAATTGGACCATATCAAGTCCTACATATTTCGCTATTTGGTTAACTTCATCAATCATCTGATTCTGAAAAACACCAACTTTAGTGACCCCATTAATCTTGTCACAAATTTCTCTCGCTACTTCAATCTCCACCAACCTTTTGCTGCTAGGCACAAAATTCAAGCCAATATACTCAACCCCAAGATTTTCACACTCCTGCGCAATTGCCAAAGTCCTCACCCCACAGATTTTAATCGCACATTTTTTCATCCAATCAGTTCGTTAATTTTACCATTCACATCACCACTCTTCATTAAGCTCGTCCCCACTAAAAGCGCCCCGACTCTCTCCGGCAAAGACTCCACATCAGCACGAGTATAGATGCCGCTTTCTGAGACAATAACTTTTTCCTCCGGAATCTTTCCTATCAAACTCTCAGTAGTTTTTAAATCAGTTTCAAACGTATGAAGATTTCGATTATTAATTCCAATTATGTCGGCAGAAGTATGCAGTACATTATTCAACTCTTCTTCATTATGAACTTCGCAAATTGCATCCATCGCCAAAGATCTCGCCACGGCCAAAAAACTTTCCATTTGATCAATACTTAGAATCCCCGCAATCAGCAACACTGCATCAGCGCCAAATTTTCGCGCCTCATAAATCTGATACTCATCAACCACAAAATCCTTACACAGCACCGGCAATTGCACCGCCTCAGAAACATCATGCAAATAACGATGATCCCCGCTAAAATATTTCTTGTCCGTCAGCACCGAAATCGCCGACGCCCCAGCTTCTTCATATTCCAACGCGATTTGCACCGGATCAAATCCACCAATGGCAATCACACCTTCGCTCGGAGAAGCTTGTTTTACTTCAGCAATCAAGGACATTCCTTCATTGACAAGCGCCCCCTTAAAATCACGATCTGATTTCCCGAGTTGATCTTTAAAATTATTTAACGGATCTAAAGCTTTTCTAGCCTCAACTTCTTGCCGTTTATGTGCTGCAATCTCTTGCAGAATTGTTGGTGTCATAAAATCTTGATTTGAATTTTTTTTAAAAGCCTATAACCCACCTCCGTACCACCCACCCGACATGGGGGAGTATACAGATCAAATATGAAATTTTTCGAAATTTTTTATGAAATTTTTATGAAGCCTATTCCATCATCTGCTTCACCACATTCTCAATCATCTTCAATCCATTGCCACCTTTCATACTCAACACCGACTCGGGGTGAAATTGAACACCTTCAATCGGCAATTCCTTATGTCTCATGGCCATCACCAATTCTTCACCAGTCCCATCGGTTTCTGCAGCACAAGTCGCCGTCACCTCAAAGCAATCGGGCACCTCATCCGCCACTAGCGAATGATAGCGACCGGCCAAGAAATTCTCCTCCAATCCTTCAAAAATCGTCTTTCCATTATGTTTCATCTCTGAGGCCCGGCCATGAACCGGCTTTACAAATTTCAATGATCCCCCAAAATACTCAATAAAAGCTTCATGCCCTAAACAAACACCAAACATTGGATGCTCTCGGTGATAAAGTTCAATAATCTTCATCATATTTCCAGCATTTTTGGGCACCGACGGCCCCGGGGAAAATACAATCAAATCCGGCTTTATCTCATCAACAATTTCCGGGGCAACAGTATTCCGATAAGCTTTTACTTCACAGTCCAACTGCAGAAAATAGTCAACTAGGTTGAATGTGAACGAATCAAAATTATCGATGATTAGTACTTTTTTCATGAGTTATTTTTTTTAGTTCCACCAATCGTATCCAAAAATGCTTTCGC
>CAYGJQ010000007.1:0-17072 GCA_964350285.1 uncultured Candidatus Peribacteria bacterium | reverse complement strand
CATACAACAGCGTCGCTCCAGCTTTCAGGTCCAGCTGGTTATTCTTAATATGTGCTGTCCGTATTACAATCCCGGTATCCATTTCGCCAGAAAGGGTCAAATAGCCAATTGTTCCACCGTAATATCCTCGACGTTCCTTTTCATGTTTCTCAATTGCACACATCGCCGCAACCTTCGGCGCTCCAGTCAATGTCCCGGCATTCAAACAAGCAATCAACGCATCATAAGCCATGTAGCCATCACGCAGTTCGCCAGTAAGATGCGCAATTGTATGCATCACTCGAGAGTACTTTTCCACAAATCGATAATCACTAATCTCAATTCCCGGTTTACAAATCCTACTCAAATCATTTCTCCCTAAATCAATCAACATATCAAGCTCTGCTCTTTCTTTCGGATCAGCCAACAACGCCAACATATTTTCATGATCCTCAATCGGATCCTTACCACGTTTCGCTGTTCCCGAAATCGGTCGCAAATGCGCCTGCCCATTTTCCACTCGCACCATCATTTCTGGTGAAGCACCTACTAGTTGATCTTCACCAAAGTCGATAAAGAAGAGGTAAGGAGAAGGGTTAATGTCCCGATACTTCACATACAACGCAAACGGATCACCAGCAAATTTAGCCTTCAAGCTATTAGCAAACACTACTTCAAACAATTCCCCCTGACGTGCATACTCTCTAGCAACCTCCACCATCTCTTCATAATCAGATTTGCCCAGCGCAAAATCCGCATCCTCCACTTGATATTCACTTGCGACATATTCATTGGTCTCAATTTTCGAGAATAATTGATGAATCGCCTCATCAGCTTCCTGGGTTGTTCCACGATAAACAACAATCTCAGTTTTTTCTTTTAACAGATCAAAATAAACAAAGGTGTCATACAGGCAAAGATCAAAATCATTCACATCATTTGCCGGCAACATTTCCGGGATATCTTCAAACTGACGAATAAAATCATAAGCAAAACCACCATAAAGTCCCATCATCGCTTTTTCCTCCAATTTAAACTTTTCCAACAATAGTCTCACCATTTGGGCGCTATTTTTTTTCATCGACCGTTTCGTCTCTTCCACCATTTCTTTGGTCTTCACAATATTCCCAGTTACACCAGTTTCATTTCTCGAAAATTGATCACAGATCGCCAAATCCTCATCCGTCAATAGCTCCAGAATTTCCCTTCCTCGTAGATTCAACGCCTCAATTCGAAACTCATCATCCTTCCCAGAAACTCTAATCATCGGATCAATCCCAATCAAACTCAAGCGTCCATAAATATGCGAAACATCCTTCGACTCCAACATAAACTTCTGCTGCGAAAGCCCCTTTATCTTTCCAAAGACTTCATGCGCCGCAGTATTTGGAATCGACATCCGTCCTTCCAGCAATCCTTCTTTTACAGTTCGATAGCTGATCATTACTAAGCTTTAAGAATTTTTGAAAAATCAGTCCCCCCATATTTCACTTCCCGCGCCCCCCGGCTAATTGTGCCAATGCTCACACCCAACTGCGCCGCAATCTTTCTTTGTGGCACACCTTGATGCAGCAGATTAAAAATTTGCAGGCGGACGGCAATTTCATCATGTTCACCAGGCGTCAAAATCCGTTCCAAAAACTCATTCAGCAGTTTCGGATCGTGGATATTGGCCATCACTTCGGCCAGTTCTTTTTTAAACTTTTTTTGAGACATCACTTAAAAATAAACGTTCTATCGTAATAGTACGTTGCGATTCTAGGTGAGTTGAAAATTAAAGTCAAATCAATTTATCGAACAGTCCAAGCAAAGCCAACAAAGCTATTCAATGACTTCTCAATTGCCGGCAATTTCAGATACATGAATTCCTCCAGCTTCGCCTGTGTGCGGATGCCAGACCATTTAATATATTTCGCATATAAGTCCAAAGCTTGATCTGGGCGAATGCCAAATTTTTTCGCTACCAGATTCATCTTTTCATCCAGTAACATCAGCTTTTTCTTTAAGGTTTGCGTTGCATATTTTTTTGTCACTCCTTTCGCTGCAGTCAGTCCACTATTCAGCGCTTTTCGTTTTATGAAATTCAGCATATGCCGCTTAATCGCTCTTTCCACCATTGCCCGGTCCAATTTTAGACTCTTCATCATTTGCTGATATTCAGACTTCGACAATGAATTACTGACCTGGGCATTAACACTAGTTCTCGCTAGAGCAGATGGTTGCCCTTTAAATGGAATATAACGATTCCACCAACTACTCGGCGCTGCTGTTTTCCAGCTCACTACATCCCCGCTACCAAACTGAGTATTGTCCGGAAGCGAATTAAGTTTCGTTTTCAACCTATTCAGTAACGCTCCCTTTGTCCGTGCTGGCAGTCTGCGCTTTGGTGCTTTGCGCCCAGCGTTAGGCGCTTTTTTCAGCGGCTTCTTTTTTACCGGTGGAGTAGTTGAGCTTGGTGATCTTTTATCACCAGCAGTGGCATACTTTTTCGGATCAGTCTTATACTTGCGATATTCCGCCCGCAACCATTTCAAGAGTGATTTTTGCAACACATCTCTCAGTCCATTATAGTTGGCCCCGGCTAATGGTGCTTTATCAAAATCCAATATCGCCGGATTCGTCCAGCTCCAAGAAGTCGCCAGTCTAATGGCTTTCCCATCTAGATATATCGGGTGCTTTTTCCCTTTCCCTAATCCATATCCAGATTCCATTGAGGCCTTCCAATTCTGCTTCAGATTCTTCATCATATTAATTGAGATATACATCGCTTGTTGCAGCGGAATCACCTTTGTAAACCCGCCTCGATAAATACCACTCGATCCATCAGCAGTTTTCACTTTTTCGCCTGAATGTACTCCAGTATAAACTCCTTTTATTTCCCATGAGTCTGAGGTGGTTCTCACCAGTTGCAGTTCCGGCATTCCCGCCACTTTGATTTTTATCAATCGCGACGAAACAATTTCATAACTTTTTGGATTGAAACCAAGTCGCGAAATATATGTTTTCAACATATGGATTCCCACGCTATCCATCGCTTTTCGAGAAACACTAGCTCCCGCCCGGTCAAAACCTAGCTTCTTCATATAATTGTAGAGTTTCTCAATTCGCACCTGAGATTCAGCGGCTAGCTTTTTAAGTCGATCAACATTAGTTCCATATTTCTCCATAGCCAAAATCCTCCCTCTCAGAACTCTCAGATTATGGGTTAAGATTTTGAGATTATCAGTTTGAGCTTTCAAAATACCACTCAATTTAGCGGGTTTGTCAGACCACATCTGGATGCTGTCCCGAATATACTTAACTATTGCGCGACTCTGTTTTTCTGCTCGTTCAATCTGTGAGCGGTAGCCTTCCCTTTTTTCATATCTGTCATTGAAAGCTTTCAAAACCTCAGCAATCATTTTTTCTCCCTGCGCTCCTTTGGGAAAGTTTTTACGCCCCAAAACCTTTGAGGTCCATTTATTAGTGTTAAATTCAGTCAGCCACATCAAATAAATCCCATTGCTGAAAACAAGATTATTTTTGGCATAATAAAACGGCCGTTTATTGCTTTTGAACATTCTTCCTTTGTGGTGGTGGCTATAATCCTCCCAGGATCTCAAGATCGTATGATTTAAACTGGCCGCCTTCCTAATATCCGTCATTAAGTAAGAAAATGTATTCGACTTCCAGCCTTTTCCAGTTTCTCTCCCGACAGCCAATTCGCCACGTTTCCCTTTCACATAAACAGTTCTCCGATCGCTAGATAGTCGATATTTGTCTTTAGCCAAAACCGATTTCAAATAACTATCCAACAGCCATTTCCTCGCCACCAGTAATTTTTTTGGCTCAATTTTATTCCCTTTGACTGCATCCTTCATCTTTAAATACTTCGATTTGAAATAGCGATAAAACCCCTTCAACGCCGATGACGCCTTCCCATTAGATTCCAAATCCTGCATTGTATTCACCAATCGCTGATAAAAATCAGTGAACTTTTTAAAGCGATCTATTGCCTTCGGATCATTTGCTGACACATCATAGATAAAGTTATCGAGAGCCTTATCCCATTTTCGCAATAACTTCATTACCTCACTTGGCTTTTCCTTTAGATTTGGAACTTTTCGCGGAGTTGAAGGAGTTTTTCGTGGCGGCTCTAGTTTTTCTGGTTTCTTTTTGGGACCTGGTGGTTTAGGCGGCAGCACCGGTGCAATTGGTTTTAGTGGCTCTGAAGGTTTCGATTTATTTTCCAGAATTTTCTTTGCAGTTCGTTTTTTTTCCAGTTCTTTCCAGTACTTATGAAACTCCACCGCCAGCGCATTTACTTGCCCTAGAATCGTTCCGTAGTGCTTTTTCAAATTACTTGGAATTTTCATCATCGAATGTTCTCTTCCTGGTTCTTCAACGAAGATCAATTCATCGCCTTTTAGTTTGAATGGATGCGGCTCTTTGAAATAAAATAACAGCCTTGCCCGGTCCAAAGTTTTCATCACTGTATAAGCGAAATAGACAGCTTCCTTTAAGCTGAAATTTCCCGCAACACCTTCCACCACCCATTTTCCGCCAGAGGCTGGAGTTAACTTCTTCTTAATCCCTTTTTCCCAACCATCCAATGAAATCGTATAAGACTTATCAGTTTTATCGTATTCAATTTTGATCCCTGGCAACTCCATTCTCAGCTTTTCCATCTTACTCATCCGCGGCGTCCCACTCGGTGCACTAGCCAGCGTCACATCTGGAGCCGAAGTGGAATCCGAATCATTTAGGGAGTCTGGAGCATCGACATCATCGTAACTCGATCGATCATCATCTGAATCTCCGCTTGGCCCCCTTCGTCTCCCTCCTCGTGAAGCCCCTGAAGATCCTAGCGTTCCTGAGTAGAAGTCAATCAACCACCGATGCATTGCCGAATTTTGTTTCGCCGTATCGCTGTAGGTGTCTCCGAGACTCTTGAGATAACCTTGATTCTGCAGCTGAAAATACAGGTCGGATCGTCCATCAAAATCAGTTTTCAAGCGCAAAAACTGCATCGCGCTATAGAGCGTATTTGTTTTTTTCAAAATCGCTAACCGCTCGCTAACTGTTTGTCCAATGTCCACTTTCAAGGCCATCAAACTCCGACGACTCTTGCCTAACATTCGTTGGTACTTTCGTGCATATTCCCGAGAATTGATCCCGTCTACATCACGAGTTAGGTCAAAATTCACATCCACCATTGCGCCATCAGTTCCTTTTACTTTCAAAGTTAGTTGGCCATCGCTTATCGCAGAGATTTTTTCTCCCCGATGAAACAGGTCGCCATCAAACCCAGTTTTGAAAATTTTCAACAATGTCGCCGCCACATAATGTCGCAGTTTAGCTTTGCTCTTAGCTAGCTTAGGATTTTTTTCAAACACTCCCATCAAAGTCTCATAAAAGGAGCGCTTCAATGGAACATCCTTCACCGAAACCTCTTTGATTAGCTCATTGTACTCATTCCAAAATTCACTACTTCCACGGACACGTTCCTTCCCCAAGAGTCGGCCATAAAGTTCTTCTTGGCTCTTTGGTTTCAGTCTACTTAATTTTGGGAGCGCAAGCGCCATCTTTAAAAGTTGAATGTAATCTCATGATTATACCTTAAATAAGCCAAAAATGAAACCCCTGTTGGAGCAGATTCAACAACATGCAGTCTGGCATTTATCTTGATTCTCGACAAAGTCGCTGTTTATCCTCTAGTCACTTAACTGAAATTTATGGAAAGCCACCGACAATTCGTGGACCTCAAGGACTATCGTCCAGTTTTAGAAGACATGGCCAGTCCCGAAAATACCGGGATTGATTTCGTCCTTGATCACGGCGTTCGCGTTCAAAAAAACCGTCTCCACCATATCCTCGACAATATCAACACAATCCTTGGCGCCGCCGGTGGAAATAAGGTCCAAGTTGATTTCAGTCTCCGCGGCCAAAACACCCTCGGTTACGTCAGCATAAATGATCATTCTACTATCAACATCAGCCCCGATATATTGGAAGGAAGTAAATCTGACGCTCGCCACGTTACCACCCATGAACGCCGCCACAACAGTAATCAAATCCACGAGTTAGCTCTCGATCCGAATAAGTTCAGCAACGATCACCTCGAAGCCTTGGAAGAAACGACATCTCCCTTAGTGACAAAGATTCTCAGCGAATCCGCTGGTGTTTCTATGATGGAAGGTTTTAATGAATACGGCACCATCCTCGAGGCTGGTTACATGGAAGGGATTTATCCTGATGAAGTCGAAGCCGCAAAAGAGCTTCAGGTTGTCGCTTACCAGTACACCGGCGAGTCACTAATTTCACTTTTTGACTCTGGGAAATCCAATGAAATTGAACTAGTACTCAAGAAGATTGCCGACCGTTTATTGCTTCACCAAGCTTTAAAAGCCGCTGTTGACGAAGATGCGATTGATGATAAAAGTATGATTTATCAGGAACTCAAGCATCAGCTTGATCTTGGTGCTCTCGATCACCATTTTATTCATGATTTTAAAGACGCCTGCTTTGTTATTGAGGAAAACAAGCGCCAAATCGCCTATGGTCAGTTGCGAGAACAGGGGATTGAAATGATGATTGCCGGCATCCCTTTCACTGAAATCAACCGCCATACTGAGCGAAATCATCTCTAGTAAACTCGTCGCTAGTGCTGATAAATGTTAGAATAACAAGAACAGTTTCCTAATATTCAAGCCATGCCTCGAGCAATCATTGGCATCATCAGCGTAATTTTTATCACTATGGGAATCCTGGGTTTTTATCAGGACCCTGTATTCGCTCTGATCGAAGTAGACACCCGTCACAACGTCACTCATTTTCTCACTGGTCTTATCGGTCTAATCTCGGTGGCCAAGGGGCTATCTGGTTTGGTAGAATATTCGGACTAATTTATGCTCTGCTCGCAATTGCCGGCTTTGCAACTACTGGCCCTGTTCTCCTCCGCTACATGGAAGTAAATGATGCTGGAGATTGGCTCCACCTCATTATGGCTATCTTCTTGTTCTTAGTTGGTTTCGGTAATTGGCGCCAACGTCAGTAATTTCAGCATCGTTTTTCCACCTCCGTCAACATCGCTTGGAGACCTACTTTGTGTTATTTTGGGTCTCCTAATCAATTTTCATGAAAATCCTCCACACCGCTGACTGGCATCTCGGTAAACGCTTGGAACAGTTTTCTCGACTCGAGGAGCAGAAAGCTGTCCTCGCAGAAATTTGCGATATCGCCGATCAACAAGAAGTTGATGCCGTCTTAATTGCTGGAGATATTTTCGACAATTTCAACCCAGCAACTGATGCAATTGATCTTTTTTATCAAACCGTGGCCAAGCTTTCAAAATATGGCCAACGTCCAGTAGTAGTAATCGCAGGAAATCATGATTCCCCTGATCGCATCCAAGCGCCAAACCCTCTAGCCCGCGAATCCGGAATTATTCTTGCTGGATATCCTGATACGGAGATCAAAAAGTTTGATTTGGACACCGGGGTTAAAGTCACAGCCTCCGAGCCCGGTTTCATCGAATTGCAAATCCCCAACCAGCCGCCACTCCGTTTAATCCTCACTCCTTACGCCAACGAGATTCGTCTCAAAAAACACCTCGGCTGCGACAATCCCGAAGCTCAACTTCGTGCTGTCCTTCAGGAGAAATGGCAAAACATAGCCGACAAGTACTGTGACGAAAAGGGGGTAAATATTTTAATGACCCATTTATTTTTTGTGAAAAAAGGGGAGACAGCGCTGGAAGAACCAGACGACGAAAAACCCATTCTCCACATCGGCGGCGCTCAGCCAGTTTATTCTGAAAACATTCCTCAAGCGATTCAATACGTTGCCCTCGGTCATTTGCACAAGCACCAACTTATAGCCGAAGAGCCATGTCCAATTGTTTATTCAAGTAGTCCTTTGGCCTACAGTATGAGCGAAGCAGAACAAGACAAGTTTGTGGTAATTCTCGAAGCTGAACCAGGGAAATCTATCTCCTATCAACCATTAAGGCTAACTACCGGACGCCGTTTAGTGCGCCAAAGTTTTGAATCAGTAGATGCGGCAGTTTCTTGGCTTAACGCTAACCCCAACGTTCTGGTTGAATTAACAATGAAAACCGATGATTTTCTCACATCTGCTGAACGACGTTTAATACATCAGGCCCACGACGGGATTGTTGGGAATATTATTCCAATGGTAAAGAATGTTGATAAATTAGTGGGCGAGCGGCAGCATCGTTCGATTGATTTGAATCAGAATATTAAAGATTTGTTTGGTGAGTTTTTTGAGCATAAACACGGGCAGGCGCCGAATCAGGAGATAGAGGAGTTATTTAAAGAAATTGTGGCGCAGGAGTAAAGACAGGCCTGATAGTAGTAAAAAACGAATTACCGCTTCCTGCCTGCTATTCAGCCCCTTTGACTCCACCCAAGAATGACCTTCACCTTTATACGACATGACTAGAAGGTCTCGCCTTCGTACTAACCTGATAACGTTCTCATTGCCGCGACATCCCCACCCTACCAACCAAATATGAAATTTTTCGAAAATTTTTATGAAAAAAAATGAAATCCACAATTAATCACGCTAAATGCTCCCACTAAATCTCAAAATCAAAGGTCTATACTCCTATCAAGACGAAGCTGAAATCGACTTCACAAGGCTCACCGACTCTCATATTTTCGGGATCTTTGGTGCAGTTGGCAGTGGGAAATCTTCCATCCTCGAGGCTATTTCTTTTGCCCTTTATGGTGAGACTGAGAGACTCAACAAGAAGGACAACCGCGGCTACAACATGATGAATCTCAAGTCCAACGAGTTATTAATCGATTTCATTTTCGCGGCCGCTGATAAAAAAAAATATCGATTCACCGTTTCCGCCAAGCGCAACAGTAAGAAGTTTCGTGACATCCGCACTTTCGACCGCAAAGCCTACAAACAAAATGATGATCAATCATGGGAGCCCATCTCTTCACTAACAGCCGAAGAGATCATCGGGTTGAGCTACGATAATTTTCGCCGTACCATCATCATTCCCCAGGGCAAATTCAAAGAATTTCTAGAACTTGGTGACAAAGAGAGGACTGCCATGATGAAAGAAATTTTCAACCTTCACAAATACGAATTATACGATAAAACCCGTGATTTAGAAGTCGCCAACAACGAAAAGATCCAAAATATTTCAGGTCAACTCACAAACATCGGTGAAATCGATCCAGAGAAAATCAAAGAAAAACAGAATCAGCGAAAACTAATTAACGAACAGTTACTCAAGCTTCGTCAAAATCTCGATCAACTAGAAAATAAAGAGCGCCAATTCAGCAATTTAGTTGATAAGCTCAAAGAATCAAAGCAGCGGTCTGAATCACTCTTAAAAAGCGTTGCCAGCAATAAGCAGTCTCTATCCAAAAAAACTCTGGAGTTTACCCAACATCAGAAAACCTGGGACGAGGTTAAGTCTAAATACAACAATCGTTCAAAGCTTAGCGATCAGATCAAAGACCTCCAAAACATTAACTCTATCCAATCTTCAAAAGCTGAAATCGCTAAATTACAGGAACGCATCACAAATGGAGAGAAAAAAATTAAAGAGGAACAGCAAAAACAAGCATCTCTTCAGGCTCAATCTTCCAAACTCAAGTCTCAAGTTGCTGAAAAACAAAAGTCCCTCGCCAAAATTACAGATTTGACTGAAGTTAAAGCCTGGTTCACCGCAAAAAAAGTTATTTCCGAATCAATCGCCAAGTTAGAGGAAGACCAAAAATTATTGACCACTGAAATTGAAAAAATTTCTCAACACAATCCAGCTGCTAAAAAAGAAGATCTCAGGCGAGCATTAGACAAATATGAAGCCGAAAAATCCCAGCTCTCAGTTCGTCAGCATCTCAGTCAATATGCCGCTGAATTAGTGCCCGGTAAGCCATGTCTTTTGTGTGGATCGAAAGCACATCCAGAAATCCACCAGCCCAAGCAAGTCACTGAGCAGATGACTGATATCCAAAAGAAAATCACTGACTCCAAGGATGAGTTGTCTAAATGCGAAAAGCAGCTTATCGAGTTATCCACCAAAACTGAACAGCAACAAAAAGTCATCTCTGAGCTCCAAGAACAGGAGCAGAAACTAGAGCTTCATCAGCGGTCTTTCAAATGGGAAGGGTTTGATCACGCCAATGAAGAAGCCGTAAACAAAGCTTTAGCAGACTCCAAATCCCACCAAGAAGAGTTCTCTCTCCTATGTAAAGAGCAGGAGGTTATCGAGAATCAGCTGGCGGAGCTAACGCAAAACATTCAGCGCTATAGCACCGCACTTCAAGAGTTTCAGCAGTCCCACTCCGCTTTATCAGCCCAATCTCAAACGCTCACTCAACAGTTGTCGGTTTTAAAACTCAGTGATTACACAGAAAAAACTCTCGCCGTTATCAGTGAAGAGACTGCGTCTCTCAGTCAGGAACTAAAGACAATTGAATCACGATATCAGGAGCTGGAAGAAGCCATCACTAAACTCGAAAAAGAGAAAGAGAATCTCGCCGGCATAATTTCTGCTGAAGAAAAATCTCTTCAATCTTTTCAATCTGAAGTAACGAAGATTGAATCCGAACTCAAATCACTGAATTACAACGAAGCAGAGTATCAAAAGCTACTAGCACAAATTTCTGTCACTAAAAATGAAGTCACCTCCTTAAATCAACAACTAGGTTCCTTAGACAAAGAGTTAGCGACCCTAGAAAAATCAATTGCCGACCAACAAAAACTTGCCAAAGAACTCGCTTCCTTACAAAACCGTGGTGAAAACATCACCATCCTCAAAAATCTTTTCAAGGGCAGCGGCTTTGTAAATTACGTTTCTTCAGTCTACCTCCAAGAACTCTGCCAATCCGCCAATCAGCGTTTCCATCGTCTCACCCGTCAAGCGCTCCAGCTAGAGATTACCGACGACAATAGTTTCCAAGTTCGTGATTTTCTCAACAACGGAGAGGTAAGATCGGTTAAAACTCTTTCCGGAGGTCAGTCATTCCAAGCTTCATTATCTCTTGCCCTAGCTTTAGCTGACAGCGTTCAAAAACTCAGTAAATCAAAACAAAGCTTCTTCTTTCTCGATGAAGGCTTTGGCACTCTTGATCAGGAAGAGTCGCTACAGATAGTGTTTGATACCCTGAAATCTCTTCGGTCAGAAAACAAAACAGTGGGTATTATCTCCCATTTAGAAAAGCTAAAACAGGAAATCGAGGTATATCTTGAGGTGAAAAATGATCGAGAGAAGGGCAGTGCCGTCAGAGTATCATTCTAAAAAATTAATCTTTTGTATTGAAGTAACCAATATAAGAGTGATATTATTAGTCCCTAAGTACTAAACCGAGAATTCGTTTGACATTCCTCGATTTAGTGATAATATATCGGCGTTTTACCACATTAAAACGCTTTAGATGTTTTTCCGAATGAACGAAAAAGAACTTAATACAACACAGATGAAGCAATTGTTTCAGGCAATGAGCCGTATTGAAACACCTGCAGAAGCGAAAAATTTTCTTCGTGATGTCTGCACATTAAGCGAGCTCAAAGCAATGGCCGAACGTCTTCAAGTTGCCGAAATGGTAGATCAAGAAACCCCATATCGTAAAATTAATAAAGAAACTGGTGTTAGCACTGCCACAATTACTCGTGTAGCTCATTGGCTCCATCATGGACTTGGTGGATACAAGATGATGCTCGATCGCCTTAAAAAGTAGGTGCCGCAACAACTTAATTCCACCAAATCTCGCCCCACAGCGAGATTTTTTATTTCCCTTTTTACTCTCTATAATCAACACACTTAACCACTCAAAAATGTCAGAACTAGTTAAACCAGAAATCCTCAAAGGTACTCGTGACTTTCTTCCAAAGGAAATGGCTAAGCGCCAATACGTTATGGATAAAATCCGTCAAGTTTTTATCAACTTCGGCTACGATGCTATCGAAACTCCCGCCATCGAATACGCTAAAACAATTCTTGGAAAATACGGAGATGAAGGCAATAAACTAACTTATCGCTTCAAAGATAACGGAGATCGCGATATCTGTCTCCGCTACGATCAAACCGTTCCCACTGCTCGTGTAGTAGCTGCAAATTGGCAAAACCTTCCAATGCCTTTCAAGCGTTATCAAATCGGGCGTGTTTGGCGGGCTGACAAACCAGCCAAAGGACGTTATCGAGAATTTTATCAATGTGACGTTGATATCATCGGTAGCACAAGTCTGGTAGCCGACGCTGAAATTGCAGCAATTATGAGTAAAGTTTTTTCTTCTCTTGGCTTTCAAGAGTTTGAAATCAAGTTCAACAGCCGTCGTCTAATGAATACCATTCTCGACGACCTTAAAGTCGCTCAAGATCAACACAATGCTGTAATTCGTGTGGTCGACAAACTAGAAAAGATTGGTCCCGATAAAGTTATTGCTGAGCTGAGTAAATTTATACCCAAGGAAACTGCAGAAAAAGTAATGGCCGCCCTGAATATCAAGGGATCAAATGATGAAAAATTATCAGAACTATCAGCTTTCGACACATCTGAGATTGAAAACTTCATTTCTTTCGCCAAAGGTTTCGGAGTCGAAGAGAAGAACTTAGTCTTTGACCCCTCTATCGCTCGTGGCCTTGATTACTACACTGGTGTCGTCTACGAAGTAGTGCTTCCTAAAGTGCCAATTGGCTCAGTATGCGCCGGTGGTCGCTATGACGATTTATGCAGTATGTTCACCAAGGAAAAGTTCAGTGGTGTGGGTATTGCCTTCGGTTTCGATCGGATCGTAGTCGCAATGGAAGAGCTAGGTCTGCTCAATGAAGTGGGCTTGAACTCAAACGCTCTAGTAACTGTTTTCGACGATGAATCAGTAGCAACTTCTCAATCTATTCTCGTTGATCTCCAAGCAGCAGGAATCAACGCCGAAATGTATCCCGAGCCAGCAAAAATTGGTAAGCAGTTCAAGTATGCCGACAAGAAAGAGATTCCTTTTGTAGTGATTTGTGGACCAGATGAAGCAGCGAAGGGAGAGGTGACAATTAAGGTAATGAGCAGCGGTGATCAGAAGACCATTCCTCGTGCTCAGGTGGCTGATTATATCAACGGGTACCAGTAAAGACAGGCCTGTTAGCAGTTAAAAAACGAATTCCCGCTTTCCTCCCACTATTCAGTCCCTTTCACACCACCCAGTGTGACCTTCACCTTTATACGACATGACTAGAAGGTCTCGCCTTCGCACTAACCTGAATAACATCCTCATTGTCGCGACACCCCTCACCCTACCAACCAAATATGAAATTTTCTTAAAATTTTTATGAAAAAAGATGAAATCACCTAACCAAACAATCCGCATTGCTATCCAATCATCCGGACGCCTCCGTGATGGTAGTCTCCAATACCTTGAATCTTTCGGCCTCCAGTTCGAATTCACTGATCGCTCCCTGATCACCAAAGCCAAAAACTTCGACCTCGAACTCCTCTCCGTCCGCGACGACGACATCCCACAATACATCACTCAAGGAGTGGCCGACTACGGCATAGTTGGTGAAAATGTACTCTATGAAGAACAGCCAAACGCCAACGTGATCGAGAAACTCAACTTTTGCCAATGTTCACTAGTAATTGCGGTGCCAACCGAATCATCAATCCAATCAATTGAAGACCTCCAAAACGAACGCATTGCTACCTCCTACCCAAACATCCTCGCAAAATTTCTCAAAGACAACGGCATCAAATCTGCAATTATTCCAATCAAGGGTTCAGTTGAAATCACACCTCAGCTAAACCTCGCCGACGCCATCTGCGACCTCACTCAGACCGGTACAACCCTGAAGCAAAACGGTCTCCGCATCCTTGCAACAGTTTGTGAATCAGAAGCAGTTCTCATTACATCACCTATAAACCGTTCTCAAACTTCTCTTAAACAGAGACTCCAAGCAGAAACATTAACCACGAATTAATAATGGAAATCATCAAAACTACTAGTTCAACCATCCCCGAAATTATCGACCAGATCAACAACCTCCGTAGTAGCCAAGAAACCCCCGGGGTTGCTGAAACAGTTCAAGAAATCATCGCCCAGGTGAAAACGGAAGGAGACAAATTCTTGATGGAAATCACTAAACGTTTCGACAATGCCGAACTCCAGCAGCTCAAAGTCACTAATGAAGAGATCAAATCTGCCTATCAACAAGTTAGTCCTGAAGTCATTGAAGCGCTGAAGGCAGCCAAGCAGAATATCGAAACCTTCCACAAAGCTCATATTGCTAAAGAAACTAAATGCGAAACTCAACCAGGAGTTAACGTCTGGCGAGTATTCCGACCAATTGAGGCCGTTGGACTTTACGTTCCTGGAGGAAAGGCAGCTTACCCTTCTACAGTCTTGATGAACGCTATTCCGGCCAAAGTCGCTGGCTGTCAGCAGATCATTATTTGTACCCCTCCTCAGCCTGATGCCACCTGCAATCCCGCGGTTCTGGTAGCCGCCGATATTTGTGGCATCACCGAGATTTACAAGGTTGGAGGCGCTCAAGCGGTTGCAGCAATGGCCTATGGTACTGAATCAATCCCGGCGGTTTCAAAAATCTGTGGTCCGGGAAACCAATACGTCACCACAGCCAAAATCCAGGTGCAGAATAAAGTAGCGATCGATATGCCCGCTGGCCCATCAGAAATCATGGTGATCGCTGATAAAACTGCTAATCCAGAATGGGTCGCCGCTGACCTTCTTTCTCAGCTCGAACACGCTGAAGATTCACAAGCCATTCTCGTCACCACCAACGAAGACCTCGCAAACCAAGTAAATGAAGCCATTATCACCCAAACCAACAACGCTCCGCGTCAGGAGATCATCAGAGAGTCACTCAAGATCAGCCGAACCATTATCGCCCAAGACAGCAGCCAAGTTATTGAAATCACCAACGCCTACGCCCCAGAACATTTAGAGATCATCACTCAAGAGAATGATTACTTCCTGCGCAAAATCAACAACGCCGGATCCATCTTCCTTGGCCCATATACCTCCGAACCTCTCGGTGACTACGCTACTGGCGCCAACCACACTTTGCCCACAACCGGATTCGCCAAAATGTACCCACCACTTTCCACTGAGTCATTCGGCAAATGGATCCAGGTGCAAGAAGTCACTGAAGCAGGTCTCTATCAACTGGCCCCAATCGTGACCACACTCGCTGAACAAGACGGACTACCAGCTCATGCCACTGCTATCAATATTCGTCTCAACAACCAAATTATAAAACCCATCCCTCCCGTACAATCAAGGCAGGCCTACACGCCACCACTTAGCAATCGTCGTTCATTCGAAGGTCTTTTATTAGATTTCAGCGAACGCACTGCACCACCGAGTCCCAATGTAATTAAAGCCCTGAAAGATTTCATCGAAAACGATTCTCTGACGACATATCCCGAATACCAAGACCTAGTTCCTGCCATCGCAAATTACGCCAATGTCACTCCAGAACAAGTGCTCCCCACCAACGGCTCCGACCGCGGCATCGACATCATCTTCCGAACTTTCAGTAGTGAAGGAGACCAAGTGATCATCCCTCAACCAAGCTTCGCCATCTTCACTCAGAGCGCGGGGATTATTGGTAATCAAATAGTTAAACCATACTACAGTCAAGACCTCAGCTACCCATTAGCAGAAGTTTTGGCCGCGATTACCCCAGCCACCAAAATCATCACCATCTGCAACCCAAACAATCCTCCCGGCACTCTCACTCCAGTTGAAGACATTGAAAAAATCGCCCAATCGGCTCCAAATTCAATAGTTTACATCGACGAAGCATACTCTGAATTTTCTGGAGTCACAGCTGTTCCTTTATTGAATAAATACCCTAACATCATAATCAGTCGGACTTTTTCAAAGGCTTTCGGTATCGCCGCCATGCGTATCGGCTACCTTTTAGCTAGTCCCGAATTGGTAATTGAAATGAACAAGGTACGCGGACCATATGAAGTAAATATGCCAGCCGCCATCGCCGCTCGAGCTGCTCTCGCTGACATCGAATCGATGACAAGTTATGTCGATGAAGTAATGAATGCAGCAAAGCCATTGACTGAAGAATTTTTCCAAGTTAACAGCATCAAATATTTCCCCAGTTCATCAAATTACATTCTCTTCGTTCCCGAAAAACCTGCTGAATTAAATCAGTACTTTATCGACAACAATATCCGTATCCGCCCAAGATCCGGTCCTAATATTGAAAACACTCTCCGGGTCTCAATCGGTACTGTGGAACAAATGAAACAATTCATTTCCGTTTACCAATCATACTTAAACCAACAATCATGAGCACCGCTAAAATCCAACGCAAGTACACTGAAACCCAAATCGAGATCGAGCTAAATCTCGATGGCTCCGGAAGCTATCAAGTCGAGACCAATTGTGGATTCTTAACTCACATGCTCGAACTGTTCGCCAAGCATGGCTTATTCGATCTGAAAGTTAAAGCCACCGGCGACATCGAAGTAGACGATCACCACTTGATCGAAGACGTCGGAATTGTTCTCGGCCAAGCGATTCGAGAAGCACTGGGAGTTAAGAAAGGTATCAAGCGATACGGATCAATCATCTTACCGATGGACGAAGTGCTCATTGTTTGCGCCATTGATCTTAGTGGGCGATTCGCTTTCGAAACCAACTATCAACCAGTACGCGAAAAAGTTGGGGAGTTTTCTACTGAAATGTTGTCACACTTTTTTCAATCAGTTGCAGTCAAAGCCGAAATGAACCTTCACCTTCAGTATCTCAATCCCGGCGACAACGAACACCACCGGGTCGAAGCTGCATTCAAGTCATTCGCTCGAGCACTAAGAGCAGCAATTGAAATCGACCCCCGAGCCCACGACCAGGTGCCATCAACCAAAGGAACTATCTCTTAACAAATTCAATTTGATCGCAATCATCGACTACAAATCCGGCAACCTCCAATCAGTTGCCAATGCCTTAGATTTCATCGGGGCAGAGTACAAAATCACCTCAAACCCCGATGAGATCTCTGCCGCTGACAAAGCCATCTTCCCTGGCCAAGGGCGCGCCCAGCAGGCGATGCAATCACTGGAGCAATTAGGCTTAATTGAAACGATCAAAGGTTACCA
>CAYGJQ010000006.1:32755-36369 GCA_964350285.1 uncultured Candidatus Peribacteria bacterium | reverse complement strand
GTGATTTATCAACGATGTCGCCGAGGCGTAATTTGTTGGCAGAGGTTGAAGTAGGGGCGCCGATGGTGGTGAATTTGAATGATTTGGTGCCGGAGATGACGGTTGGTTTTGGTGATATGGTTAAGCGACCTGATGGGACGATTGTGGATCGAACTGGTGATGGTGATGTGACATTTGAAGATACGATTTTGTCGACAACGATGGATTATGAGCGAAGATTGACGGGAAATGAAGGGCAGAGTTTAAAGGCAACGGTGGTCGATGGCTTTAAAATTTTGCCGGAGATTTCAGTTTGGGCAGAAGTGGTGAGAGAGGAGGTTGAATATGATGGTAGAGGAAAGCAAACGATGTCTTTTCCTTTTGCGGGAACGAGAATTTTGATGCCAACTAGTGAGCAAGAGTATACGTTATTATCAAAGGCGTTTAGTGACGGTGTGAAAATTGGTTTTAGTGGTTTTGATGCTCATTTTTCATTGGCTGATGGTACTTCCACGGAAGTATTGGATGCTTCGTATCAAGCGGGAGTGGAAGGTGGGACTGATTTAAAAAAGCTATTGGATGAGGCTCGTGATGTGGTATTGGAGCAAGAGACTGGGACTTTATTGTTTTTAGGTGATGGAGAATTTACTTTTGAGAGTTTGCATCTTAGTCATTTGCCTTTGAAGCATTTAAGTTTTTCAGGGCCGTTATTTTTGATGAATTCTGGAGTTGTATCATTGGCGCAAAAATCTTTGGTGGCGCCGGATGTGCAGGTGGTGAATTGTCCAAATTTGCGTTTTCCTGATCAGACTGAGGTGGGGCGTTTGCGGTTGGTGATGCCGTCGGCAGAGTTTTTGGAAGATAGATTGCATGATGGGATTTCTTTTGGTGATGGTGGTTTGGAATTGATGATGGCTCGTGATTTTTTCACGGTTAGTTTTGTGGAGAAGTTGATTAGTCTCAATGTGCCGAAATTGAGTTTGTATCATTGTGATATTGGATTGGCGAATCCAGAGTCTTTTGCTGCGATGGAATTATTGGCGGCGAGTGATGTGGAGATTGGGGTGGTGGCAGGTGATGGTGCAGAGAAGATTTTGACGAGGATGGATAGACAGGGAGTTTTGTCTCCGCGGGGGCGTGAACAAAAGCTTTCAGCGGTTGAGTCAAATAGTGAAGGTGTGGAGAATCAGTTTGATTATCCATTGTTGCCGGATGAAGAAGAGGCTGTAGGTGTTTCTATTGGTGGAAGAGTGGCGAGAATGTTTCGCCCGGTTGGGAGTGCTTTGGGGGCTATTCTGCGGTGGATTCAGAGTTTTAGGCGAAAGGGGCGTTAGTGGTGGCGGATTTTAAGTTGGTTTTTGGATTTGGTAGATGGCGAAAGATGTGAGGAGAATGCCGGTGGTGATGGAGAGAGTGAGTGGTTCGTTGAGGAAGAGGAGGGCGTAGATGGTGGCAAAAACTGGGATCAATAATTTGAATGATCCGGCGACAGTGGAGCTTAAGTGGTCCATGCTGGCCTTCCAGAGTGTGTAGGGGACGGCGGTAGCTAGTGCCCCCATGCTGATGACGAAAAACCAGGTTTGGGTTGAGAAATTGAGGACGCTGAGAAGGCTGTGATTCCAGATGATTACGGGGATGAATACAATGGTGGCTATTGTGGTGAGAGTGAAATTGGTAGTGGTGGCGCCATAGTGCGCTACGAGTTTTTTGGAGGCGATGGTGTAGATAGCGATGAGGATGGCGGCGGTCATTAGGAGCATAAGTCCGGAGAATTCACTGCTGGCGAAAACGGTGGAAAGTGATTGGCCGTTTAAGCTGCTAATGGTGATGCCGATGACGCCGATGATGATAGGGATTAGTTTTTTTGTGGGGAATTTTTCATGGGTGATTAAGGGGGCCAGAAAAGCGATCCAGATTGGGTTGCTGTTTACAATGATTGAGGCGACGATGGTGTTGGAAAGGCTGATTCCTTTAAAAATTAGGGCAGAGATTGCGCCCATGATGCTGCCGGTGACAATGAAGAGGAAGAGGTGATTTTTTATTGGTGGGTGTTTTTGCTTTTTTCGCCAAATGAATGGTGTGAGGGCAATGGTTGCAAAAAGGAATCTGAGGGTTGAGTAGAGAAAAGGATCAAGGGAGGAGAGAAGTTTGTTGATTGGATATTGGGTAGCCCAGAGGGCCATGGCGCCGGTGAGGATGAAGAACCAAGTGATGCCATATTTTTGAGGGAGGAATTTCATTGATTATTGTTCAGAGATTTTTTTTTCTACCAGATAAATGAATTGTTTCGGGTAGGGAATGGCGTGGAGGAAGTCGGTTTCTGAGTTGGATTGTTTAATGTGAATGCTGGCGTAGCGAAAAATTCGGCCGAGAATTCCTTGTTCGAATGATATTTCTTCGATGGTGTCTAGTTTGATGTGGTTTTGTTTGATGAATAGGATGCCTTTTTTGTGGATGATGAAATCGTCGTCGATAGCGATGTGTTCACTTGACCAGCGAAGTACGAGGTAGCAGATAATGGTAAGTTTGATGCCGATTAGGCTGAGGAAAAGCGTGGTGTGTGATTTGAGTAGTTGAGGTGTAATGATGGTGGTGGTCCAATAGGTTGTGTCGGCAAAAAATGTGAAAAGTAAAATTTTGAAAGTGAGAATTACAGCGGATTGTCTGATTTTTATTTGCGGTATTGGCTTTTGGCTTTCCATTTTTTTGAAGTAAGTGTTGCTAAAAGTAGTTAGCAGTTTGATCTTAGCTTTGTGGCGCAATAGTTTCAATTGGTTGGAGGGGGGGCTAGGAATTAGGAGCTAGGAAGCTAGGCGGTATTTGAATTGGGTGTTAGTGAGATAACTGGGGCAGTCGGTTGATTGGTGGGGTTTTTTGTTGTATAATAGTTTAATTTGTTTTTGATTATTGCTTTATGATTTTTGCCGGTGAAAATTTGGGAAGATTTCTGCGCGTTCATAGTTTGGGGATTTTGGCGTTGAGTTGGTTGGTGATGCTTTTGATGTTGTTGCATGGTGAAAGTCAGCAGCGGTTTCAGGTGAATGTGTTGCAAGTGGCTTCGAATTGCGGAAATGCGGAGCTGGATGCTGGTGAACAATGTGATGATGGAAATTTAGAAGATGGTGACGGTTGTTCGTCTACCTGTGAGAGCGAAAATTATTGTGGTAACGGGAAAGTGGACGAAGGGGAGCAGTGTGATGATGGAAATACAACTAGTGGAGACGGCTGTAGTGGTCGTTGTGAAGTAGAGAGTTTGGGTTGTGATTCAACAGTGCTTTATGGGATTCATGATCAAGGGGTTGCTGATAGTGTGTTTTTCCGTTCGGATGCTTATACCAATCAAACGAAAGTAATTGGGACGGCGCCGGGTTATGATATTGAAGGAATGGCGATCCATCCGGAAACTGGCCTGATTTATGGTTTTAGCGGGGATAAAGAAGATGGCCGTGATCGTAAGCGTGTCGTGATTTTTGATCGTGAGACTGGTGCTTTCAATTTAGATTCAGGGCCGAATTTGGATTTGGATGTGGGGCAGGAATATCAAGCGGCTTCGTTTAATCCGGTAACTAAAAAACTTTGGGCTGGTGGAACGAATACTGGTTTGCGGACGGTTGATTTGGCGACGGGGGCGTCGA
>CAYGJQ010000006.1:28701-32745 GCA_964350285.1 uncultured Candidatus Peribacteria bacterium | reverse complement strand
ATTACGGGGGCGCCGCCAGAAGCGATGGCTTGGGATCGGGCGGGGAAATTTCTTTATATGTTCCAAGGTAAGCCTGATGAAGACGGTGCAATTATCCGTTTTGATCAACGAGATAAATCGACACGTGAAGTTTGTACTTTGGCGGATATTCAAGCGATGGAATTTGATGTGAACGGCGATTTGTATGTTTCATACAACAATAAAGTTCAAATTGATTTATATGATTTAGAAACTTGTAGTGTGGTGGAACGGAATGTTTATCCGATTCCTGCTGAATACGATGATATTGAATCGGTGATTTTTGCCTGTGAGGAAGCTAATACTCGCAATAAAGCTGATGAAGTTTGTGTGAATTTTGCGGAATTGAAATCTGGACAGTCGGTGGAAGGGCCGGGGAAAGTTCATCCGTTGTTAACAATTAGTTCTGGTAGTGGAAACGGTCAGGTGTTGTATGAGGGGGACACGGGAATTTATGGCGCGCCGCATGGTGATCAACGTCGGGACTCCGGTTGTTTGGGGGTTGGGTTTGCGGAGGTGGTGGCTCAGGATCAGCGGAAGAACGATTTTTCGTTTGAATTTGCTAGTGGCGTGCGGGTGAAAGATTTTTCGTTAAGAATGATGGATTTCGGGGATTTTAATCCGGGTAATCACACTGGCCATGGCGTGTCGCTGGTAGCTTATGGAGCTGACGGCAAAATGTTGGATCAAAGTGTGATTGGTTATTCTAGTAGTGCTGAGACTACGCCGCGGGAAGGTTCATTTGGTGATTTGTATTTCACTGGTGATGCTTGTACGGCGAAAGATGGTCAGCCGGGGAATTATGGATTTCAGATTTCGAATCCGGGAATTAAAGCAGTGAGGCTTCATTATGCCGATGAAAAAGGCGGAACCGATCGGGCGACTGATCCGGGAATTGCCTTTAAAGATCTTTGTTTCACATTGGAAGAACGTGGTGACGGTGTAGTTTGTGGCGATGGCGTAAAGGAAGCAACGGAAGTTTGTGATGATGGCAATACTATCGATGGTGATGGTTGTTCGGCGGTGTGTCAGCTAGAGGATAAGTGTCAGGAGGTGAGTTTTGTCGATTTTGTTTCGCAAGTCGATGGGGTGACCGATCGGTGGTCGGAAGATGGTCAGACTGTTGGTTTGGGCTCGAGTACTTGGTCTTTGCTTGGTGGCTCGGCGCGAGTTACTGGATTTAAAAATGATTTGAAACATCAATTAACTCATCGTTTGAATCGTGGTCTGGGGGTTGGGGGACAAGAGAATGATGAGATTGATTCGCGGGGCGAGCAGGAAAGAATGGAAGTGGTATTTGATCCGCCGCGTTATGTGAATAATTTGGAATTACGTTCATTGGCGGGAACTGATGATGGTGGAGTGGAAAAGGCGGATGTCGATATGTATTTAGGCAATCGTTTGGTGCAGAGTTATCAGGTGAATGGTGGACTTGGTTCGGATAATGGAGTGGCGAATCGGTCAATTGCTAATCATTTAGTTGATCGATTGGTTTTTTATGTAAAACAAGGTCAGGATTATACCGCTGGGAGCGAATTTGCGTTGGCGAAGATTAATGTGTGTACCCAAAAACCACCGGCGTTTTGTGGGAATGGAGTGGTAGAAGAAGGCGAAGCCTGTGATGATAACAATTTTTCTGATGGTGACGGTTGTTCAGCAGTGTGTCAGATTGAGGAAAAAACTAGCTGTCAGGCGAAACTGAATATGCATGTGTGGTTCGCTAGCAATCACACGGTAAGCGACGTGGCGAATATTGCGAATTTGAGTCGAGAAATTTTCTTGGGATCGAATGCCGTACAGTCACTTGGGAAAGATGGTGTGCCGATTCCATTAACAACTGGTGAAGGAGCGGCGCCGATTGTGGATGAATTGGCGAGTGAATTCCAAGACAATGTGCCAGGTGTTCACGTCCAACGTGGTAAAGATGCCAGCGGTTCTTATTTCGAAATTAGTAGTTATGGATTTAATAATACTTTATCGCGCGAGTCGTATAAGGCTTGGTTTGGTTTAGAAAGTGCGAAGGTGGTGGATGTGATTAATGGTCCGGATGGAGCTTTTGAAATTACGGAAGGTCAGGGTTGTGGAATTAATGAAGAGGACGTGCGAATTAGTGATCCATTCCGTGATGAATATAATATTGCAATCGGCGGTAGCGAAGGTTTGCTGTGTAGCACCACTCATTCTGATCGTGATCGGGTGCGGGTTTATTATGAAACCGATGAGCTTTGTCGATCAGTTTGTGGCAACGGTTTAGTAGAGGCCGGTGAGCAATGTGACGACGGTAATCGTAATGATGGCGATGGTTGTAATGCTGTGTGTGTGATGGAAGAGACAACTTCTTGTGAAGCTACGTTTGATTTGGGCATTAATTATGCTGCTAACACTGGTAATAATGTTTTTGTGGGCAGTGTGCGGTCGACGCCGGCTGGCGTGGGGCGAGCGGAAATTCCGTTGACCGTTAATGGTCGACAGTTTGCTTTGGTTGATGGGAAGGACCGGGTGAATCAGGATGATGTAGATGGTGTGCACGTTTATCGAGGCAAGGATGCGCGGGGGAATTATGTGGAGATTAGTAACTATGGATTTAATACCCCGGGGGTGAAGGAATCAGTGAAAGCAACGTTTGGTTTTAGAAATGCTGAAGTGATTAGTTTCCAAAATGGTCCTGATGGGATTTTTGAATCACCGTTGAGTGGTGGTTGTGGAATTCAAGAAGGTGATTTGAACGCTGATAACCCTGACAATGATGAGTATGCTTTAAATAATGATCAGCAAACCGGGACTTTGTGTTCGACTGTTGAGGATCATCGTGATCGCGTGCGAATTTATTATCGTCCGGCGAATAGCTGTGATGGCGGGGGCGGAGATCAAGCGGTAAGTGCAGCAGAAGCTGATGAAGGTGTTTCGCGGTCGACTGGCCAATTGGTTGCTTGTGGAAATGTGCCGATTCCAGCTGCTATTTGTAAAATGAAAACAGATTATGCTGGAGATGTGGTTTGTTCTGGTGATTTTATGGCGAAGAATGAAACTGATTTGGAGGATTATATTTCTGATGGCGGCGTGGTGAATGGTAGTCATCGAAATTTGGTGATTGATTTTGATGTTCAACGTTCAAGTTTGGAAGTGCATTCTCCGTGTGCGATTTCAGTAACGGCTGATCATCAATTGAAATTGAAGGGAAGATTTTGTTTGGATGGACGGGAAGGAGTTGATTTGAAAGAAAATGTTGATATTGAGGCGGTAAATGTGGCGTTGCTGTCTGAAGATGGTGGGGCCAATGTGGCGCGTTCGGCGAGGATTGAAGCTGAGGATGTTTATATTTCCGGTGAAACCCAAGCAGTGATTGCTGAGCAAGCAGAATTAAAAGTGGCGGAGAATTTAACTTTGATTGGGCGGGATGTGAATGCGCGGGCGACGGCTTCGATTGGTCGTGGGGCTAAGGTGAATGCGGCACGATTGTATTTGGATGGGGCGTTTGCAGTGGCTTTAGGTGGTGGGCAGATTGATATTGATAAGACGCTGACAATGGTGGCTCACGGTGGTAACGCCATTGTGCGGGAAAATAGTAAGGTGGTGGCGAATGATTTTTGTATTGAGTCGCCCCGGAAAGCGGTGGTGGGGCAGGGAGCGGATATTCATGTGAATGATGATTTAGACGTGGTTTCTAGTAGTGGTGAGCTAGGTACTTTTGTGAAGTTGGCGCGGGATGTGTAAGTGTTTGCCTTGGATAAGGTGAGATTGAATTCAGCAAATATTGCTGAGCTTGGGGAAAATGTGAATATTTCAGCGCGCGGTGAGTTTATGATGAAAGCGGTGGATGTTGGGAGTTGTATTTTCCAAGCCGGGGTGAATTTTGCGGCGGTTAATCAACTGAGTGGTAATTGTTTGGAGGGGAGGTAGGGGGGGGATAGGTATTAGGGATTAGGGGCTAGGGGTTAGGGAGTTGGGGGGGCGGGGTTGACATTTTTTGATAATGATTTAGAACCATATGTCGCAGTCCTACCTCTACTTAGCTATGGCTTCAAC
>CAYGJQ010000006.1:24735-28691 GCA_964350285.1 uncultured Candidatus Peribacteria bacterium | reverse complement strand
ATAATGATTTAGAATTGCGCGCGAAAAGTGATAAATTTGTATAAATGTCGAATTTTGGAAATAAAGGATTGGGGAAACCTGTTGCTAATGGTTCAGGGCAACCGTTGCCTTCGGAGATTGATTTTACTCAGTTGCCGCAGCAACCTTTAAGCAAGGAAGAAGGTAAACAGACACAGCCGATAGTGTTGGCTGGTGTTTTATCTGATGATGTTTTGGCAGTTTTGGGAATGGGTGATGAAGAAAATGATGCTGAGGCTGTTGAGGTTGATTCTTCGGTGTCGTTAAAACCTCCTTTTACTCCGCCACCGACTGCGCCGCCGCCACCCTTGCTTGATTTGCCAAAGTCTGAGCCGGGGGCAGGTTATGCCTCAAGTGATATGTTGGTCGCGCCCGAAGAGTCATTGGCTTCTAATGATTTATTAGCGGCGCCACAGGAGCCTTTGAGTCAGGATGTGATTGATGAGTTAAGTGCTTTGTCAGGAGTTGGTTTGCCGGCAGTTGGGGAGGCGATGTTGGAGTCGGTGAGTTCTAGTGAATATCAGGCGGTGCCACCGGCGGCAGAGTCATTAGATGGTTTGGATGATGGGGGTTTATTTTCGAGTGAAGTTTTGCCGGCGCCGGATAATGATCTTTTTGATGTACATCCGGAAACTCCGACGCCAGATGAATTGGCGGTTCCAGTGCCAGAATTGTCGCAGAAGTTTGTTTATCCAAAAGGTTCGAGTTCTATTGGTGAAACTGCGGCGATGGAAACTGTTCCACAGCCGGATTTTCCGGTTGAAGAGCAAGCGCCTTTTTTCCCAGTGACACCGTCATTGCCTTCATTTGTGCTTGAAGATGAGGTTGAAAATGATGGTTCTAAGGATGAAGAAGGTGCGTTTGATGCTGATGGATTTATTTTGGATTTTGATAAAATGCCGACAATTCGTGATCCCAAGGCAGGTGAAAAGTTGAAAAAGTTGTTAGAAGAGCAAAAGGCTGATGATAATGAGGATTCAGTTTTGGAATTGACGGATGTTGTGCCTGAGGATGATGGTTTGGGCTCATCAGAATTTGAGGCGGTGAATTTTGACGATGAAACTAATCCAATGAAATGGTTTGAGGAAGAGGTTTATGCGGGCGAGGCGACTGGAGAAAAGCCTTTAGTAGTGGTGGGTAGTTTAATTGAGGATGGAAGAGGGTTTGAGTTTGTGGAAGATGGTGTGGAAGAGGAAGAGGCAAAAGGAAAAGGTGGCGCTGCTTTGTGGAAGCGTTTTAAGGGCTGGATTAAAGGTTCGAAGGCTTAAATTTCGGTGAAGGTGAGAATGCCGCGATAGGTAGAGGGCTTGGTGCCTTCGGGGATTTTGAGTTCGAGGGTTGGGCGCATTTTGAAGGTAACTGGATCACCGATGAAGCGTTCGATTAGATATGTTTGATCGGTGCTGCTTTTGAAACAGTATTTGTCTTGGACAAAGTAATTGTTGGCTTCATTTTTGATCCAATTGATTTCACCGGGGATAACGCAGAGGTTGTTGGCTTCGATGGTGTTTTCGTTAGTGAGGGAAACGAAATCTGAGGTTTGAATATAGGTGGTTACTTTGCCGGGTTTTTGATGAGTAAAGAGTAATTCATCTACTGGGATTGAGAGAATTTTTTCGGAAGTGAAATCAAATGATTGGCTGGGGAAGATGAGTTTACGGTCGGGGATAAAGGAAAAGTTGCGATCAGGAGAGGTGGCGATTTCGGTGAGTAGTTCTGGAGAGGCGGCGATTTCGCTGATGAAAATTGGATCGGCAAATACTTGAACTTGGCCACTGGCGGCAACTACTTTGGAAATTAGATCGTAGGTTGGTCGGAGTTCGGTGAAGGCTTCGTAGGTGGCGGGAAGGAGGGCGAAAATTCTGGTGACTTCGCCGGCATCAATTTGCGGGCTGGCGGGGAGTTCAAGGAGGGCGTTGATGTCTTCGGTGGCGTTGATTATTTCATCTAGGGGGTCGTCTTGAGAGTAAACGTAGAAACGTTTGGCTTTGAAATAGGTGTCGCTGGCGAAGATTTCAATTCCTTGCCGGCCCGAGATGAATTCTTGTTCGGTGAATAGATCGGTGAGGCGGTATTGGATTTGGTCGCCGTTGTCGAGGTCGGTGAAAGTGAGAATTGGGGTTTCACTTTTGGTGCTGCGGACCATGAGGATCATGCCGTCGATTTCTTCATCGGTGATGCTGTTGATTTGGAGGGTTTGGTTTTCATTGGTGAAAGTAGTGAGGTCGCTGTTTTCGAAATCAAGATGACTGTCGATGTAAATTTCAGCGTTAGTAGAGGAGATTTGGAAGTTCCAATTGCGAAGTTTTTCTTTTTGGGGGAGGAGAGTTTGGTTAATGTTTCCCCATTGGAGGGTGACATAGTTTTCGCTGAGAGAGCCGTAGGCGTCTTCTTGGGCAAAGATTGTTGCTGGTTGATTGGAGTTGCTGTCCGGGCCGTAAAGGCCGATGATTCCGGCGATGATAAGAGTGCTGAAAAGACCAAATTGAAGTTTTGGGCGTTTTTGGAAATAGTTTTTGAGTTTTTGGAAGCGGCGAATGAGGATTGAGCTGGCCACGAATAAAATTAGTCCGGCGATGAAAATTTCGATGATTGGGAGGAAGGAGAAGTTGTAGTTTTGGGGGAGATGAAGCACTGAGGTGTGAGCGTCGAGTGGTTTTATTTCGGTGAAAGTTTGGTAGTCACCGTAAGATGGCGGTTGCCATTCGATGTGGATTTTTTGTTGTTGATTGCGGTCGAGGTTGATTTCTTTGGTTTCGTTGAAGAGGGTTTTGCCGAGATGGTTGGTGGTTTTGAAGTGGAAGGTTGATGATCCTTCGGTAGTGCCTTGGTTGTGGAATGTGTAGTCAAAACAAAGTTGAGGGCCGCATTCGATTTGGCTTTCGTTGATTAAGGCGATTTGGGCTTCAGCTGGACCTGGAATTTCAGTGATTACTTCGATTCCTTTTTGATTGATTACTTGAACAGTTTGATCAGGGGTGGTGGCAACTATAGGTTTAGCGATGATTAGTGCGTGATGTTGGCCGCGGTTGGCAATTTTTGGGGTGGTGATTTCAAAAGGTATTTTTTGGCTTTCACCAGCGGCTAAGGTTAATTCAGTGGTTGATAGTTTAATCCAGTTGGCGGATGAATCAGCGAGGTTTTGATTCGTAACGAAGTCGAGTTTGTTGTGTTGGTTGAGTTCGGCTCCTTGGACAAAAAGTTCGAAGGTTTGAGTTTGATCGCTGTCGTTTTTGACGGTTACGAAAGATTCTCGAGTTTTGCCCTCTTTAATTGAGAACTCCATTGGTTGGTGGAGTTGTGAACGGTGATTGAGGATGGAGAAGTTGTTCAATTCGCGAAATTAGATAATGGTGAAGACAATGTTGTTGGTGTAGACACCGGATTTAGTGTTTTCGGGAATGCGGAGTTCGAAGCTAGGGAAGATTCGCCATTTTCCGGGTTCGTCGCCGTCGTAGCGATCAAAGAGCGTTTGGGTGTCGCTGAGGGGAACAAATTCGTCGGTGGTGGGGTTTAACTCGACGCCGTCTTGGGATCCGGCTAATACTTCGATGGAAGTGTTGTCGTTGTCTTGATTGCGGATGAAGAGGTTGTGGTTGCGGATTAAATTGTTGTCGCTGACGAAATCAGTAGCGCTGACACTGACGGAGAATGGTGTGCCGCCGTTGAGGTCTTCGATTTCGATGTAGCCATTGTCTTCGAGGGCGCGGAATTCAATTTCGGAAACGTTTTCTTCAAATGAGGCTTCGATGGGGGGAAAGTTAATTTGGGCTGGGCCTTTGAGTAAGTATCCGCCTTTGGTAATTTCGACTTCCATGATTTGTGCTTGAGTTGGGGCACTGTAATAGAATCCGCAAATGAAGATGATCAACATGAATGCTGTGTGGCTGAACTTTCGTTGTTTGTGATCGCGTTGGAAAAAGAGAATGATGATTGAA
>CAYGJQ010000006.1:21199-24725 GCA_964350285.1 uncultured Candidatus Peribacteria bacterium | reverse complement strand
GAAAATTATGACCAAACCGTAGAGTAGATAAGGGTGAGACTGAGTGTCATTAGTGATCGGTGCTGGCAAGGGGGAGTTGACGGAAATATAGGTTCGGACACCGATTTGAGTAGTGATTGGGACACTGCCGGGAGTATCTGCTATTTGGGTATGAGCAGCGTAGATCACACCGGCGTAGGTTTGGTTGTTGGCGTCTTCGGGGATTAGGAAAGATACTGGGATTTTTTGGCTGGAGTTTGCTGGCAATTTGATGTTTGGGTTTTCAATTTTGATCCAGTTGCCGAGATGATTTTTGGTGGGAGATTGAGGAATGGTGAAAGTGTTGAAATCGTTGTTGGTGATCTGGGCTTCTTGGAAGCTGAGAGTGAGATTGATTGGTTCAGGTGAAAGATTTTCGACGGTGATAAAATCACGGATTGTGCTATTTGGGTCGGCTTTTTGGATGATCCAGCTTTTATTTCCTTGATGAGTGTAACTAGGGTAGGCAGTAAATTCGCCGAGAGCGAAGGCGCTGGTTGGGGCGATGAAAAATGTTGCGAGGAGGATGAAGCTAAAGATTGTTTTTTTAATCATATTGTCGGTTAAATCGGTATATCTTAGCATTTTTTGGTTTTTAGTTTAATGAGAAAATTAGACCGCCGGTGTGGTTTCCAGGAGGAGTCATTTCTGGAATTGAAAGTTTGATTTCGGGGAGGAAACGCCAAACTCCGAAGTTGCGGCCGTTTCCTTCGGCGAGGATTTGAGGTTCTTCGAGTGAAGTGAAATCGTGAGTGCTTTCGTCGAGAATGAAGTCTTCGCTGTTACCGCGGATGGTTTCGATTTCGAAGTCGGATTCGTGATTGTGGCGGACGCTGAATGATGAGGCGGGGATATAGGATTTGTCTTCGTTGTTGAAAAACATGTCGGTGGCGGCGAGGCTGATGATGTAAGGGTTTTCGTCGGCGAGGAGATCTTTGACTTCGAAGTATGCTGGTGCGTTTTCATCTTGGTTTTTGAAAATTATTGAGTTTTCTTGAGCTTCAAAGGAGACATCAAGGTCTTCGAGGTAGGCGATTTGTGGCACGCTGAGGGTGCGTCCTCCGGCGATGATTTCTTGTTCACTCACCGCGGTGAAGAAAGTGGTGTTGATGTCGAAATAGGAGCTGAAGCGTTGGCGGTTGATGCCGTAGTCATCGTTTTTTCCGGCGCCGACCCAGTTGATGTTGAACGAACTGTTGGCTTTGTTGATGGTGATCGCGGGTGCGGTTTGTTGGCCGTTGATGGTGGAGTTGGCTCGGTTGGGGACGCCGAAGGGTGTGAGTTCGTCGACTACGGAATAAACGCGATAGAAGATGTCGGCAGGGTTGCTGGGGTTTTGAGCGTTGTGAGCGGTCCAGGTGGCGATAAAATTGCCGTTGTTGTCCATGGCGATGTCTGGTTGGCGGTGGAGGTAGTTGCTGTTGAGGCTGATTGGAAATTTGGAATAAATGATAGTGGGGTTGGCATTGGCTTCGAATTGATAGTATTGGCCGACGATATGTTGGTTTTCTTGGTTGGTTTCTTGCCAGACGATGATGAATTTATCGTGATCGTTGAATGCTGCGGTAGCAAATTCTTGATTGTCAGGATGTTCGGAGACGGTGAAGTTGTTGAGAATTTTTTCTTCAAGTTCTCTGTAGTGTTGGGCTTTGATGCGTTGAACACCGAAAGGGTCTTCTTCTGACCAGACAATAATGGCGTTGCCGGTCGCGGAAACGGCTACTTGGGCTTCGCCTTGGAAACCTTCTGTCCCTTCGTTGACAGTGATTTCCGGAGATGGGCTAAAGCTGCGGTAGAAAACGGCGCCGACACCTTGGATGTCTTCAGCGGTTTGGCCATCCCAAGTGATGATGAAGTCACCGACGCTGTTTTGGTCAGCGGCAATGTCGCAGAATAATTGAGGGCCTTCTTTGGTGGAGTTTACTGAATTGATTGGTCCTTGTGGTGAGCCGTCGGAGCGGAAGTATTGATAGAAAATTCCTTGCTTGTCATTTGGTCCTTCGCCGTCCCAGCAGATCACAAATTCGCCGTTATTGAAAATGTCTACTTGGGGATGAGATTGGGGGCCTTGGCTGTAGGCGTTGGCAAGGATGCCTTCCAGATTATTTACTACTTCGCCATTGTGGTCGTAGACGGTGAAGTAAATTCCTTGTTGGTCGAGGTCAGGGTCGCCGGCTCCAGCCCAAACTACAACTGAGCGATTGCCGTCGCTGGTGCTAGCACTGGCGACTTGTTTTTGACTGTTTTGAGTGAAAGGGTTGCTGTTGATTTCAGCGTCTTCTTTGTGAATGGTGGAAACGAAAGTGCGATAGCTGAGATTGTCATCAGTGGTCCAGGAAATAGCGAGGTCGCCGTTGTCGGCGGTGGAGATGGCGGCTTGGTAAGGGCGGTCTTTGTTGGCTTCGGAAAGAATTGCTTCGTTGCCGACGCGGATGTCGTTGTGATCGAAGTTTTCGAGTAGCAGTTGAGATTTGGTGCTAAGGTCGCTTTGCCAAATGATGGTGTAATTCCCGAGGTAGTCGGCGCTGATACGCGGTTTGGTCTGAGCGCCATTGCCTGTTGAGCTTACTTTGAATTCGACGGTGTTGATTAAGCATTCATCAGTGTTGCAGCGTGAAACTTTTTTGGCGAAGATGCCGCTTTCGGCGCCGTTGCCGCTGCCGTCCCAGGTGATGACGAAGTCACCGCTTTGGTCGATGCTGGTGATATCAGGGGAGCGCTGAATGCCGTCGGTGAAAGAGTTTACTAATTGGTTTCCTTTAGCGGTGGCATAGCCGCCAGAGCTGTATCCTTGGAGGTAGATGCCGCGTTCGTCATCTTGTCCCTGGCCATTCCAGACGACAATGAAATCACCGTTGGCGTTAATGGCAACGCGGGGATGAGTTTGAGGGCCACTGGTGGTGTCATTGGCGCGGAGGTCGTCGCCGTCGAGGAAAGATCCGTCGAATTGGGCGCGACGGAGGAAAATGTCGGAGTCATTGATTGTTGATTCCCAGGTGACGATGTAATCGCCGTTGGTTGGATGGAAAGCAATGTGAGGTTTGGTTTGGTTTTCGGTTCTTTCGGTGTTGACGATGGTGAGGTTGTCTACTGGTTCGCAATTGCGGTCGAATTTTTGGAGGAGGATGTCGATGCCGTTTTCGGAATGTTTGGCTTCCCAGGTGATGATGAAATTTCCGTTGTTATCGATAGCGGTTGCAGGGAAGCGGTGATTAATGAAGTCGCCGATTTGGGAAGTAAAGGCGGTGGTGGGCGAACAGGTTTCACTTCCTTCGAAGGTGTCGCCGTTGAAATCAATTTTTTTGAAGTTGATCTGCGAGCCGTTGCTGATTTCTTCTTCCCACACAACAATGCTGTCACCGTTGCCGGAAGTACTGATGCTGGAGTGTACTTGAGGAGTGGCCGGTGAGTTTTCAGATATTTGGTTTTTGCTATGTTGAAGAATATTTGTCTGAGTGGTGTTTGAAGACAAATATGGGGTTATAGCTAGGGTCGCAAGGCTGATCCC
>CAYGJQ010000006.1:4525-21189 GCA_964350285.1 uncultured Candidatus Peribacteria bacterium | reverse complement strand
TTTTTTTCATAGTCGTCGTTTATGCTTTCTTCTTTGGCTTATTGGCTGAGGGAAGATCACTGTTAGATTTTTGGGCAATTTTGTATGTCACAAAAAATACCAATACAACCAGGAAGATGATTGTGAGTGTGAGGAACATTTCCCAGGGGATGACCCAAAAGGTAATTTCTTTAGTGATGGACTGTGTTTCAGTAATGAAAAGTTGGGCTTTAGCTGTGAATTTGCCAAACATCGGGCTATCTTCCCATTTAATGATTGGTTCGGAGACAGCGGTAGGTTGGAATTCGCCGAGTATTTTTTTGATTTTGGTTTGGGGGGTGTTGCCGTCGTAAATATCGATGACGATGTTCGGGCGAACTACGGTGTTTCCTTTGTTCTGGAGTTTGAATTCAAAATACTGTTCGTTGTTGAATAAGTTGCGGAGGTGAAATTGGTCTTCACGTTTTTTGAAAAGTTGCCATTCTAGTTTGTGTTCGGTGTTCCCGGGGATTTTGACGTAGATGCGGTTTCCAATGCGGGTGGTAATTACTGAGCCAGCAATACAGTCGGTGAATTCTGGGTCACAGTCAGGAGTTTTTATTTCTTCAACAACGATGCCGCCAGCGTATTCACCGGCTGCTAGTTCTGAGGGGATATCGATGGAAAATTTAACTGGTAGCGATTGATGGGGGCCTAATTCGGCGATTGAAGTCTCGAGTGTGGTCCATTTTCCGATAGTGTTTTGAGTGTCGTTTTCGAGTTTTGGAATGAATCGTCCAGCGCGGTTTGTTTTGGAATCGATGGCAAAAATTTTCACTTTTACTGGGCTGGGGCCGAGGTTTTTGATCAGTACTGAATCTTCGATTGTTTTGCCGGGTTGGGCGACAAAATTGAACCAAGTGTTGTTTTTGGAGTTGGGGTCGGGGAGGGCGCGGCTGATCGAAATGTTGCCGGAAGCCTTGGCGCTAGCGGCTGTCAGCAGTAGTAAAATTAACGCTCCGAGGAATATTAGTCCCCAGCGTTTGATGGAAAAAAATGAAAAATAATTTTGGGTCATGGGAGAGAATGAACAACTTTCTCCCTATTATTTCCCATTATTTAACTATTCACTATTGCAATCTTCGGATTTTGTTTTTTATCTCTGGAATTGCTTCGTGATCGGCCGGAAGGAGGTCGATTGAATCGAGCAAATGGTTGATTGCTTTATCGTTTTGATTGTCGGAAATATAGCAGTTGGCAGTTTCGATATGTACCCATGGTAACTGGTCTGGATAGACTTTTTGGAGGGTCAGAAATGCTTGGTCACAAATGCCGGCGCGTTTGAGTCGGTTGCTGAGTTCGAAGTAGTAGCGTTGGCTGTCGATTTCTTCGGCTTTGGCGAAATATTCTTGAGCTTTGTCTGTTTGACCTAAAAATTCGTAGGCGATGCCAAAATTTAAAGTGGTATGAAAACGATTTGGTTCGAGGGCTGCGGATTTTTTGAGGATTTCGATTGCTTTGTTTGCTTCACCAAATTTTAGGTACTGGGAGGCGATGATTTCATAGTTAGAGCTGCGTTTGGGGAGGATTTTTTCGGCTTTTTCGAGAAATTCGTCGGCGAGCTTTGGATCAGCGAGGTAGACGTAATTGGAGATGTTTTGGTAAAGACGAGCGACAAGCACGATGCTTCGGATGTCGAGGTTGTCGGCTTCGGCGTCACGGAATTTGAGGTTTTTGGCTTCTTGGCCGTAATAGGCCGCTAGCTCTTTGGATTTTTCGCGGTCGTAGTTTTCTGGGAGGACGAGGCGGTAGATTACGCCGTGCGGCATGATTTGAAAAAAGACGTTGTCATCTGGTGGTTCGTTGAGACTGAACATGTGATGGTTGGGGTGGGTTTGTTGGAGGGTTTGGATGCCGGGCCACGATTGGTAAGGAAGTTTGTTGGCTTCACCGAAGAGAATGACCTCTGGTTTGAAATTTTCGACTAATTGGAGGTACATGATGCCGAAATCATGTGATTCATCGTGTTCGTTGTAGATGACACTGTTGTCGGGGACAGAGGAGAGGATGTATTTATTGATGTCGTAGTTTAAGTAGTTGTTGTGTTGATCGTTGGTATGATAGTTGGCGGCGAGAGCGGCAATTGGGATAGCGAGGACTAAAATGTTGACCAAGATAGTCGGAGTTTTGGGAATTTTCTTTTTGATGATTGAGAAGAATTTGTTGAGACCAACGCCAGTTAAAAGTGTGAAAAGTAAAAGGAAAGATAGGAGGAAGGGGCGGCTACTTGAGCGGTATTCGCCGTGTTCGTTAAGTCCATCAACGAAGTGAGTCATTACGAGTCCATAGAAAACGATGTTGATGATTAGGAACCAGTGAAATTTGCTGGATTTTTTTTCTGGTCGCCAAAAACCGAGGAGGGCTAATGGGGCTATGAAATAGAGAAATTGACGGGTTACTTCATAAAGGTGAACTGGGAGAACGGTCATGGCAAAGCGAAGTGTTCGGGCAAATACGGCGATGAAAGGTTTGAAGAATTCGGTAACAGCGTTTTCTTGGAAAGCGATGGTGGTGTCGCCAAGGTTGATTTCAGGGATGGTAGCTGGGGCTTCAAGCTTTACAGTGCCGCCGTATTGGGCACGAGTGACGTGACGCCAGAAATCGTTGAGAGTTTCCGGATTACCCCAGTCGAGTGCGGGATCGGCGAGGGAACGAATTGGGAGATATAAGTAGATTGAAAGTCCGAGAATGAAGAATGCAGTTCCACTGAGGATGCGTTTCCAGTCTTTCCAAAGGGTTTTGTCGGCCCATAAAACGAAGAGTGCTAGTGGTGGAGAGAATACAAACAGTACGTGATGATTGGTGAGCCCTAAGCCGAAAGTGAAACAAATTGCATACCACCAGAAAAGATTTTTGGTGTCTTTCTGCCATTGGTAAACGCAGAAGATCACCAGCATATGGAGGAAATTATGTAGTGAATAAACTTCGGCGCGAATGGCTTGGGACCAGGAAATATCGATGAAAGTGAAAAGTAATCCTGATGCTAAGGCGATGATATTTGATTTGATGTAGCGGCGGAGGAAGAGGAAGATAACTAGTGCGGTTGCAGCATTGAAAACGGCAGACATTACGTTTACTTTCCAAGCAATGTTGCCGAAGGGGTTGAGGACAATGAAAATTTTACCCAGGATAGTAAATAGCGGGTAGCCAGGGGGGTGAGGGATTCCTAAGTGATAAGCAGCGGTAATCAATTCACCTCCATCTTCAGTAGGGACAGTTGGGTAGAGCGTTAATAGGTAAACAGTGAGTGGAATTAGAAATGCTAGTGCAGGTAGGTAGTGTTTTTTGATGCTGGAGATGAGGAGGTTCATAGATAGAGATTAATTAGCGAGGGCCAAAGATTTCAATGCGGCGTTTTTGAGTTTCAGCAGCTTTTTCTAAATTGTTGGCTTTGATGTAGAGGCTCTCAAGATAAAGGAAGATTCCTTCTTGTTCCAGTATTTGACTGGCGTCATCGAGATAAGAAGCAGCCTCAGGGTAGAATTTTTGGAAATTATGGATGTGGGCGGCGAAATAGTTAAGCCAAAATTTGTCGCCGTTCATGGAGACGGCTTTTTGGAAGGCTTTTTGGGAGGTTGGGTAGTCGACGTTGAGGTTGGCGGATCCTTTGAGGAGGTAGTAGTGGGCAGCGATTTCAACCATTAGACGAGCTTGATTTGGATCGTCGCTGCCGCGGGGTTTGAGAATTGGGTTGTTGAATGTTTGGGATGCTTGTTTTTGGCTTTTTAAGCTTGGGCCAGGTTCATATTGGTCTTTGGCGACCATTTCAATGGCGAATGGGGTGTGGTGAGCATAAACGAAGTTGCGGTCTGATTCGGTGGGCATCTGAGTGAAAATTCTTTTGTTTTGGTGTTCGGCGTGAACTTTGTCCCATCCGGGCCAGTTAGGATAAGCGTCGAAAAGATTGCCAATGTTGTCGTAAACAATGACGTCGGTTCGGAAGTTTTCAGTTTTTTGAAGATAGAAAATTGGAAGGATATGGCCGTCGTCGCCGGAGATGTAGAGGATGGAGTTTTGCGGGAGGAAATGAAGGGTGTTGCGGGCGACGTCGTAGGCGACGTAATTGTGGCGGGAATTATTGGCGGAGATGTGTTGGTGGAGAGAGGAGATTGGTAGGAGCAGGAGTACGATCGTGATTATTGTTTTGGCCTGGCGAAATTTTTTTGTTAATTCAAATACTGGGTAGATACTGGCGAGACTGATGAAGATTGTGATGGGGATATAAAATGGGAAATTCGTTGTAGGGTTGCGAGGATCGAGGAGTTTCCAGAAGATAGCGATGTAGACGAAAATGGCGAGGGGGAAAAATAAGAGGAAGGTAAATCGCTGACGTTGTTTTTTGCGGAAGAAAAAGATAAAGCTGATCCAGCCGAGGAGACCGATGATGATGTTGGTCTGAGTGAGGGAGTTTTTGAGAAACAACCAGGTTACTTTACTGATGGCAATGATTTTATCTTTGAGTTCATCCAGCTGAGTGTAGCGAGCGCTTTTTTGTTGTTCACTGATAGACTTGGAGTCAATTTCCTCAAAACTGTCGGCTAACTGGGCTGGTTCGAAATAAACACCACGAGTTACATGTTTCCAAAAGTTTGCAGAAGTTTCGGTGTTGCCCCAGTCGAGTGCTGGATTGGCGGCAGAGCGAATCGGCATGTAAAGGTAAAAGGATAGTCCGAAAAGGAAAAGCAAAATGCTGATTAGCCAAACGTTGATATTGGTGAGGATGCGCCAGTTTTTTATCAGGACGAAGAGTGCGATGGCTGGGGCAATAGTGATTAATATTTGATGGTTTGCGGCACCGAGTCCTAGTAGAAAAGCCATGATGTAGAGCAGTTTGGCGCGGCTAGGATTGAGGTGCCATTGGTAGGTGAGGTGGATTAGGATTAGCGTGAAAAAACTGTTTAGAGGGTAGGACTCGTAGCGCATTGCTTGAGCTCCGAAATAGACTGAAAAACCAGTGATGAATGCTGGGAAGATACTGATGGCTTGGACTGAAAGGGGGGAGAGTTTTTCGTCTTGGTTTTGGTTGTGGCGGTTGATGATTTTGTTGGCTAAAAGATAGATGAGCCAAACTGTGAGGGCGCTGAATACGGCAGACATCACATTTAGTCGCCAACCAATATTGCCGAAGGGGATGATTAGTGTGAAAAATTTTCCAAAGGTGGAAAGGAGGGGGTATCCAGGTGGGTGGGCGATACCTAGTGAATCAGCGGCTACCATTAATTCGCCACTGTCTTCATTGGTTACAGTTGGGAACAAGGTAAAAAGGTATACCGTTAGAGGTACTAAGAACGTGAGAGCGGCGATGATTTTGTGGATGCGCTTGGTCATGAGATTCGTTCACATGCAGTGAGTCCCATGCCGGGGCATTGGGCTTTCACTTCAGGCGCAATGTTACTATGTCCGTAGGCTTTTTCAAAATGACTTCTGAATTCGCAGGCTAGTTTGGTAGCTCGTTGAGAGTAGGCTTCTTTGTCTCCCCAAGTGTTTTTAGGATTGAGGATGTTGGAGTCAACATTTGGACAGCTTTCAGGGATCATTACGTGGAAGAGATTGTCTTCATTGTAGTTAACATTTTCAAGGTCGCCGTTGAGGGCCGCGTCGACAATTGCGCGGGTGACAGAAATATCCATGCGAGCGCCGATTCCGTATGGTCCACCGCTCCAGCCAGTATTGATGAGGTAGACGTTGGCGGAGTGTTTTTCAATTTTTTCTTTTAGCAGGGATGTATAGTCGCCGGGATTTCGGGGCATGAATGGTTCACCGAAGAAACGTGAGAAGGTTGTTTGTGGTTCGGTGACGCCGCGTTCGGTGCCAGCGAGTTTGCTGGTGTATCCCATTAGGAACCAAAGCATAGCTTGGTCTGGGGTGAGTTTGGCGACTGGAGGGAGTACTCCGTTGGCGTCAGCAGTGAGGAAAATGATGGTTTTTGGGTGGCCACCAGTGGCTGAAGGTTTGATGTTTTTAAGGAAATCAAGTGGGTATGATGTGCGGGAATTGGCGGTGAGGCGATCGTCGTTGAGGTCGAAGCGGCCGTCGGGGTACATCATGGTGTTTTCGATGATGCAGCCATTTTCTTGGTATGGTCGTTCGTCGAAAGTGGCATGGTAGATTTCAGGTTCTTTTTCGGGGTTGAGGTTGATTAGTTTGGCGTAACAGCCGTTTTCGAAGTTGGCGATTCCGTCATCGGACCAGCCGTGTTCGTCGTCGCCGATCAGGGCGCGATTGGGGTCTGATGAGAGGGTGGTTTTTCCGGTTCCGGATAGGCCAAGGAAAACAGCTGTGTCGCCGTTTGGTCCTTCGTTAGCAGAACAATGGAGTGGAAGGATGTTGTGTTCAGGAAGGAGGTAGTTCATGGTGGTGAAAAGCATTTTTTTCACGCTACCGCAGTATTCTGAGCCGTAGACGAGACCAATTTTACGGTCGACATCCATGGCGATGATCATGTTTGAGGTTTTCTTTTCGTTGATTTGTCGGAGTTTGCCTGAGTATTTTTCGGTGTCGATTCTTTCGTAAGGTAGGGCCAGAAGAGTGAATTCTTGGTCGGCGAAAATACTTTGACTAATGTCGTCGGGTTGGGCGCGGAACATGTTGTCGGTGAAGGTTGCGGTGAGGGCGTTGTCGGTGATTGTTGTTACCGGAAGACAATATTTTGAATCAGCACCAACAGTGCGGCGAGTGATGTAGAGTTTTTCTTTGGTTTTAATTTTTTCTAGTGCTTCTTGGAAAAGTTGATCGAAAAGTTCTGGATCAAGAGGGATGTTGTTTGGTGAAGTCCAATCAATGTTGTCTTTGCTTTCTGGGTGTTCGACGATGTAAGTATCTTTGGGGCTGCGGCCAGTGGAATCATTGGCAGCCCAGGTGACGAGGGCTCCAGATGGGGAGGTGAGAGCTTGTTTATTTTTTACTGCGTGTTCGATGAGTTCAGAGCGAGAAATTGCGTCGAATACTTGGGAGTGTGAATTGATGAGGTCTTGGCAAAGTTGGCGGAGATCAGACATGGATTAGGAGGCTAGGATCTAGGAATTAGGAGGTTAGGCTTGTGAAGGTTGGCCTGCGGTCTCTTAGTTGATGCTTATTAGTTTTTTTTAGAGTTTTATTCTTCTTCATAAAAATTTCATATAAAATTTCGTTTTTTTTCATTTTTGATCTGTATGGTGGGGAGTGTCTAGATATTGAGGCTTGGAATCAGGTTAGTACGAAGCGTTGCCTTCGAAGTATGTCGTATAAAGGTGAAGGCTTGATTGGGTGGAGTGGTAGGGACTGAAAAGCTAGGAGGGAAGCTGTTCTTTCTTTTTTTAGCACTCAGGCCTGTCTTTGCCCCTGTTCCTGACATGCCATATAAATGTTTTCAAAAATTGTTTTTAACTGTTCTTTCGGTACTGATGAGTAAGCCACTCGAATCATATTATTAATTGCAATTACCCCAGTATCATATTTTTCGAGCAAAGTTTGTCGGACTGACTCTGAATCAAGATTTTCATTAAGCTCTACACACATAAAATATCCTGAATTATGTGGTAGTGGCTTGAAGTACTCAGAATACTTGGTGTTTTCTAGAATCCGTTGGACTTCGTCGAATCTTGATTTCAGGATTTCATATTTCCCTTTTTTTTCTATTGGGTATGAGTCAGATTCAAACGCATGGTAGGCAAGGCTCTGAGACAATTTTGAAGCATTGGAAATATTGCTGCGAACGGCGCCGGCAGTTTTGTCTTCGAGGGCTTTGGCGGCGGCTTGATTTAATTCTGGGTAGCCGTAGGTGATGAAGGCCACGCGGAATCCCCAGGCGTAGTCTTCCTTGGTTACGCCGTCTACTTTTACTGCCAGGATGTTTTTGTGGAGGTTGCAGAGGTTTGAAAAAAGAGACTCCGTGTAAGTTCCTTCTTTATATACTAATCCGAAATAAGCGTCGTCGAGTACGACTACTAGTGAGTTTCCTAGTTCAGCGGCTTCTTTGAGGAGAGTAGTTAATTCTTCTGCTTCTTCATTTGTGGGAGTGTAGCCGGTTGGGTTGTTGGGAAAATTTAGGAGGATGAATTTTTTACCAACTGGAGTATCAATTAATTTTGAGCGGAGTCCGTCGATGTTAAATTTGTTGTCTTTGAAAGTTTCGTAGGTTTCTAATGTGGCGCCGTGACCGTGAGAAAAAATTAGTTTGTAGTTGCCCCAAAATTTATCGGTGAGGATTACTTGATCGCCGGGGTTAAGGAAAAGGAAGCCGGTGATGCTGAGGGCGTGAGTGAGACCGTTGGCAACGATTGGCGAAGTGATGTTTGAATTTATTGAAGGGTTTTTTTCTTTGATCAGATCTTGCCATTTGTCTCGTAATTCTTTGAGGCCGTAACTTGGGGCGTAGGGAAAGGCTTCTTTAGGTTTTAAATCAATACGATTGCTGATTGCCGAAAGACGCATTGGTTCTCCGTCATCGTCGATGGCGATGCCGATGGTGGCGTTGTACTTTTTGGATTTGGCGTCAGCGGCTTGAGCGAGGATTCCTTTGCTGGGGAAAAAGATGTTGCGACCTTTTTCTGAGAGCATATTAAAAACAGCAGAATTGTTTTCTGCGATAGCTTGGTTGAGCGTTTCAGCTTGCGGATTCATTGAGGGAATGCTTACTGACTAAAAGTGTCTCCTATCCCTGGGTGGGGGGGAGGATAGGAGACGATTCAATAGTAGAGATTTTTTTTCAGGATGGGAAGATTAATTATTCCCTAAGTGATGCGGAGAAGAAAGATTATTGTCGAATAATTATTTGTATAGACAGAAGATGTGGGCGCCTTCTGTTTCTTCTTGGAGTTCCCAAGGCTTGATTGGTTCGACGTAATTTCCGTCTTCAACGGTGAAGAAGGCTTCAGGAGTGTAATAGAAGCATTTTTCTTGGCGCCAATTGAAGCCGCCGTCTTTACTGGATAAACGTTGGAGGTTTCCTTCGCCACTGCCGGCTCCAGCGTCGTTGAGCATATCTATATATAAGATGTTTCCGTCGTTGAAGATGTAATTGGGGTTATAGCGAGATGGTTGGCCGTCGGAGTCGAAGACGTCTTTGGTTTGATACCATTTTTTCCAGCTTTTTCCACTGTCAGTGCTGATGAGAATTCCTTTCCAGTTGATTGTTGGATCGCCTGCGATAACTACGGGGCTGGAAAGGTTTTGTTGGTAGACAGTTGCGAGGAGAATTTCTTTGTTTACTTCGAAAGTGCGGTAGATTTGTGCTTCGTAGATGTCCTCAGGGAGGTTTTTGATTTGGTAAGCGCGGAGTTCTTTGATTTGAGCTCCTTCGTCTAAGGCTTTTTGTAAGGCGGAATTTGCAGAGCTCATTACTTTTGGTTTTTCACAGCGTGAGTCGGTAGGTGTTTCTCTTTGGCAGAGGATGAGATCGAAGCTGTTGAGGTCGATGATGTGGTGGGCGTCGGTGGTGCTGTTGGTTTCGCTCCAGATTGTGCGGATTGCGATGTCTAATACATCATCACGGAGTCCTTCGAGGAGATATTGAATGTCGACTTTTTGAGTTTCGCGGCTGGCAATCCATTTGTAGCGGATTGGTGTTTCGTTGTTTTGGAAAAATTCAGCTACTAGAAGGATGCGGTATGGATGGGTGGCGTATCCAACGTTGATGCTGCTAACTTCGAGTTCGCTGCGTTCCGGAAGATTTATTTGATAGATGCCGAATTTTTTGCTGTCTTTTGCGACGATGTTTTTTTCGCCAAAGTCTGAGAGTCTAACTTTTTTGGCGCTATTTTCGATGGTGAAGAAATCTTTCGTGCATGTCGATAGATGATTTGCTAATGGACAATTGAGGAGTTGGTTGTCGATGATTGAACGGAAGAGGATTTCTGCTACTTGTTCGCGATTGATTGGGCTGCTGGGGCTGAGATTTGGTGTGTGGTTGATGAATCCGCGGTTGTATGCAGTGAGAACGTATGGGTAGAACCAAGCGTTGGTTGGGACGTCACTGTAAGGGGAGGTTTCGTTTTTGGTGCGGATTCCTTCGTGATTGATTACTTCCCAAGGTTGTTCTTCGAGAATCCATTCTTGGATTTCAGCGATGATTTTTAGGGCTTCGGCGGTGTTGACGTTTTGGCTTGGCTTGAAAGTGCCGTCGGAATATCCGGTGATCCAGCCTTTTTTTTGGGCAGTACAGATATAGTCGGTGAACCATTGATTTGCTGGTACATCCGGAAAACATGAAACGATGGTTGGAATTACTTCAGTATTGGTGGCTTCGATGATCATTTTTATCAACTCGGCGCGGTTGATTTGGTTTTGAGGTTTGAAGGTTCCGTCTTGGTAGCCTTTGATTACACCGTGTTGGTGTAAATGGTTAATTGAGTCGTTTTCGGTGTCGATAAATTGGGCCTTGGCGGGTGAAAAACTGATTGTGAAAAGCGCTGCTATGGATAGGAGCAGGCTGGCTTTTTTAAACATGAAGTGGATGTTAGGACCTAATGGCAGAATTATAGCACACTAGGTTGTTTCATCTTTGGCAAGCTTTAGGTGGACGAGGAATTCGTTGTTGCCGTTTTTTCCTTTGATTGGTGAATCGGTGTGGTCGATGACTTGGAAGCCGTTCTTTTTACACCACTTTAAAAGGTTGTCGCGGATTTCCCAGGCTTTTTTGATCGATGAAATGATTCCTTTTTCGTTGACGGCGTTTTTGCCTCCTTCGAATTGAGGTTTGATTAGAGCGATGATGTCGCCTTCTGGTTTCAGAAGTTCAGAGATTGGGGGGAGGGTGAGGCGAAGGGAAATGAAGGATAGATCGACAACACAGAGATCGACTTTTTCAGGTAGTTCGAGGTTTTCGCGGATGTTGGTTTTTTCGAGGTTGATGACGCGGTCGTCGTTGCGGAGTTGTTCAGCGAGTTGGTTTTGGCCGACGTCGATGGCGTAGATTTTTTGGGCGTTGTTTTCGAGGAGGACTTGGGTGAAGCCACCAGTGGAGGCGCCGATGTCGGCGCAGACTTTATCTTTTGGGTCGATTTCAAATTGTTTAATTGCGGCTTCGAGTTTGTGGGCGCTGCGGCTGACGAATAGTTTGCGGGTGATGGTGATTTGGGAGTCTGAGGTCACTTCTTGGCCCGGCTTTTTGGCGCGTTGGTGGTCGATTAAAACGTGGCCGTCTTTGATTAGGTTGCGAGCTTGTGAACGAGTGGGGACGAGGTTTTCGGTGACGAGGAATTGGTCGAGGCGCATGGTTTGATTGAAATTTAAGTTTGTTAGGTTGTAGACAATATGGGGTTTGGCGGGTTTTGTCAATCGTGTTGTTCCCTAGGTGAAGCCATTTTGGTTTTTGTTGTCGAGGGATTGAGATAGAATTGGCAAAGATATTTAAATAAGCTTTTTATGATGAAGAAAATTGTTGATTTTGTTTTTGAATTGGGCCATTTGCGGCGGATTAAACATGAAGGGTGGCGATTGGCTGGGGTGGAACGGCCGGATAGCGTGGCAGAGCATAGTATGCGGGCGACCCAGATCGCTTATTTTTTGGCTAAGATGGAGGGTTATGAAAATCCTTATAAAGTTTGTACGATGGTGGCTTTTCATGATTGCGGGGAATGTCGGATTGGCGATATTCATAAAGTAGCGAATCGTTATATTGATGCGGATGAAAAGAAAGCGGTGGAGGAGCAGCTGGAGGTTCTTGGAGCTGATGGGGCAGAGGTTTTGCAGATGTGGAATGAAGTTGAAGAAAGAAGTACTGAAGCTGGTCGGATTGCAAAAGATGCCGATTTAGTTGAGCAGGCGTTTACCGCGAAAGAGTATCTGGAGTTGGGATTTAAAACTCAGCAATGGATTGATGCCGTAGAGGAACGAGTGCAGACAGAATCGGCGAAAAAGTTAGTTGCGGAAATGAAAAAAAGTGATTCTGGCGATTGGTGGCAGGATTTGAAGAAGTTTTAGTTGATTGGAATTCCACCATATTTTTTGAGTGCTGCTATTGCAAAGATAGTGAGATTTTGTGGACTATAGGGAGAATTATGTTTTTAATTTTTGATTCATGAAGAAATTTTTTATTGCTCTGGCTGCCGTTGGGTTGCTGATGGTGAACGTGCCGGTTTTGGCTGAGTCTGATAATGGCGGAGCCAGTGCTTTTGTTGGTGATGCGCCGGTATTAGCGGCGGAAACTATTGTGAAGGGAGATTATTTTACTTCTGGAGATGTGGTGCGAATTTCGGGGACGGTGAATGGTGATTTGTATGCGAGTGGTGGGCAAGTGGAAGTAGATGGGAATGTGAATGGAGATGTGTTGGTGGCTGGTGGCCAGGTGGTGATCAGTGGGCAAGTGACTCAAGATGTTCGGGTTGCTGGTGGTGATGTGATATTGAGTGGGAATGTGGGGAAAAATATTACTGTGGCTGGTGGGACGGTAAATTTAGCGCGTAAAGGAAAAATCCGTGGAAGTGTGGTGGCGATGGCTGGAGAGTTGAATGTTGCTAGTGAAATTGGTGGCGACTTGAAGGCTGGTGCGGGGAATTTGGTGATTGGAAATAGTATTAATGGCGATGTTGAAGCTTCGGCAGAAAATATTCGGATTACTGATCAGGCGAAGATTCGGGGTGATGTGAGTTATTTGAGTGCGAGGGAGGCTGATATCAATCGTCAATCGGCAATTACTGGTGAAGTTTCGCGGATGCCTTTGCCGCAGGAATTTGATATGGAGAGAGGTTTCAATATTATTGGGATTTTAGTGAGTTTGGTTTCGGTGTTTATTATTGGAATTTTGATGGTTTCTTTCTATCCATATTTCACTCGTAGTGCGATTGATACTTTGGTGAAGCGGCCGGTTGCTTCTTTTCTCTGGGGAGTGCTAGCGGTAATTGTGACGCCAATTTTGGCATTTCTTTTGACGGTTTCGTTGATTGGGTTGCCGATGGGATTGATGCTCTTGGCGATTTATTTCATTTATTTGTATCTGGCGAAGATTTTTGTGGCGGTTTGGGCTGGTGATCAGATCTTGAAAAACTTTACAAAAAAAGTTTCTTTAGTTTGGTCGTTGATTTTGGGATTGGTGATTTATTTTGTGATTGTGGCGGTGCCGGGAGTGAAGTTTTTTGTTGGATTTGTCGTGACTTCTTTTGGGGTTGGAATGTCTTTAATAGCCCGAAAAGAGTTGATGGCGAAGTTGCGAAAGAAAAAAATGGTTTAAGTTTGACAAAGATATGGGTGCCGATTAGAGTTTGCACTGTTGATTAAAAATCGACTTATGAATACACAGAAAACAATTACGACAATTATTACAATTGCTGGCTTTAGGGCCTGAAGTCTGTGTTGTTTCAAGAAAAACCAACAGCCGGCTTCAGATTCTGAGGCCGGTTTTTTTAAACCCTTACTGTTTGAGAGTTATGAAAATATTGAAATTTGGTGGATCATCGTTGGCTTCAGCGGAACGAGTGAAAAATGTTGTGAATATTATCGTTCAGGCTAATCGTGAAGAAGAAAAGGTAGCGATTGTAGTTTCGGCATTTGGTGGAGTGACTGATGAGTTGCTGCAAATGGGGGCGGATGCTGAAGTAGGAAATAAGGATTATATCGATATTTTGGAGGGGATGAAGGCGGAGCATTTCAAGATTGCTGAAGAGCTTTTCAGTGATGATGCTCTTGATCGAGTGAATGATTATATGAGTGATTTGTTTCATCAGTTGCAGGAGGTTTTACATGGGATTTATTTGGTGAAGGAATTAACTTTGAAGACTCAAGATTTTTTGGCGAGTTTTGGTGAGCGGCTTTCGGCTTATTGTGTGGCGGAGTCTCTGTCGAATCATGGTGTTTCGGCAGAGATGTTGGATGCACGAAAAGTGATTAAGACTGATGATCAGTTTGGAGCGGCGTTGGTGAATTTTGATCTTACTTTCGAGAAGATTAGGGCTCATTTTGCTAATCAGGATCGTGTGCAAGTGGTAACTGGTTTTATTGCTTCGACTGAGAATGATGAAACAACAACTTTGGGGCGTGATGGTTCTGACTATACGTCTTCGATGTTGGCTTCGGCTTTGGAGGCAAAAGAAGTGGAGATTTGGACTGATGTCGATGGGGTGATGACTTGTGATCCACGAAAAGTTTCAACGGCATTTCCAATTGCAATGATGACTTATGAAGAAGCGATGGAGATGTCGCATTTCGGAGCGAAGGTTTTGCATCCGCCTACAATCCAACCGGTGATGAAAAATAAGATTCCGATTCGGATTAAAAATAGTATGAATCCTTCTTTTCCCGGGACGGTGATCAATTGTGAGTCGGCGGTTAGTCAGTTTGTGGTGAAAGGGATTACTTCGATTGATGAGATTAGTTTGTTGAGTTTGAAGGGGACGAGATTGATTGATAACAATACTTATTTTTACGAACGATTATTTCGGGCGTTTTCGAAAGCAGATATTAATATTGTGATGATTTCACAGGCTTCTTCGGAGCATTCGATTTGTTTTGCGATTCCGCCGGAAGCAGCGCGAGTGGCGAAGCAATTGCTAGATAAAGAGTTTGAAAATGAGATTGTGATGCAGCAATTGGATCCGGTGGTGCTGGAGGAAGGGCTTTCAGTAGTAGCGATTGTTGGGAGTAATATGAAAAATACGCCGGGAGTTTCAGCGAAGCTATTTTCAGCATTAGCGGACAATGATATTAGTGTAGTGGCGATCGCTCAGGGCTCTTCGGAATTGAATGTTTCGGTGGTAATTAATGCGAAAGATGAAGCGAAGGCGTTGAATGCGATTCACGATATGTTTTTCTTTAAAGATTAATTTTAGAATTTAACTTTTACTCCATGCTGCATCAACGAACTATAAATGTGTTTTTGGTTGGTCCGGGATTGATCGGGACTGCTTTATTGGAACAGATTAAAAATCAGCGAGAGGTTTTGAATGGTGAAGGGATTGAGATTAATGTTTTGGGAATTGCGGATAGTAAGCACATGATTTTGGATGAGAAGCATTTCGATCTTAATGAGTGGCGGAATATTTTGGATAATGAAGGTGAAGAATGTGACTTGATGGAATTTGTACAGGAAGCTGAGGCGTTGCAGATTGAATTGGAGGAGCCATTTACTGATGGTGTGTTTGTGGATTGTACAGCGAGTGAGAAATTGACTGAGTTTTATGAGCAAGTGTTTTCTGGTGAATTGCATATTGTGACTCCGAATAAAAAGGCAGCTTCAGGGCCTTATCGGCTTTATCATGATTTGAAAGAAGTGGCGGGCGATAATGAAGTGAAGTTTTTGTATGAGACGAATGTTGGAGCGGGATTGCCGGTGATCTCGACTTTGCGGGATTTAGTTTTGACTGGTGACAAAGTGACAAAAATTGAAGCGATTCTTTCGGGAACTTTGAGTTATATTTTTAATACTTTTGTTGCTGGCCAGAAATTTAGTGAGGTGGTGAAAGTGGCTCAAGAGAAAGGTTATACTGAGCCAGATCCGCGTGATGATTTGAATGGGATGGATGTGGCGCGGAAGATTTTGATTTTGGCGCGGGAAGCTGGATATTCTTTGGAGATGGATGATATTGAGTTGGAGAATTTGGTGCCGGAGTCGGCGCGAGAGGTGGAAGGTGTTGATGAGTTTTTTGTTGAGTTGGAAAAGGCGGATGCTGAATTTACTCAGAAAGTTGAAGCAGCAGCGGCGGAAGGAAAAGTTTTGCGATATATTGCAAAGTTGGATGGCGATAAAGTGAAGGTGGCGCTGGAAGCCGTTGATTCTGACCATCCTTTTTACAACATGGCCGGTAGCGATAATATTGTTTCTTTTTGGACTGAGCGATATCAGGAAACGCCGTTGGTTGTCAAAGGACCTGGAGCGGGTGCGGAAGTGACTGCGGCTGGGGTGTTTGCTGATATTTTGAAAGTTGCCTCTTAGGTGGAGGTTTTTCTTTTTTGAATTTTGGGGCCCACCATCCCCCTGCCACCACCCTTGTTTTGTGAGACTAACGCTTCAAATCTTGCTTCGCAATTTTCTGCGCTATCGTCTCGCAATGTTTCTCCCCAAAAATCATAGATTCCCGGGGGCCCCTGCTCGGTCATCCTCGACCCGCCTTGCGGGTCTCCGGTGTCCTGCGCTAAAATTTTTTTAAATTTTTTATGAAATTTTTATGAAGACTCTTGAAAAGAAGATTCCAGTAGCGATATTAGGGGCCACCGGGAGTGTGGGGCAGAAATTTGTAGAAATAATTGATGGTCATCCCTGGTTTGAAGTAGTGGGGCTTTGTGCTTCTGAGCGATCTGCGGGGAAGAAGTATGAGGATGCTGCACATTGGTTTATGACTGCGCCGATGCCGGAATGGGCAGCGGAAATGACGGTGAAGAAATGTGTGCCGGGTGAATTTAGTGAATTACCTCGAATTGTTTTTTCTGGTTTGGATGCGAAAGTTGCTGGGGAAATTGAAGAAGAGTTTGCGAAGGCTGGATGTAAAGTGGTTTCTAATTCTAAAAATCATCGTTTTGATCAGGATGTGCCGTTGTTGGTGCCGGAGGTTAATTCGGAACATTTGGCGTTGGTGGAACGGCAACAGTGGGGGGATGGATGTATTGTGACTAATCCAAATTGTTCGACTGTTGGTTTGACAATGGCTTTGAAGCCTTTGGTGGATGTGTTTGGAATTGAAGAAGTGCATGTGGTGACGATGCAACTTGCCCGAACATGGATCTCGCGACAGTCGTGC
>CAYGJQ010000006.1:1852-4515 GCA_964350285.1 uncultured Candidatus Peribacteria bacterium | reverse complement strand
GATGCAAGCTTTGAGTGGGGCTGGTTATCCGGGGGTTTCTAGTTTGGATATTGTGGATAATATGGTGCCGCATATTGGGGGGGAAGAAGGGAAAATGGAAACCGAACCGTTGAAGATTTTTGGTAATGTTGGGACTGATGGTGTTGAGAATGCGGAAATGAAGATTAGTGCTAGTTGTAATCGGGTGGCGGTGATTGATGGGCATACGGAATGTGTTTCGGTGAAGTTTAAAAATCAACCCGGTAGTTTTGATGAGGTTATTGCGGCCTGGAATAATTTTCGTGGTGAACCGCAGAATTTAAATTTACCGATGGCTCCGGAACAACCGGTGCTTTATCACACTGAAGATAATTTTCCGCAGCCGAAGTTGCATCGTAATTTGGAGCGGGGAATGGTGGTTTCAGTTGGACGATTAAGAGAGTGTTCTTTGTTTGATTATAAATTTGTCCTGTTGGTGCATAATACGGTGCGTGGTGCAGCGGGTGGGGCTTTATTGAATGCAGAATTGATGGTGGAGAAAGGCTTAATTTAAGGGTATGAATTTAATTTTCATTTCGCCTCAGGATGTGGACTTGTATTGGAAGGCTGCGCAATTGCGGAGTGAAATTTTTTATCCTGATCAGGTGTATTCGAAGGATTGGTTTAGGGAACGACTTTGTGATGAGTTGGAAGATGGGAGTTTTCATGTGGTGATTGAGGATGAGGGGGCAGTATTGGCGTATGGACGATTGTCGCAAACTGGTGAAGGGAAGTGTCGGATTAGTCAGATGGTGGTGAGGAAAGAGTGGCAGAATCGAGGATTGGGGCGGCGGATTTTTGAGGTTTTGCTGGAGAAGGCAAAGGAGATGGGATGGAAATTTGTTTGGCTGAATGCGCGAATACATGCGGTTGGTTTTTATGAGAAATTTGGTTTTACGGTGGTGAGTGATGAGTTTTTGTCTGAACGTAGTGGTTTGCCGCATGTGAGGATGGAGAGGCGGGAGGAGTATTTTGAGGTGTTTAATGAAGATGGTACTTCGACTCGAGAATTAAAATTGCGAAATCAAGTTCATCGTGATGGTGATTGGCATTGTTCGGTGCATGTGGTGGTGATAAATAGTCGCGGAGAAATTTTGGTGCAGAAACGACAGGCTGATAAGGATGTTTTTTCAGATATGTGGGATATTTCTTGTGCTGGACATTTAGAGCCTTATGAGAGCAGTAGGGATGGTGGAGTGCGCGAATTGAAGGAGGAATTGGGGATTGATGTCTCTGGGGCAAAGTTGGAGTTGTTGTTTCGGTTGAATGTTTCGGTGACGGCGAAGGGTGGTTTGATTAAGGATAATGAGATCGGTGATGTTTATCTGTTGCGGATGGATTTGGCGGTAGAAAATTTGGTGATTCAGGAATCGGAGGTAAGTGAGGTGAAGTGGATGCCTTTGGCAGATTTTCGGTTGGCGGTTGAGAAAGGAGGTTTTGTGCCTCATGGGGAGCAGTATTATGGGCAGTTACTTGGAGTGCTTCCGAAAATATGATGGTATATTTTCGGAAAGTTTATTTTAGTTGGATTGTTTAAAAGTTGTTGTTATGTCATTTACTGTAATTCCTACTGTTAAAGGTCAGATGATTATTCCGCTTAAAATTAGGAAAAAGTATAATATTGGGAAAAGTACGCCGTTGATTGTTGAGGATCAAGGAGATGGAGTGATAACTATTCGAGTGATGGAAATGGTGGATCAAGATGTGGTGCAATTTTACGATAATGATGATGAGTTTGGTTTGCTTTTTAAAAATGGAATTGATCCGCAAGTCTTGATTGACGAGGTAAAGAAGGCTGATGGATAAAATTCAAAAATTTCTGGTTAAACTTACGCAGAAAGACAAAGGTGTTTTGTTGCAGATTTTTAAAGATATTCAGAGGTTGAATTTGGGGGCTTATGATGTGAAGAGGTTGAAAGGGATGAATCTTTATCAGTTAAGAAAAGGGAAGATTCGTGTGGTTTATGGAAAAGATAAGCAGCAAGGTTTTGTAGTTTCGGTAGCTTTTAGGAAAGATAGTTATAAATAGTCATTTTTGGTATAATTAATTGATCTGTTTAATTAATTATATGTCTAAAAAACGTATTCCTAGAGTGTCAAAGTCTTTTAAGAAAAAGTACCCGGTGGCAAATACTTTTATCGCGGCGACAGCGGTGATTGCTGTCTGGCGGGGGCTTTGGGGGTTGATGGATCTTTACTTGTTGCCGGATAATCCAACCTGGAGTTTTGTAGTTTCGATTGTTTTGGGAGTGATTATTTTGTTGGTTGATGATTTTCGTTTGGACGAGTTGCACTAGGTTTGTGTGAATGTGGTGCGTTAGAAATTTAAATTGTGTTTTTGGTTATGTTAATCTGAGTTCATATGAAATGGAGATTTTTATTAGTTGCGGCTGGGGTGGTGGCAGCGGGTATTGCTTGGTTTTTGCTTTCGCCGTTATTTATTGATGATGTTGTGGAAGAGGAGTTGCCGGAAGTTTTTTCTAGCATGGAAGAGTTTGATCGGATATTGGCGATGCCATCTGAAGATGAGATTAAATTGATGAATGATGAGGAGATGGAAAAGTTGGCTGGTGACATGAATGAAAAGGCGGCAAAGATGCCAGATGTGGTAGTTGATGAAGAAATGATTGAGCCGAAAGATACAC
>CAYGJQ010000006.1:0-1842 GCA_964350285.1 uncultured Candidatus Peribacteria bacterium | reverse complement strand
GTGCAACGTGAAGTGCCGGAAGTTAAGGGGCCACTATTGATAGCAAGTGGTGATTTTCGGGATGGGGATTCTTTTCATAAAGGATCGGGGAAGGTGAAAGTTTTTCAGAGTGGAGATGGGACTAAATTGTTGCGATTGGAGGATTTTGAGGTGACCAATGGACCGGATTTGTTTATTTATTTGACGGAAAAAGGGAATGTGCAGTCGAGTAGTGACGTGAAGGAGGGGTTTTATGATTTGGCGCGATTGAAAGGTAATAAAGGTAATCAAAATTATGTTTTGCCGAATGAGGTGAATCTTGATGATTATCAGGGCGTGGCTATTTATTGTCGGGCATTTTCGACATTGTTTTCGGCGGCCGATTTGTAGTTGATGTTTCTATCGGTCTTTCTTGACAGTTGTGTTTTTTTGCTGTTTAATCTTTGCGATTGTCATTTGTTTGTCATTATTATAGATGGGGAAATATTCGCCAGATACATTGATTGCTGATTTGCCGGAAGTGAAAACTGAGGCTGGGCAGGCATTGAGTAGCCCTTCATATTATGATGATGTGAGTATGGCAATGTATTTTGAGCGCTATAAAATTAGTTTTGGTCAATTGGTGAGTTTTTTGGAAAAAATGCGGTTTATTAGTTGTGGGTTTAGGCATGAGATGTCCGATGATGAGCGACCTTTTGAAGCGATGCATTGTCCTCATCGGAAGGAAAATATTGCCTGCGCTCATATGGATGCTTGGTTTTTGCCGTATGAGAAAATGTTGCATCAGGCAATGTGGCTGGTGGAGTTGTTGGATGGTGAGATGGATTTCAGTGATTTGAGGCGGCGTTTTGGTAAAGGTTTTAATGAATTGGAGCAGTTGGATATTGGGGCGCGGTTTGGTTTAGATATGCCGATTAGGGGTTGTAATATGGAAGGGAGAGTGCATAAAGAGCTTTTGGAGCTGGGGGTGATGGAGCGAAAGCCGCGGAGAGGAGAAAATCCAAATCGGCCTACTCGAGAGCAGTTGTTTAAGGTTATTCATGAGATTCAAGCGAGGGTTGCGGTAGAGATGATTGATATTCGTGATCGAGTTTTGGGAGCCTTAATGAATTTGGTTGATGATGATTCATCGTCCAAAAACCAGAATGTTGAAATTTCTGATAAGAATGGACGGTCGGCCTGATGAGGAGTTTATTTTTTGTCTTCGGTTTTTTGAGCTTTTTTCATTTTTTTGGTGTGCCAGTGAGCTAGCGCTGTACCAATAATCCAAACTATAGCCCCGAAGATGAGAAAAAAGATTACTGAGACATAGTCTTTTGGTAGTGCTTCTCCTTTAAAGGCTAGGTCGAGGTCGAAGAAGGTGTTGACTGCAGTGGCGAGTCCGACAAAGAATGTGAGGAAGCCAATACCTTGGAGGATAGCGATGAAAGTGTTCATGCTGTGAGGTTAAAGAAATGAAAGGTTATTTTCGAAGAGAATTCGGGTCTTTGCGAAATTTTTTATTGAATTCGGGTTTGAATCCGAAAGTGGCATGGGGAAGGAGGGGGATAAGTTTTTTGAGGATTGCATCGGCTTCGTCTTCTTTTTTGAACATTAGTTTTAGACGTTTTTTGTTGATAAGTCCGATTGTGAGGTGAACAAATCGAGCGACTGGAACAGTGGCGCCACGCATGTTGGCGGTGGAAATAGTTTTGTAGATCCAGACGATTTTTTCAGGGTGATTGTCGAGGATTTTATCGAGGTCAGTAGCTGTTTTCTTGGTGTGGAGTGCGACGCCGATTCCCATCAGAAAAAAGAAACCAAAAACGCCGAGGAAGACTTTTTGTTGGTGGGGCTCGATGCTGCCGTCGGGGTTGAGGATCG
>CAYGJQ010000005.1:30549-37864 GCA_964350285.1 uncultured Candidatus Peribacteria bacterium | reverse complement strand
GTCGTTATGGTCCACTTCGTGCCGGCGATCGAGTCAAAGTGGTAAAACGTCTTTCTAAAAAAGAAGCGACTAAACGGATGAAAGAGGTCAAAGAGAGAGGGGAGAACCAGCTTAAATCTCTTCTGAAGAGATTGCCGAAAGAAGTCGCTCAATATTTTCAGCAAAACAAAGTTCCGAAAGCGGCAGTAAAGAAAATACTCAAACAAATAACAGTTGAATCCGTCCGGGCTGGCGGCGACGCCCGGCTTTTCCTCCTCGACATCGTCAAACGTCAGCCCCAATTCCTCGACCCCAAAAACTTCAACCCCAACCGTTTCCGTTGGGAATACGGTACCCCCTTTGCGATCAACAAAGAGCGCTACAAACGTCTCACTCAAGGCAAAAAGAAAGTCTACGACAAACACGGCAATCTCACTCTTGGCTTCCTGGCTTATCAAGCTCGGGTTCAAGGGCTGGCTGCTGGTCAAACCTTCACAACCATCCGCACCCAATATTCCAACGTCTGCGGCCGAAAACTTTCTGGTACCGAAGCCGACATCAAGCAAGCTCTGACCATGGCTCGTACCACGATATCAGCACGCTCCGGCGGTCGGATGCTCACTGTTGAGCAGGCAATCCAACAAAGCCCGGAATTAAAGAAAACTTGGGATGATCTCGCTAAGTATCTCAAATCAAAGAAAATTCCTTTTGACGCCACTGCCACTACTCAAAATGGGTTTGTCTTAATGATGTACAAAAAGAAACTCCAACAAATGGTTTCTAAACCGGAGTCATTGAAAGTCATCCGTCTCCTCGCTAGGAAGGACAAATCCTGGAGTCTGAATATCGGCCTCATCCCAGTAATCAACAACTACGCCAACGGTAGCAACGCCCAGAAATACAAAAAACAAACTTGGAAAAAACTGCAGGAAGCGACAATTATCAGCGAAGCCGAAGAAATCCTTCGCAAAGCCCCTCAAGAATATCTCCATATGAATTGGGGCCCCGGCGTCAACAGCGGAAGCCGCAGCACTTACGGTGTCCGTCCACCAATTCCGAGCGTTGGCATCATGCGCGCCAACATGCATCCGGCTGCCGATGTAAATCTTCGCTACAAACCGCTCTACGCTCCATTTCCTTGCCGCGTAGTTTCGATGTACAACCGCGCCGCCTACGTCCGTGATTCCAACGGCAATATTAAAACTTGGCGCGGTGGCCGCCTCCGCACTCGCACCTGCTACATCGTTGTCGAAGGTTATGATCCCCGTACTGGTGATATGGTCCGCATGAGTTTTGTTCATCTCAAAGCCAATAGTATTCCTCCAAAACTCCAGCCCGGCTCCATCATTCAGCCCGGTCAATTAATCGGCGTTACTGGTAATACTGGCCGCAGTACTGCCCCTCATCTTCACTTCACCGTCCGTCGAAAAAAACCAGGCCAACACCGTTATCGCATTACTGATCCTTTGGCTTACATGCCACCGCACATCCAACGCAAAGTAATCCGCTGGCGTCTCCGCAATCCCAATTACGCTCGACTTTTCTCTCAATACAAAAAGTCGCATTACGATAATCCTCGTACGCTGGAAATAATTCGCTACTGGAAACGCCGTGGTGTTGATATCACTGGTGGGATGAATTACAGCTCAACCCCGTTGACCCCGAGAGCAACCAACACTTAGTACTAGTGCTCAAATTTTCTCAAAGCATTTGTAATAAAGCCAAGGAACGACTGACCATGACCAGTAACTTGCCCTTTGTAGTGGTAAGTAATCTGCCCCGGCACCGCCGAAGACAATTGCTGCGCCAAATGATGGAAGCGCTTTTGATGATTCCACCAATCTCGCAGACCCGCACCATAATATTTCGGCGGCTGCCATTTTGCTAAAGTTCCATCCATCGCTTTTTTCAACACCACTTTATACATCTGTTGGGCGGTCGCATCCATGATCTGTCTCAAAGTATAAGCTTTTCTCCCTTTCGCTGTTTGCGGAATTGAATTCAAAGCTCGGATTGAACGTTGGCGAATTTCCTCAACCAACTGTTTGATCCGATCACGTAATTCCAGCGCCAGATCTTTGCGTTTTCGCTTTAAGTAATCTTTTTGCGTCTCATCTGTAGCTGCTTTTATCCGTTGTGTCAGGCTAGTAATTTGGCTCGATAATTTTTTTACTCGATTATCACCAAGCAACGAGTTTCTAAATTCATGACCGTAGTAGACATTGAAGAATTCCGTATTTTGAAAATAATGCGAATCTGCGCCAAAGTAACCTTTGATTCTCAAAGTCCTCGCGCCCTTTTTTGTCCGAATCGGAATCGCGCCACTTGGAAACAACTTCGCAATATGATGCAACATAATCCCCCCCCCACTATGCCCCGACATCGTTAGTTCATTCACATTTAGCCCCCGCGCTTCCAGCGCCGCCACCATATTACTGAGGTAAGTTGCAATTGCAGCTTTCTGCTTAGCTTCCGGTAACGCCCGTAAATTTCGCCAAGAATAATAAGGTCGTCCTCGATATTTGGCCCCCCCATGCACTCGCGCCGGAAAAGCATCTTCAACCCCCACCGAAATTCGATTCTGATGCCCTAAATTTCTCATCGCCGAATTATATCTTCCGCGCGCATAGCCAAGTGTCCCCGGAAAAAATAAATCCAAGGTTACATTTTGACCACGCATCGCTTCAATCCTTTTCGTCGAATGAAGGTGTGAACCTGCAAAGATCCCATTACTAGGGACATGAAATTTCCCCCGCAAATAACCACGAATATTCTCAAACGTTTTTGCCCCTGCCCAAGTTTCGGCCGGCGCCTTCCGCGCGCTAATATCATGTAAAGCCATTGCCCTTCTCAGTCTCTGCACTTCAGCAGGAGATTTAGCATTAATTGCTTTCGTATCAATAAACTTCGGTTTCTGATAACTGTACCGTCGCGAACTCATCCATCTCCGGTAAGCCCCCGGCAAGAGTCTAATGTGCGCTGGCATCTGGCCAGTAGTATTGTACTGAATAAAGTCACGAGTATAGCGTTTACCTTCTCGAGTCTTTTTTCCTGTAAGCGCCTTAAATCTTTTTTCATTAATCGACATCAATCGCGCCGCCCACCGCACCAGCACCGCAAAAGGCTCATTTCCAGTCAATTTCTGGAAGCCTTTTGGATAAGCCCCATTTTTCAAAGCTTTCAACAGTGCCACTGGATCAACTCCTTCGTTGATTGCTGCGGTCATGATGTAGGTCACCTGATTTTTGGTAAACTTTCGTCCTGGCGCCGATGACAAACCTTGTATCTCTTGTTGCTGGGCCTTTGACAATGCATGTTTTCGTTTGATTTGTTCAAAGTCTGCCTCACTCACTTCTTTGCCAATTTTTACTCGGAAATCAGTATTGATCGCGGCATAGCCCGGAGGATTTTCATAAAAGAACGCCCCAGCTAATCCTTGGCGTTTTGCCGGTCTACCATTTACTTGGATCGTTCTTTTTTTCAGGAAATGTCTCAAAACATCAGCCATCCCAATATAGCGAGCCTGTTTTCGATTACCTGGTCTAAAAGTATATTCATCACCTTTCTTCTCAAACATTACCTCCAGAATCAGTCCCGGCTTCCTCGCTTCTAGTTTATAGAGAATCGATACTGGAATTGATTTTTTCAGTCTCTCCACCATTTCTTGATTCACTGTTTTATCTTCTTTCAGATAAGTGCTGAGATTTCCTGGTTTCAAATGAGCATTTACTCTATCCGTCAAATTTTTCAATTTCATCGCCGCCGTTCGTCTAATCTGCTGTGTTTGTTTTTCTTTTCCAGTGGCCTGCGCAACCTCCTTTTTTTTCATTTCTCTCAGCATCTTGCTCCCAGTAGGCTTCTGCGCCAAATCACTCTTCGCTGCTCTTTTCGAAGTAGGTTGAAGGTGCTGCTTCTGCTCTTTCTTTTTTATCCGAGTTTTGTTTTTTTCAAGTTGACCCATTTCTGGCTTTTAAATCTAAATACTTTACCATAAAAAAGCCAAAAACGGAACCCTTTGACATCCTCGAATACCGATCTTAGAGCCTTATTTTTTTAAATATGGTTCCGCCTGCAATATTCGTATTTTTCGACGGAGAAAGAAGAACATCGCCAGCAATAACGCTGCCGCCAAAGCTAATCCAGTCAGTGGTTCAAATACTGAGACGGTAAAATTAAACGTCGCGTGCAGTAATATTGCATAGAGTAAGCCTTTACAGGCACATACCTTTTCTCGATTTTTAGTGTTGGTGAAAAATTTTGCCTGTCCAATGTAGTACCCCATAATTCCGGAAAACATTGCATGCGCTGGCACCGATAGCGCTCCCCTCAAAACTCCCAGCACCAATCCGCCAGCAAACCCAGACTCCGAAAATAAATAAAAAATATTCTCCAATGCCGCAAACCCCAGGCTCGCTACCACCGTATACATTATTCCATCCATCGGTTCATTAAAATTGGGATCATCATAAATTTTTGTCTTCACCACCCAATATTTCAGTCCTTCTTCCACCACTCCCGGCAATAGCGCCGCAAAGAAAATTATATAGAGCAGGGGATCAGTCACGTATTCAATCAAGGCATCTTCAATCCAAACTTCAGCAAAACCCGCAATTGCAACAATCAGCATTCCCCAGCGAAAAACTTTCCAGATCAATCTTTCTGGCTCTTTATCATGAATGTCATGTTTCAAAAAATACTCGATCAAGATAAACGCCGGCACCACTGCCAAGCCAATCAGTAACAGTGCTTGTAAGATATCCATAACAAAAATTAATTCTGCTTCAGTCTAATGCCACTCTCTCAAATCCCCAAGGAAATATTGCCGCAGCTGAAGCCTAAAAAAGCAAAAAAGCAGTAGTCGACATCTCGCCAACTACTGCTTTTCAGATTCAATCTCTATCTACTGCTGGAGTTTGCTCACATCCACCAACGGTGTTGCAGATTGAGGTAAGATACCCCATTTAATTGCTGGCGCCATTTTTTGAATAAATTCAAACTGAATGATTTCCGGATTATTTCTTAAAGCTTGCGATTTCAACTCAATCGCTTTTGATTCACCTTCCGCTTCAATAATCTTCCGCTGTTTGATCTGTTCTGCCTGATCTTTTCGATACTCTTCGGTTTTAATTTTTTGAAACTCCACTTGTTTATCTTCAATCGCCGCCGTGAAAGCTTCTGAGAAAGTCACATTTCGTAGCACCACATCTTCCAAAACAATCGAGTGCTGGGTAAAGCTATTTGTTAAACCAGTATTCATTTCTTTCACAATCTCCGCCCTTTTCTCCGACACCAGATCTACCGCATTATACTTCGCCACCACATCCCGCAACACCTGACGTGACCGCGGGCGAATAATTTTCCGTTGGTAATCACGTTCATCTCCCAATTGTTTCTTGATTTGATAAGCTTTCGCTTTATCGATGTGAAATAGAATCGTCGCATCCAGTTTTACAATTTGCCCATCTTTAGAGCGCGCTTCAATACTGTCATCATTAATTACCGCACCTTCCCCCCGGGAAGCACTCATCGTATATTCCTGAGTCCGCGCATCCATCAATGTAGCCTGCTGCCACAGTGGGATTTTGATATTCAACCCTTCTTCAAACTGCTCCTCGATCACTCCGGACCCCAAATCATAAATCACTCCTACATGACCGGCCGGCACTACCACCAGCCCATCAAGAATCACCGCAATCACTGCCCCAATCACCAGCAATCCACCGATCAAAGCCGGTTTCACTGGAAAGGAATTATTATCTGTTGCTGCCATAGGAAAAAAGTTAACTGCAATATTGCAATCAACATAACAAAATGCCGTCTCCAGCGCGAGTTAGCTAAATCAAATGGATTATTGCGGCGTGATCTTCAAACCAAAGGTATCATCGCCACCATCATTATTTTCGCCAGTCTGATTTGGATTTGCTGGCGGTATTGGTGCAACTGGCCCATCTTCGGTGCCAATCATTGAAGCTAAATCTACCGCCCCCGTAGCTGCCGGAGCGGCCGCTGGGAGTTGCCCTTCTGATGTAGGTTGAATCGGTGCAGGTTCTGCCGGAGCCACTGGTTGTTCAGGTGCAGGCATTGGTGCCACCGCTACTTCTGGAGTTGTTGGCGCTTCGGATTGAACTGGAGTTGCCACTATTGGCGCTGGGTCAACCGTTGTTTCAACTGCCGGAGTTTCCGGGGCCTCAACTGCCGGCGTTGCCGGAACAACAGGTGTTTCTACTGCTGGGGCTTCACTCATTGGAGCCACCGTTGCTTCAGCTATCGGCGTTGCCGGGGCCTCAACCTTAACTGCCGGCGTTGCCGGAACAACAGGTGTTTCTGCTGCTGGAGCTTCACTCATTGGAGCTACCGTTGCTTCAGCTGTCGGCGTTGCCGGAACCTCAACTGCCGGCGTTGCCGGTTCGTCAGTTCCTACCATTTCTGATAGATCAATTCCAGCAGGTTGGGGGGCTGCAACTTCGGGGCTCGGTGCTGTGGCAGCAGGTTGAGCCGTCATCGCTGCTTGCTCAGCAAACTGCGCTTTTTTTCTTCTTGAAACCAAAGCAATTATTGAAAGCAACACAATCAATACTCCAAACCCAATAAATCCATAGAACATCATTGTGGAGTTCAGTAGCCCGGATTCTTCATCACTTGGTGTCGCAACATTGGCACTATCATCACTTGGCACGGATGTATCATCAGCAACAGGAGCTTCTCCCGTCATCGCACCAGCATCATCAGCCGGTTGCTCTATAGCTGTGCCATCAATACTTACCGCCCCCGTTGGTTCTTCACCGGTTGTAGTGGTTGTTCCATCGTCAGTTGTGCTGTCATCAGTTGTTCCAGGGGTAGTTGGATCGATGTTGTCCGTAGCTGGCTCATCACCAGTATAATCTTCAGTGTTTTTAATATCAGTTGCTTCGCTGGTCTTCGCCAATGAAGCAATTACTGTTCCGATTTCATTAAATGTTTTCGCTACTTCAGTATCTGATTGAATATCATAAATTTTTCCATCACCATCCGCCGCAATTTCAGTGAGCTGTTGCTGAGTATCGGCATCTCCGAAAAAATTCACGGTATAGATCGTAGCCTGCGGCAGCTTTTCTTTTAAGGTTTTCACTGCAGCTAACGGGTCGCCCCCACAAGAATCTTTTGCCGTGGCAATCAATATTACAGCTAGGGGCTCCGTCTCAACTTGATTGGCATCATCAGCACTGTGCTTTAATGAATAAGCCAGGGGAGAAAATCCTTTTGTCGATAATTTTGCAACTTTTTGCACCGACTGATCCCACGGCTCACCAGCAAACGGCGTCAACAATTCGCTATCTTCACAACTATCAGCACGTTG
>CAYGJQ010000005.1:22331-30538 GCA_964350285.1 uncultured Candidatus Peribacteria bacterium | reverse complement strand
TAAGTTCTCACCGCAACTTCGGGTTCGTTTTGCAAAGAACTCAAAGGCAAAAACAACTCTTTCAAGTGAGCATTCAGAATTTCATTTTTCTTGCGATCATTTACTTTTCCTTTCATCTTCTGCGATGAATCAATGATCACTTCAAGGTGGAATTTACTAGGGCTTTCAGCATCTTGAGCCATTACAGCTCCGCCAGAGAAAGCCATTTGAGCGATTAAAAATATCCCTGCTAGTTGTGCAATTTTTTTGTACATCGAAAGGTTTTGCTTTTAAATATCAGGATATTATACCACTGAAGCAAAACAAAATCCACCCGCAAAAACCTGCAGTCAAAACTACTTTCCATTCTTCTTCTTCCCATCAAATAGATACTTCGTAATGATGATCGCCATCGAAGAAATCTGGAGCACTGTCGCCGGGAGGAAAATATTCAAGGTTGTATCATTGACGCTAAAATTTTGAAATTTAAATCCTTGGAGGATCAACACTAAAAAAATCAGTAGCGTCTCTAATATCAGCAGCCCAAACACCAGAAAGGCTACCGTTTTCTTTAGTTCTCGCTCCAACCGGGTTTCTTCCAGTCCATCATAATGCAATTGGTCCGCATGGCGAATCTGTTGCCGCGCTTTTTCTTTCTCCAAATCATCATCATCCTCAATCACTTCCAGTTGATCGCGAAAAGCCCCAGATTTCAGTCGCTGAATCAATTCCTTTGAATGCGGAGTAAACTCAATTTCCGAAATTTCCTTCGCTGTCTCAGGCATATCATCAAGAAGTTAGCAAGAAATTAGTCCCAGGTTTTTCAAACGATAAGTCATCGAAACCTCTGAAACATTAAATTTCTCGGCTGCCTCAGCAGGGTTATTACAACTTGGCCAAATCTCTTTTAACTTTTGCTCTGGCATCAATACCGCTGCCGCAAACAGGTTTGCTTCCTTTTCAATTTCTAAAGTTTGATTTTCTTCCACATTACGATAAAAAGTTTCCCCTGCCGAAAAATCATCAATAAAGCCTCTACCTTTATGCAACAAAAAATGTCCAATTTCATGGGCCACCGTAAAGCGTTTCCGAGTAGGAGAGTCATCTTGGTTTAGAATTACCACCCATTTATTCTCCATTTGGGTCAAAATTCCACTTGGTACGCTTTCATTCATTTTTGGCATCGCCATTTCATAAATTTGCAGCCCTAACTTTTGCGCAATTCTCACAATTGGCACTGGTACAGCTCCACCTCCTTTCTCAAAAGTTTCACCTGCCAATTTTTCGATTTGATCTTTGGGCATAGGTTTTAATAAGCTTTATCACCGCAATCATAACACCTCATCCAAAGAAAAAAACCAACCAACGGCATACACCGTCAGCTGATTTTCCTCTCCTAATCACAGGTTTGCACCGCCTTACTGCAGCGCTTCGATTTGACTAATTAGATCATCTTTCGATGCCACCCCAACTTTCTTTTCCGCTAATTCACCACCTTTGAAAAATCCTAGTGTCGGGATGCTCTGAATTCCAAATTTTCCAGCTGTATCTGGCGCTTCATCAACATCAACTTTTACAATTTTCACTTTTCCTTCATATTCATCAGCCAATTCATCAATCACCGGTGCCAACATCTTACAAGGTCCACACCAAGTAGCGAAAAAGTCCACCAAAACCAAGCCTTCAGCCTGTAGAACTTCTGCTTCGAAATTATCATCATTTACATGTGCTGCTGCCATAGTATTACAAGTAATAGAACTATTATTTACTCCATCATACTGATCCAGATCCAACCTTACAAGTGATCAAAGTCACTGCGAATAACAAAATATTCTCCAGGGCTATCAATAAAATATTTTTGAAAAGAAGCAATCATGTCAGTAAAATTCAAACCAATCTTTTATTTTTAGCATTTAATGCCTTTCTATATGAAAAGAGTACTTATTGTTGCCTCAATCCTTACATTACTTTCTGTCGGAGCTCTCGGCTGTCAGCGCAAAGCTGAAGAAGGAGATAAGAAAGCAATGAAAGAAACAACTCAAACTAAAAAAGAATCAAAAGACTCACAAACTGCTACTCAAAAAGCTACTGTAGAAGTAGTAGACGAAGATCCACAAAACTAGTTTCTTCCACAAATTAAAAAGAGGATAGCCTCGCTATCCTCTTTTTTTTAATCCATTTCTTTTCTTCCCACCGCCACTACGTTTTGTGGCTTTATCCAGCATCAGTTCGACATATTTCAGCCAGTCTTTTTTCGTTTTGAAATAGGCTCGCCCAAGATAAGATTTTCTCAACGATCTTAAAAATGGCACCTTGGCTAAGGCTAGACGATACTCAGTTTTCTTCAAGTCCCGGCGATCCCGCGAGAACACATCAGTGTTAAAACCAAAGGTCAGCATGGTTTGATCCAGTTCTAGAATCCGTTCTTCATATTTTTCCGTCGCCACCCCTTGTTCCATAATAATTTGAAAGAAGTGAGTATTTAGTTGTTTTGCCGAAGTCATCTCAATCAACACAATATTCCGCGCCGGTAGCGCAATGATCAGCCAATAGTAATAACCTAGTTCATCATCAGGTGCATTTTGTCTTGGATGAAAACCAACATAAATATTCTCTTCTCCGGCTTCCGCCAAGAAATAGTCCAAGCTTTCCTTCGCTTCCGGTGTCGGCAGCACCAACTCCGAGAATTTTTCCCACAACTCATCATCAATCTTCTTAATCGCTTTGATCGAAGTAGATTTACCACCTCGCATCATTGATCCCAATTTCAAGACAGTTGTCGCATCAAACTCCGGCAAATGTTCCCGGAAACCATCTACAATCCGTTGGTACATTCTTTCTCTTAGTCGGTCCATCGCTTCCAGAAAGTCATCGTAGGCACTATGCAATTGGGAGATTACTACTTTCTTTCCACATTCCATCACCACCGAAACTTCATAGTTAATTTCATCCACATCTTGCTTCGCCATTAAATCAAACGGCACTGAAAAAGCTTCTCGATCTTCCGGGATGACCACTAAGCAATTTTCATAAAGACGCAAGCGGCCTTTCCCTTTGCAAATCGTCCGACCAAACTTTGATTGATAATCAAAATTCGCTTCATATTCACTATCAAATTCACCATTTTCCAAATAAAGTGCCCCCAATAAAAATTTATTTCGCATTCGAAAAAAATCTGACACAAAGTCATGCATCAGATTCTTGAAATGGGTCAGGTAATACTTTTCTTTCGCTAGTGTCACCAAAGTCACAATCTCATTTTTCACAAAAATATCCTTCAGATCGCTGAACGTAATCAGCTCTCCTTTGTCATTCCCACCTTTGCCTTTCAGCCGGAAGGAATCGTTTTCAATTACAATTTCACCTTCCTTTTCAAGCACAGGACGGCCAAGGTAATTGATCTTTTTGTATTTCAGATTATAGGTGATCGCCATAAAAAGACTATCTAGACAAAACAAACTGCGCCTAGGCGACAAGAAATAAAAGTCAGTTGTGAAGTTACAATGTGAAACAAAAATGAAACAAAGTCATTCACTATCGAGTTCACTACTAATAGAATAGACTATTAATCCAACCTCACGCAAATTTTATTACACTATCTCGTTTTCAAGTGTCAACTAAAATATCGGGATTGTAGCTAGAAATAGACCACAGTGTATTGATAGAAGAGGTTTAAAATGCTATCATATTCAGATTAATAATTGAGTTATGTCGTATCTAAAAAAGCTCCTTTCAGTCTTTGTGACTACTGCAATCGTTAGTGTTTCATTTGCAGTAGCACCCCTGCCAGCTAATGCTCAGGCTCAAGAAGACGTTTATATGTCTTTGCCAATTGATGTCGCAGCTGGTTTTACTTCCATCGGGGTAAATTGGGATAAAAAGGTGGTGTCTGAAGATCGCTACACTCTCCATCTTCGTTTCCTTCAAGCAGGTCAATGGACGCCATGGTACTACGTTACCGCCCACAACGATTACAACACCGACAACGCCGATCAAGCCAGCGCATTTTTTGCTACCAATTATTCCACCTCATACCAATATATGCTCAGCGATCTCAGTGGTCGCCAAGTTTTAGGTGATCTCATCAACCACATCGAGTTTCAGCCAATCCACCAAAAACCAGTAAACAATTACCGTCTCGACGAATTAGTTTCCGCCGTCAAAACTGATATCGATAATTATCCTTTAGTTGCTGCTACTAGTAGCAGTCCCTCGGTAATCTCCCGTAAAAGCTGGGGTGCCGATGAAAGCCTCCGCGTTTACACCTCCGATCCAGAAGCTGAAGAAGGTGAAGCCGACAATACAGTGAGTGAAGACTACCAAAATTTTCTCAACACTTACGCTGACGAGTTGAAAATTGTTGATGAAATAGAAACTAACGAAAAGGGCCAACCACTAATCTGGCCTCAAGAATACCCAGAAAAAATTCGCAAAATTTTCATTCATCACACTGCTACTACCAAAAATCTCGATAACCCTCGCCAAGCAATTCGCGACATTTATTATTGGCATACTGTTAGCCGTGGTTGGGGTGATATTGGCTATAACTATATCATTGATCCCGACGGCAACGTCTACGAAGGTCGTGCTGGAGGCGAAGGAGTAATCGGCGCTCACACCGCCCGTGCCAACAACGGTTCAATTGGGATTGCCATTCTGGGAAACTTTGAAGATAGCGAAATCCCCACTGCATCTTTCAATTCACTGGTTGATCTTGTTCGCGCCAAGACCACTGAGCACAACATTGATCCCATTGGCAACACTCGTTTCCGTGGCAAAATGATGCCCAACATCAACGGCCATCGTGATTTCAGCGCTACCGCTTGTCCCGGGAAAAACCTTTACGCTCAGCTGCCATTAATCCGTTCCCTTGTTTCCTCCGACGTTACATCGGTTAGTGCAGATGCTGAGGCCCACGATTACCGTGTTATTTCCAAACCCAAAGATCGCATTCCCGCACTTCAAAAGGCGACGTTCGAATTTGACCTCAAGCTCAAAAATACGGGCAGTGAGACCTGGGTTCAAGGCGGTAAAAATCGCATCGCGATTATCGATCAGCAAAATCGTGTGATCGCTACTCTTGCTGATCCCGAAGTAATTCCAGGCGCCACCGGCACCTTCCATGTCCGCGCCCTTTCACCAGAAGCCATTGGCGACGTTTCTTTCAAAGTTAAACCAATTATCGGCGAAGATACCACCTTCGATAACGCTTGGATCACCGTGCCACTTAATGTATTTGCCGAACCGTATAAAGGTGAATTAGTTGCCCTCACTGACGACCGCGTCTTCCGACCTGGAGAAGTAAAAAATATCTGGATCAAGTTCCGCAACGATGGATCTGAAGTCTGGGACACTTATGGCAGCAACGGTTTCCAGTTTACTTATCTCGCGCCTACCGAAGTAAAAATTCTCCGCGGTAATATTTTCGAAGAACAAATTGCCTTCGGTGATGAAGGGATCATTTTGGTGACCATTAGCGCCCCATTAAACGAAGGCGAATTCATGCTTTACTTCCAACCATGGGTCAACGGACACGGTATTACCGATTATCGCATTGAATTCCCCATCACCGTTTCCCAAGATCCGAATGCTATTGCCCCACCAGCACCACAAGTAGAAAAGATTCTCAAATCTCTTGATAGCGCCGGGCCCAAGGAGACTCCCAAGAACATCCAATCAACTTCGGTAGAAAACAAACCAACTGAAGACACTTCAGATTCTACTGATGAGCTAAAAACAACTGAAGAAAAAGCTTCAACCTACCAAGACGACAGCACTTCTATTCGTGTCGCCCTCAGTTTCCCAGGTGATCAAGTGATTACCGGCGACGCCCCCTTCGAAGTTTACAAAGATGACCACAAGATCGCCGCCTTCAGTGCTGGTGACAAAGTGAAAGTGGTAAAGGAAAGTGCTGATTACCAAATTATCCACGGCACTGATCAATACTTCACTAATTTGCCGCCACGATTCGAGCCTGGGCTCCAAACGATTCTTTCCATCGACAATTTCGAAAACCGCCCCGGTTGGAATCAAGACCTCAATGACAATTCTTACCGCGGCAGCCTCGAAGTCCGCGAAGAGGGGAATGGCCTAATCGTCATCAACGAGTTGCCGTTAGAAACCTACCTTCGTGGTCTCGCTGAAGTTTCTAATACAGCTCATCCGGAAAAAATTAAATCAATCATTGTCGCCGCGCGTACCTATGCTCAGTACTATCTCACCGTCGACGAAAAATTCCCGGGTAAACCATATGACCTTGATGACAGCCCAGAGAGATCACAAAAATATCGTGGTTACGGCCTTGAAAAGCGTTCGCCCAAAATCGCCGCTGCTGTCCGTGACACCACTGGCGAAGTAGTTACTTACGACGGAAAGTTAGTAAAAACTCCTTATTTCAATCAAAGTGATGGTCATACCCGCAGCGCTCAAGAAGTCTGGGGCTGGACCACTACGCCTTACCTTCAATCAGTCGAAGATAAATACTGCGACGAAACCGAACTCCTCGGGCACGGTGTTGGTCTCAGTGGCTGTGGTGCCACCGGCATGGCCGAATCCGGCTTTGATTATCAAGAAATTCTCAAATACTTCTACCAAGGAGTAGCAATAGAAAAAAAATAATAATTCACCCAAAATAAAAACAAAAATGGATTTAAAACCTTTACCAATCGAGGAACCATCGCAAACTCCCGCCACGCCGGGCATCAAGTTGAAGCCGATGAAAAAAAACGCTCGCCATCACAAGTTGAAGCGTAAAGTTAGTCGCACTACTCGTTCTCATTCCAAAGAGACGACCAGCCAAAAAGTACTCAAGGACACCTGCAAAAAGATTCTCAAATATATCGAAGGGAAATCGCCCAAATCCATCGCCAAAGTCAGCGAACTTGAGCATCAGCTCCATCGTGCTATTTTGGCTGTTCAAAAAGAAAAACGCAGCCAAACCCAAAAACGCAAAAAGAAATAAAAATGGACGATTCAATCCAACAACAGATCACCGAGCTAGAGCAGGGAATCGCTGCTTACCGTCATGATCTTCATCTCCTTCAGGCTCTTAATTTCAAAGTCAGCCACAACTCCATTTCTACTAAAGAAACCAAGCAAGCCCAAAATCAAGCCGCTGAGCTTGATGATATACTAAACAAACTTAACGATATTTAAATATGGAAAACTACGAAAAACAACATCGCCTCCGCCAAAGAGAGCAACGCGAACAACTCAAACCCGAAGAGCAATTAAAACAATTACAAGCAAAGTCCGCCACTCTCGAACAACAGCTCCGCAACCAAGCTCGGGCCGTTAATGATGGCATCAAATCAAATAATCCCGCTGTCCTCCAAGAAATCGCCATGATGTCTGGAGGAAAGCCTGAAAACGTTAACAAAATTATCGACGTTGCCCTGCGTTATGTCGATAAAGCCGATCAGCCAAAGCCGGAGCAAGTAGCGGCTGCTAAAACTAAAATCCAGCAGATGATCACAAAGTTCGAACAAAAAATGAAGCAGCACCAGGATCGGCTCCAAAAAAACATGAAACGTATTGCCAATTTTCTCAATACTAAAAAACAGCTCAAGCAAAATCCTAATCCCAGCGAAGAAGAACAAAAAAACATCCAATCCCAAGCCAACCAATTGGCCGACGGTCTCCGCAACAAAGACGAAGACACCATGGAAGGCATCTGGTTCTACGCCAGCGAAAACTCGGACAACTCCAAGTCTAAATACGAGGAGTTAATCCGCTCCACATGCACCGCCATCAACGAGACTGCCTCCACTCAGCACAAACTCACCGAAACCGATTTAGAACAGCGGATCAATAAGATGTGCGAGTAATAACTTATCTTAGTTTGACAAATCAGGATGGCCGAGTATAGTCTTGCCGTTCTTTTACAAAGAGGAGAGTTATCGAGTTAATTCAAGTATCAGTAGAGACGGCCAACTTTCAGTTTCAGATTTTGCGATTGAAAGTTGGCCGTCTCCCGAGAGTATTTAGTAATCACTCGACCGGAGACATTTTATTAATCCTAGAGGACGGAGAAAAAAATGAACCCTAGGATTTTGGCAGCGTTCGTATTATTGACAGCTTCAACCGCAACGGTATTTCTGCTTCAAGACAAAGGTGAGCAGATTCTTGAGCCCCGGGCGCGGCAGCACAGCCCCCCGAGAGTCCCCAAAAAGGATTGGCTCAACTCCAAGAATCCGCGCCCTTCCCGTCACCTCAAAAAAAACAGGATC
>CAYGJQ010000005.1:17910-22297 GCA_964350285.1 uncultured Candidatus Peribacteria bacterium | reverse complement strand
TTGAGCAAACGGTGTAAAAACGAGTGCAAAAAGCAAAAACTGTACTCCACGGAACTCATGAGCCGTGGAGAGTTCATTTGCCAATGTACTAAGGTGAGAATTCCGGCAAAGAGAAGGATTCTGAGTACCAAGCCTCCTACCGCAAAAGGTCGAAAGGGCAAATTCAAACTGACAATCGGGCAGGTTGACCACCCTCAGAAGCTAGAGATTTTCAAGCGACTATGCAGGCATCAGTGCACAGGGAATAGATTCAAGGTTTACCGCGAAGGTCAAAGCCAACGCTACTCCTGCTATTGCCTCAAGGGAAAATACTACCCTCCGATCTAGCCCCCACTTGTCTTCCTACCTATCTGTCTCCAAAAAACACTTTCCTCTTTGCCCTCCAAATCTACCTTACTTCATGACCATTATTCCTACCACTCCCACCACTACTCCTAAAAGCAAACTTCATTTTTCAGTTTAGATTAGGTCATCCCAGCTGTTATATTATCAGCGTTTAATCCGAAATATGGCTGAACTTTTCATCAATACCGCTGCTTCCGAAACTTTTTTTGCTATTACCCGCGACGGCAAGACCACCGATTACCAATGGACCTGCGAAAACAACGAAGCCAGCATTCTCCTACCCAAAATTCAGCAAGCCCTCAAGGGGCAGGGGATCAAACCAAGCGATCTCCAAAAAGTCACCGCCGTCAAAGGCCCTGGCTCATTCACTGGCCTCCGCATCGGCATTACTATTGCTAATACTCTCACCCACACCCTTGGCATTGATCTCTTCGAAGTCGACTTATTCACCCTCTACGAACACCGCCACCAAGAGCGCCCTGGCACTATCATCATCAAAGCCGGCAAGAGCGAAGTCTACATCAAACCAGCCGACGCTCCACTCCAAGATCTAAAAATGGTCAAATTCGAAGAATCAATCATCGACCAACTAGCAGACAACATTTGGGGAGATTTAATGCCACAGCAAGAAGAGCAACTAAAAAAATGGCTTCAAGAAAGTCCTCAGAAAACTTGGATCCCTGACCATCACCTCATCCCCACCAAAGAAATCCTCAAAACCCTCCCAACAAAAAAAGCCCCCCTAATCCAACCCCTCTACATCAAAACCCCAAAAATAACCCCCAGCAAAAAGCTAACACCAAAAGCCAAGACTTAAAAGCTACCAACTTCCAGGTTCAGAGGCCAAAGGCCAAAACCACCACCTCCTAGCCTCCTAGCTCCTAGCCTCCTAGCTCCTAGCCCCCAAAAAATGCTCCACATCATCTCCACCCCCATCGGCAACCTCGAAGACATTACTCTCCGCGCGCTCCGCATCCTCAAAGAATCCGACCTCATCGCCGCCGAAGACACTCGCCACGCCAAAATCCTGCTCAATAAATACGAGATCAGCACCCCAACAGTAAGTTTTCATTCCCACAGCGGCCAAGCCAAAGTCACCAAAATCATTGATCAGTTGAAAGAGGGGAAGACGGTCTCCCTCATCTCCGACGCCGGTACCCCAGGTATTTCCGATCCCGCCTACGCCCTAGTTACCGCCGCCATTACTGAAGGTATCCAGGTGTCTCCAGTTCCTGGCCCATCAGCCTTACTCGCCGCTCTGGTAATTTCCGGCCTTCCAATGAACCAGTTCCTTTATCTCGGCTTTTTACCAACCAAGAAAGGCAGACAAACATTGTTTAAATCCCTGGCTGAAGAAAAACGTACAGTCGTATTTTTTGAATCCCCACATCGCATCCTTAAAACTCTTTCCCAATTAGAAGAATTCGTTGGTGGCGACCGTCAAATCGCTATCTGCCGTGAACTCACAAAAATCTACGAAGAAGCCATCCGTTCAACAGTCACCGAAGCAAAAGAACACTTCGAAAAAACAAAACCCAAAGGAGAATTCGTAATAGTTCTCGCCCCCTAAGCCCTAAACCCTGCTCCCTACTGAATCACCCGATTCACCATTTTCACCAACGGTGCAATTTCTTCAAACATTTTCCCCGCATAAGTCACAATGTTTTTCCTCTCCTTTTTCAAATTAACTTTATGCATTGCCGCAAAGTGTTTCAGTCTCAATAGTTCAATTTGCGGATGATCTTTTGGGTAACCTTTTGGCGCAGTTTTCAGTTTATCACTAGCGGTGAGTTCGAAATTCTTTTTGAACTTCTTGGCTTCCAAAATATCCAACCACTTCGCTGGATTCTGATCGATGCTCTCGCGAATCGCTGCTAGCTCGTCGCCGGCTGGCTGCCAAATGCCACCGCCAGCCCATAAATTTCCCTCGGCATCCAGCCGCAAATAATACCCCGCCATCTGCGATTTTTTCGGTGCCGGTGAAAATGCAGCACTAAAATGTGGTTTATAAGGAGATTTATTTTTTGAAAAACGCACATCTCGATTTATCCGGAACATGCAGTCTTTCGGCATCTTATGTGCAATCGAATGATCAAATTCACTGATCCGAAAAATCAGTTCACCCACGATCTCTACAAACTGTTCTCTTAATTCTTTGTATTCGCTACGATTTTCATCAAACCAGTCTTTATTATTATTTTTTTTCAGAGTCGATAAAAACTTTGTTAGCCGAGAAATATCCATATCATTCAGAGTTACTTCCGCTGCTTACTGCGCAGCAGTTTAGATTTAAACAACATCGTTTCTTTATGCTCCTCAATGTCGATAAAGTCATCCGCCATCTCGATCAATTCATGATTCGCTGTTCGTTTAAAGGCTACAATCTCTACCAGACAACCCAGCGCTTGTTGCAAATAATTCACCACCGGTTTGAAGTCCCCATCACCAGTCACCAACACAATCGAATCCACTTTATTCCCCAGCCGAATCGCATCCATCGCAATTCCCAGATCCCAATCACCTTTTTTCGCTCCATCAAAAAAAGTTTGTAAATCTTTCTCCTTCACCTCAAACCCTGCACTATTCAACGCTTCAAAAAAACTGTGCTCTTTTTCGCCATGGTCAGCATTAATCACATAAGAAATTGCTCTCACCAACAACCGGCCTTGTACCGCCGTATCCAGTAGAGTCTTAAAACTCATCCGCGAGTTATACAAGTTTTTTGCGGAATAATACATATTCTGCACATCTACCAATACCGCCACACGTTGATCAGGATTACGCACAATCATAATTCTGGGATTTATAAATTTAACAATCGGATTATAACACAGCGACCATCATCAAAAATTTATCCCCCATCAAATTAGACAAACCATTTTTCCATTTCTCGACCGGAAATTCGCCTTGGCATTTTTTCTCGTTTTGCTTCAATCTCTTTTTTCATTTTTCGGTACTTCCTAATTTCTGAAAGTACCCGCGGATCGCAAAGCAATAAGTAAGACATATAGGCAGCGATAAACATTCGAATCCGCATCTTTGTCGCCCAAGTGTAATCAGTCGACCAGTTTTTTTTGGTTGTAATCAACTGATTCAAAAATGAATTTCTCTTAATATAAGCTGGCCGGCTGCGGCGCTCTTTAATCTTCTCACTAAAGCCGACGATATCAGCGGCAGTCCGATCGTGCCAAGCAATTGCTAATGGCGTATAAACTGTTTTCCATCCGGCCCAGCGCAAGCGAAACGCCAGATCGACATCTTCTTTATACATAAAAAACTCCCGATCAAAATATTCCTCTTCACTATGTTGAATATCCTTCAAAGCGCTAATCCGATACAGTGGCGACGCCCCACTCGCGCCAAAAACTTCCTCTTCTTTTTCATACTGGCCCACATCAGCCTCACCTTGCCCCCGATCAATTACGCGCGAATCTTTCAACACCTTCAAGCCAGTAGTATCAATCATCAGTTTTTCAATTTCTTTCGGCGACCGGGGAAAATTACTCCAAGAAATCAACTTTCCAGTTACACAGCCAATTCGCTCATTTTTCTCCATCGCCATCATTAGTTTCTCAATATAATCCATTGAGGCCACCATGTCTGAATTGAAGCACAGGTAATATTCGGCATCGCTCAAAGAGATCATGAAATTATGCGCTTTACCAAAGCCCACATTCCCACCAGCAGAGACCACTTTTACATCAGGGAATTCCTCTTTAATCCAATCAGAAATCCCATTTTTCGGATTGTTGTTACAAACAATAATCTCATAGTTTTCATAGCACTGCTTCAGCAGTGCTGGCAGATTATGTTCGAGATATTTTTGATCATTGTAGGAGATAATTCCTACTGTCACTTTTGCTTTCATTTTCTTGAATTTTACTTAACGCAGGATCGTAAACATCACTCCCGGTACAGCCATTTTGTCGAGCACTTTACCGCTAGGGATCTCAATTGTCCATAGCTCATTATCGTTGTGAATGTAATAGCGGTCTTCCCCAGCCATCGGGAAGTTTGCATAGATCGCATCGCGTTCTAAAAT
>CAYGJQ010000005.1:2649-17900 GCA_964350285.1 uncultured Candidatus Peribacteria bacterium | reverse complement strand
ATTTGCTGTTCATTAATAACATTATTTTCATCAAAGTTCATCAACACCACTTCATTCGCTCCACCAACAGCGAAAACCTTCAAATCATCGAACAACACCATCGAATAAGGACTCACCCACTCAATTCCTGAGCCGGTTGTATATTTAGTAATTGTTGGCTCTTCAGTCGGCTCTACTACATAAATATCAACATCGTGTTGAAATAAACCTGAGCCATCTCCTCGGGTCACCAAAGCACTAGTCACAATAAATCTTCCATTTTCTTTGTTAACATGCATCTCTACTTCCTCCTTCCCAATCTTTTTATCCATCACAGTTGACCTTTTTTTGTCAGCCATCGAGTAGACCTCCAGCGGAGTTGAGCTGCCATAGCCCTCGCCACATTTCCATATGAAAAATCTCATGAATTTCGAATCATACTCAAAACAAGTTGAAAAGTTGTCTAGGCTCAAGTCATCTATTCCTTTAGCGGGTTTCGCCATTTTCGTCTTGGCATCTAAAAAGTAGTTCCTGGATCCCAGCACTTCATAGCCATATAGTCCTTGCACTTCTTTCGTCTTTTGAATTTTTACAAAAAACCGATCCCCACCATTGATAGACGGCTTCACCATCACTGATTCATCTGCCTCCAATGCTGGAATTCCTTCAACTTCCACTGCGGTATTATCTTTCAACGCAAATACATGGAGCTTGCCTTCTTTTTCAGTAATAAAAGATTCTGGATTATCTAAGTATTCGTAATGAGAAATAAGTTTATGTCCGTCGGGTAGAAGTTTGGTTTTACAGCCAGTAGTTGGGTCTACTGCAATCGCTGAACCAGATTGATAATCAAAAAATCCCAGACTAGTAAGATGCTTTTGGTCATTTTTCTTTCCCGCTTTTGCCACTGCTTCACAGGGGGCAAATTCATTAAATACAACCACTTCATCAGCCGGATTTTCCACCATCACTGCGCTGCAGCCACTGAGCAAAAACAGAGCTACAAAAATAGTACTAAAACGAAATTTTCTCATATGAAAAAAGTTACTAACAACCTATAACTTACAAGATTTATTCCAGAATCTCCACCACATCACCATCATGCAGTGGAGTCATAATCGATTTTTTTAATCCATTGATCCTCACACCTTGCAATTCAGTTGATTTCTCCCTTTGCACTAAATTAAGAAAATCTTCCGCCCGCGCCGGTTTCGTCAGATGGTAAAGGTTGTTTTCGCTATCAAATACGATCAATTTATCCTCATCAAAATAAGTTCGCAGCAAAGTCTCAAATTGCTCTGGGGTTCGGGCTTCATTTTTTAATACTTCCAAATTCCGAAACAAATTCACTCGTGCTGGTTTGCAGGTCAATGCATAGGCTGACTCCTTGTACTTATTATGGGCCGCCACGCCATACTGGCTTTCAAAATGCATTTGTTTCGTCCGAATCTGTATCTCCACCGCTTGGTCTGTCACCCCAGGTAGGGGAAACACCACCGTATGAATCGAACGATATCCATTCTCTTTCGGTGCCCCAATATAATCTTTCAACTTTCCTGGCACCGGATGCATTGCCGTATGAATTACACCCAAAGCCAAATAACATTCCTCCAAACTCTCTACAATTACCCGTAGCGCCAATCGATCAGTCAGCTCCCGTAAAGTCCGCGATTTCAGGCTCATCTTGCGATAACTTGAATATAAACATTTTATTCGCTCCTCAATTTCCACATTAATCCCCGTCTGTTTCAGTTTATCCGCCAGATAGTCTTTCGTATGTTTTAAACAACTCTCATCCATCGGCCGATAGTGATCAATTTGTTGCTGCAATTCTGAGGCCACTTCGGGATACAGCTTTCGAAAGCACTGATCTTCCATTTCATGCTGCCAAGCATTAAAGCCTAGCCGGCCCGCAATCGCGGTGTACATATGCATCGTCTCACTTGCAATCTTCTGTTGCATCTCTTCAGTGAAATTTTCCAAATTGCGCACATCTGTCAGACGATGGGCCATTCTCATTACCAGTAGATAAGGGTCTCTCGCAAAAGCATCTACCACCTTATCTAGCTCTTCACTATTTTTAGAAATGTGCAGCTGCCGCAAATTATTCATCTGTCTCACTAGCTCTTTTTCTTGTTTATCCAGTGGTGCACTTTCGAGTAATTGATCACCATCTGCTAAAACTTGTAAATCATGCAGCAACAAGACTGCTATCATCACCGGATCGGCTGAAACCTCTAAAGTTGTTTTAGCTACTTGGTATCCGTGCTCAAAGTAGTTCTCTCCACTTCTTCGCTTCACCTTCCACAAATTATGGCGCGCAAATTCATAACACTGCGAAACTTTCGCCGCTTCATCAGCGTCTAGGTTTTTCACTAGCGGTTTCAGATCACACTCTACCATCACTAGAATTAAGCAACATTTCTCACACTAGTGTAGTGGTTCACCACGATAAAACAAAGGTTTTTTGTTATAATAATCAGATCGTTCAAAACAAAAATAAAAATGACATCTACGGCTATCAATACTCTTAACGGGTTATTTTACTCAAGTTATGCGGGGGATATCTATACTACGGGATTGGCTCAACTTTATAGTCACAATCCCGAGATCTTTGCTGCATTTGCCGATCTTTTCCACCAACTCTACCCTCGTCAGCAAGCACTCAAAGTAAAACATCTCAGCGCCGGTTCTCGGGCGGATTTTGTTTGGCAGCAGATTTCTCTGCATTCAACCACCCAATTCAATATCGAGGTCAGCGATATTGTGGCGCCATCTTTGAGTAAAAAAAATGTTCAAAATTGTCAGCTATCTACCACTGCATTTGATCTTCGACAGTCATTTCCGGAGATCTCTACTGCTAATCGCTTCGATCTTATCTTTGCCACTTACAGCTTCGATAGCATTTGGTTTGAACAAGACGCTTATTATCTCAAAGAAGGTAATCATTGGTTCCAGGTTCACTATCAATTGCAGCTGAAGAAATCAGATTCCATCCCCAGCTATATCAGCGATTTTCTTTCAGCAATTTTAAATACCGGCATCTCTACTACACGTTTACCTCAAGATTACTTCGATGCCCTAGAAATCACGGAGACTAGAACACAGATTGATATCGCCTCTAAACCCTACGGCAAACAAATCAAAAGTTACTATCAAGACTTCGAGCGGGCCCAATGTGCCTTTCCCGGCGGCATGATCCAAAGAGTAAAGGAGGCTTTCGCCAATCAGCTCGCCACCCATGGAGCAATCATTCTCGGTGAAGTAATCATTCCCGATCACACCACCATGACTACTCTATTAAATCGCAACCTCGGCCACCAACGCTCCGGAAAAATCGCTCGCTACAAAATTGAAGATTACGGACTAGCGGCCCAAATCCTTAGAGCTGAAGGTTTCAATTTCCGCTTCATCCCAATCAAAGATTTTGTCAAAAAGCACACCCCTAATGCCAAGCTCCACCAATACCAACAAATCAGCGACACCAACCACATCGTCATCATCCAAAAATAAAAAACCGACCTCATACGAGGCCGGTTTTTTTCTTCAACTGAAAGTTAATTATTGAGTTTCAGCTTCAGTTTCAGTTTCTTCAGCTTTTGGCATGATTGGCATCACCATTGCTTCCATGATTGTTTCAGTAAGCTGTTCATGGAGAGCTACTGGTGCTTGTGGCAAAGTAGTTTTACCGTTAGTTTTGTTGGCTTCACCTTTTTCTGGATCTGGCTGACCACCTTCGAAACCACTGTTTAGTTCAGAGTTTTCTTCAGTACCATTGTCGTAGTTCATTGCTTTCATTGCCATTTCCGCTGGGTTGTTGTCGCGGTCGAACATTGGCATTGCGTCGATCAAAGCAAATCCATCGTTTGAACCAACAGCCATTGAGATACCAGAAAGGAAGTAACCACGTTTACCTTCTTCCACTTGAATCACGAATGATTGTTCACCGCCTGGTGCGATTGGTGCATCAGTTACATGAACTGCAATTACACCGTCCATATTTTTGATGTATTCAGCAAAATCTGCTGGATCACCCCATTCAGCTAGAGCTTCGAGAGATGCATGTGAGAATTTACCTTTGAAGTTCAAGCTAGTTTGATCAGTGTGAACTACAAATACACCTGGAGAAAGTGGTTGGTCTGTACTTGGGTTTTTAACCGTAACTTTGAAGCCCATCATTCCTTCTTCAATAGTTGGCATTGGTGCTTCTGGTTCTGCCATTTTTTCTTCACCTTCATCCATCATTTCTTCACCTTCTTTCATTTCTTCCTTGTCATCATCACCCATTTCTTCATCCATCATATCTTCTTTCATGTCCATCTTCGCGAGATAGTCATCGTAACGTTTAAGAACTACGGCAAGTTCTGCACGTGTTACATTTCCATCAGGAGCAAATTGACCGGCACTACGACCAGTAATTAGGCCAGCTTCATTAGCCCAATTTGCTGCTTCTTCAAACCAGCTTCCGGCAGGTACATCACTAAAGGTACCATTAGCTGCAAACACTCCCGCAGAGAAAATACTCCCTGCAGCTACTACCGCAGCAATAGACTTTTTCAACATATGAAAAAAATAAAATAATAATTACAACGCATTATACATTATTTTTATTATTTTGCTCACTTCTTCTTTTTCTTCGCTCTTGTCTTCTTCTTTTTTGCCTGCTTAATTTTCTCTTCATCATCCTTAGCTTCCGCAATCATTTTATCAATTTTGCTGTCGCCAGGGGCGGGAGTTGCATTTCCTTCATCTTTGTCTTTAATCACCACCTTTCTTACAAAAGTAATAATCATGAACACTACCAAAAGCAGCGTTAGGTAATAGATGTAACTCCAATAATTCAATCCTCCCCATTTTGCGATCGCAATGCTCGCTTCCGATTCAATTTCTACCACATTGTCATTTGCAAAATAATCCGCAACCGTCACATTGGCCCGGACATCATTTAAAGTTAAGAAATTTGTTGTTACTTCATAACAGTCTTCACATTCACTACTTTCCACAAAAATATTTCCATACTGAAAGCCATTAGGAACATCCAAGGCCAAACTTCGTGGGTCCACACCAATTCCCACCAGTTCGTGGTCATTCCAGAAATAATTTGGATCTTTCACAATCACTGTTAGTTGGTGATTCCAAAATGCTGTCTGCTTATCATAAATTTTCACAATTTCCGGGGCGGTCAGATCAATAAATTGCGCCGGCTGATTAATTGAAAAACAAGTTTTACGATCCTGCGAAGTATTCACGTAAAATCCATAAGGTTCAGCACTATCCCAAAAGCGCAAAACCTCTTTCCACATTTGCAACGCTTCATCTCGAAATTTCACATCGCCAGTCTTTGACCACTGCAAAAGTGCCATCGATAGTCGTTTGTCATAATAGTCGCGACCATTATCCGCTACTTCCCCCGGCACATCATTTTTAAAAGTTTTGTGATCCTGGTGTCCTTGAGTTTTGTATTTCGTATAGTTTAAAACCGCTTCATCATAAGCATCTTGATCATCTTCTAGGTACGCAAACAGCATCTGATCAATAATCGCCATCCCATGACGGAATTCAAATGCTTCACCCTGTGGAGTTGTGCCTCTCTCAATCGAGTAAATATCCCGATAGAGCTCGTCAAATTGATGAGCATAATCCAAGGAAGACTTATCTTCATAAAGATCAGCAGCTAGATAATGTCCCATTCTTTCTGGAAACCGAAATCCCACATCAAGATCTGGAGAAAACTCAGCAAAGATCCGGCCATCCGGAAAGTCTTTCCGTTGACGCTCCGTCGTTTCTCTCGCAATTTTTTTATAAATAAACTTCCCTGTGTGTTTATGTGCTTCAAATAATGCATAAGCAATAAACACTTCACTCCGCGGGTTCCAGAAAAAATCCACTTTCTCTTCCAGGTCAGGATCATAGCGTTCAAACCAATGTCCATTTCCTTTATATAAGTGATCAATCAAATAGTCAGCCGCTCCTTCAATGATTTCTAAGTTTTTGTCATCAGGATGCTGACTATGTAGTCCGCCAGCCCACAAAATCACATTTGCTTGAAATAGCGTAAATCGCTTTTTATCTTCAATTTCACCATTTCCTCTGACCCAAAAATAAAATCCACCACCATTTTCTTCTTCACTTTTATCCCAGACATAAGTATCCACAAAGTTTCTTTGCTTTTTAAAGATCTCTCGTGCTGGCTCAGAAAATTGCAACTCACCCAAAAAGGGGAGCGGAGCTTGAGCAGAAGCTAAGGGGCCGCCAAGTAAGAAACTCAAAACCATTCCCAAGCTCAGCAATCTTTTTTTGAGTTGAAAATTTTTCATTAGATTTAATTAGTGGCTTCTTCAGTCGCTGAAATTTCACCAGTTTGTTGTAATAGATCGAGGATCTTTTCTTCAGTGTCTTCCTTATATTCTGCTGCTTCAAGATTTTTTAGCATTTTGCCATAAATTTCTGTCGTTCCTGAACGGCGATTGTAGATACACATTTCACCATCCTCTCGATAAAACTCAGTTGGTTGCTTGGGCTTATAGATGTCATCTGCATAGAATTTGGCCTTTTGCACAAAGAGATTGCGGTCGCCTTTGTCGTCCATATCATCATTCATATAGCTCACTTGCAAAGTGCCTGATGCCGGTATTTTTACATCAAATGCTTTGAATTCATCCGAATTAATCGTGACTGTTTTAAACAGACTCCCGTTCAATCTAAATTCTAATTTCGGATACTCTCCTTGAAATTTATCGCCTCGGGCAATCAGTCGTAGATTTCCTGTTGAAACATTATCAAAATAGAAAGACATATCCGTCCACACCGAGAGTACCCGCGGCTCATTCACATTCAGCGGCACACTGATCTGATACAGACCTTCGCTATCTTCTTGAAATCTAAAGTCGCGAATATCCACTTGTTTCACATTTACTGAATTCAAGTCTTGGATATTTTTCTGTTTGAATATTTCAACGCTTTGTTTGATCTCAGGGTTATCAAAAGCTTCATAATCGATATTTCTTCGAGGACTCGTATGGATATGCTGAATCTTCAGGTCCATATCTACATTTTTTGCTAACTCGAAGCAGAAAGTATCATCTCTGTCTCCGCTACCACCAACATTGGAGTGAATATAAAATTGATCTTTATCAATAAAGAAGTTGTCTTCTTTTTCCAGTAATTCATGACCACCGGAGAAAATTAGTTGCGGATTATCCTCGTAGCTATCGATATAATCTGGACTCTGCGGTGCTTCATAAAGTTCCGCCACTAGATTTCCTTCCATGTCACGAGCGATTGGGAGTCCTAAAACATGTAGAACGTTCGGAACCACATCAGTCAGTTTGATCGTGTCGATTTCCACGCCTTTCTTAATTCCCGGCCCCGACCAAACAAAAATTCCCGGAGGGCCAAGTGGGTTTGAGAAGTGATTCCCCGATTCAATTGTGAGTGATAGGAAATCTTTAAATTGGTGTTTTCCCCCTTGGATGTAAACTTCGGCATCGATCAAATCACGCCGCAAATCATATTCGATATCCGCTTCATCTTTACTAGAAGCAAAGACATCGAGAAAGATGCTTTCACCCTTCGTAGTCTTTACCCTTTTCAGTCTATTGATCACATCCTGTCTCGTTCTTTCAAATTGATTTTGTTTCACGCTACCTTCCGCATATTTGCCTTCAAGGTTGATGCAAATCCGTCGCTGCCAATCAAAAGTATTGTTGTTACATTCAAAAGCTTTCGTCTTCGCATAATCAATTTGGCCTTCCGGCGTATAACTCAATACTCCGAGTCGATTCAAGAAAACGTTCATCTTCGTCGCCCGGAAGCCACCAGCTGGATCCAAAAAGAAACCATGGTCCGAAAGCACAATAATATGTGTCTCCGGGCCAGCAAGCTCCATGAATTCTCCCAGCATTTTGTCTTGGTTTTGGTAGAGGTCATAAACAATCGATTCAAAATCAGGAGTCAGTGCCGGGTCAATCATATTTTCCGGATTAGTTTCACTTACTAATTTGTTAAACTCATCCGGATACATGAATTTTGTAAATACGTGCTGCGATGCATCAATCGGTCCATAGATTTGCATAAACACATCTGGTCGCTCTTTTTTATATAAATCTAAGCTATTTGCCACAAATAATTTATCCAGCATTTGCACCTGGGCTTTTGCCTGCTCGAAAAAATCACGATCATTCGGGTTTTTCGCTTCTGGAAATACAATTAAGTTCAAATTTTTATCAAAAATCGAAAATCCTACTGCCTTCGTCGCATTAATTACTAAATTTTGAGTCAAACGTTGCGGGAACACTCCACCTTTTGCATCAAACATCGCCCGTTCCGTCACATTAAATCCATTAATCTCCTCTGGTGGCCACGTTGCCCACCAACTGAACACTCCAACTGTCAATTTCGCTTCCGACAAAATATTCCACAATGCCTTTACTCGCCGATCCTTTGAATTGATCAGTTGCTGTTTATAGTCTGCTTCCCGTGTAGAAAGGAAATTATTAATTCCATGTTTTTGCGGCTGAACTCCCGTAGCAATCGTCGTCCAAATCGCCGGCGAAATCGTTGGATTCAGTGTTGGCGGCTGGGCTCTGACCCCATTTTCAATCAGTTTCTGCAAATTCGGCATCTTCCCTGCAGCAATTAACGGATCAATTGCCTTCCAAGAGGCCGCATCAATCCCCAGAATCAACATTTTCGGATACTTCTTTTTTTCAAAAGTCGTCACCTCAGCATCTGCCGATCGATCTGGGATATCACTTCTGCTAAAAATATCAAAACCAACAACCAGCGCTGCTATCACCAATACAGCAATAAAAATATTCCGATTGCGATTGTTAGAGTCTGCTCGCTTAAAGAACGCCCATTTTTTTTCATCAACCATTGCTCTTTCCAGCTTTGCTTGTTTCTTTTTATCCTCAGCAACAATCTTCGTCTTTTTTCGGCTAGAAGTTGTTTTTGCCTTTGCCGAAGTTTTCGTTTTTTTAGTTTTAGCTTTATCAGTCTTCGACTTTTTTGGCGGCATAGATAAAAAAGTTAGGCAAGCTTTGTAGCTACTTGGAGATATTCATCTGGGTTTCCACAATCATAATAATCGGCATCATCAATGATCTTGGCCAACAATCCAGTTTTTTCTTTCAGTGTATTAATCGCATCAGTCAGCCACAGTTCGTTCTTGTTTCCGACTGTTGTATTTTCCAGGACTTCAATAATTTCTGGCGGCAAAACATAGGCCCCATGAGTAGCATAATTCGAAGGGGCTTGGTCTTCACGCGGTTTTTCCACAATTCTAACAATCTCTTTTACTGTTGGGTCTCCATTCACATTTTTCAGCTCTGCAATCCCATAACGACTCAATTTATGTTTTTCCTTGATCTTAATTCCTGAAATTACTGGTTTGCCATGAGTCACAAATGCATCGATACACTGTTTAATTCGCGGATCACCTTTAGCAATAAAAAATTCATCCGACCACACCACCACAAACGGTTCATCGCCCAGCAAATGCTTTGCTGCTAAAACCGCACCACCATTTCCATAAGGCGCATGTTCATGCACAAACGTATAGTTAGCCAGATTTTGAATCTTTCGAATTTCCTCTAACTCCCGCGTGTGTCCGGCTTCCATTAAATAGTTTTCAAAAATTTCATCCGGTGAAAAAAAATCTTCAATCGCATGCTTCCGATTCGAAACCACAAAAATAATATTCTCAATTCCTGAAGCCACCGCTTCTTCCACTACATGCAAACAAATCGGTTTATTCTTAATCGGCAACATTTCTTTTGGAATCGACTTGGTAATCGGCAATAAACGCGAACCATAGCCAGCAGCAGGAATCACAGCTGTTCTGATTTTTTTCATTAATCCTTATTAAGATACAAAGCAATAATTCGGGTGATAATTACTTGTTTTTTCACTACATTGTCACGAATTTTATCTTTATGACTTTTCGATAACGGCGCAGTCTTCAGGTTATCCAATATCCGTTCAGTTGTGTAGTAAAGGTCCCGAAAATATGTTGGAATATCTTCTTTTTCAATCATGATTATTTTTTAAGTTCCTGAGTTAATACTTCCAGATTTTCTGCAGTTAGGTCTTCGAGCATTTTGATAAAACTTTCAATCTCCCGCACATTGTGGCGCAAAATATTCATCACCTCGAATACTGATTTAATTCTATAGTCTAGTTGGTCCAAGAAGTGTTCCTCCAACAGCAGCAGTTCTTTTACTTTGTTTTTAGCCATTTTTTTCGTTCAAGAATTACTAATAATGGGAGATATCCAAAGATCATGATGTGGAAAATAGCCCAGATAATATTGATCACCAACGCCACTTTATTCTCCGTAATTCCGTACCTCACCATCCCAATCCAAATTGAAAATATATTAACATAGATCAAAAACAGTTGCAGTCGCATCAGCTTCCACGGAATCACTGGCTTCTCCTTCAATACACTCTTGTCGGTTACCGCAAATACAGACTTTCGGCGCAGCAAGGCATTGATTGCCGCTTTGGCATAGATCGGTAGGGTCAGAATTGTTAAAGACTGCGACATCAAAATATTTTTTGCCGGATAGTGACGCGTACTCAAAGTTTGGATATAGAAAAGTAGCGAGAAAATAAAATAGGGGAGATAGGCACCGGTATAGAAGAGTGGGTTCGCAAAATAAACCGGAATATTAAACAGCAAAAATAGCGGCGGTACTAAAATCATCGTCAGCCAAGCCAGACCGATAAAGTAATAGTTTCCCGAAAGAAAAAATTCAATCTTCTGTCCCCAGGTCATACTGTGTCCCGCTGTCACCAGCAGTTTTAAATTTTTCAAGAATACTTCGATCGTCCCCCGGGCCCAGCGATACTGCTGTTTGAAATACTCCTCAAATGTAATCGGACCATCGCCAAAAGCCACCACAAAATTATAATAACGAGTTTTATAATTATGCTGACAAAGCTTCATCGAAGTTGAGAAATCCTCAGTAATCGAATCTTCCGAAAATCCGCCTACTTTTCTCAAGGCATCAGTCCGAATCACAAAGTTGGTTCCACAGAGAAACATCGCATTTTGAATGCTTTTCCCTTCGCAGATATATTCAAAGAAAATCGATTGCACCGTTTGCGCCGCCTTACTCACCACCGAGTCTTCCACATTCGAATAAAACTGTGGCGTCTGCACATAAGCCAGTTTTTCATCTTGCTCCAGTTGCGGCACCACCAGCTTCAAAAAATCCCGAGTTGGGCGGTAATCGGCATCGAAAACTGCCAAGTATTTCGCTTTTGTAATTTTTAAATAGTCATTCAAATTCCCCGCTTTCGCCCCGTGCCGCGGATAAGGTTGTAGCACATAGCCAATGTCCAAATCCTTCGCCACTTGTTTCGTTTTGCGGATCGCTTCTTTATCTTCCGAGTCATCCAGAATCTTGATTTTAAAGTTCGGATAATCCAAACACTTCGCCGCAATCACAGTTTTATACAAAACCTCCGCCGGCTCTTCAAACGCTGGAATCACCACTTCTACATAAGGAAAATCTTCTTGAGTATAAAAAATCTCTTCTCGCTGATATTTTCGTAGCGCCCGCAAGGAATTACTGATGTATCCCAGCCCCTGCATTAAAATAAATAGCTCCGCCAGAATGAAAAGAATGATAATCATCCGATCAACAATTCCAGCCACCAGACTAAAGGAATACCACACCGTCCAAATCCGGAAGACACCATAAACAATCAGCCAAACAATCGCAGCATTACCAATCAGTCTGGCTATAAAATGGGGCTTCTTTTTCATTTTGATTTTATTTTTTTGTAAGCTCTTGCGCCGCTTTTACAAGCTCATCGGGGCTAGTGGTATGCTTTTCTAGAAACAGAGATGCTCCAGCATTTTTAGCATCCATTTTATCAGTATTGCCCGTCAGAGTCGTGAGGACGATGATTTTTGGTTTTTTTCCTTTCAAGGATTTTAGAAATAGTTCCCCTCCCATAATCGGCATAATCAAATCAACAATTATCAAGTCGTAGCTGCCTTTATTGAAAGCTTCAAGTGCTTCTTCACCGTTTTTGCACATTGTCAGTTCGAAGCCGGCTTCCTTCAACGAATCTCCATAAATTTTATGGAAGATAACTTCGTCTTCAATATAAAGAATTTTTTTTGCAGATTTTTTAGCCATGATGATTATGATTAGATCTTTTTGATTCTACCGGAAGTAAAATGCTAAATGTAGTGCCTTCCCCTTCCTTCGATTCGAAAGCGATGCATCCATTCAATGATTCTACTACTTTCTTGACACAGAAAAGCCCGAGGCCAGTCCCCTCGATATTTTGTTCCCGAACATTGTCGGCTCGGAAAAGTTTTTCAAATACTTGGCTTTGTTGCTGTTGGGGAATTCCATAGCCGGTATCAGAAACTTCAATCAGGTAATACGGTTCTCTTAATTTTTTGTGACAAACTTTCACTCCTTTTTTCTTCAAGCTCAGAGAAATAGTTACTTTGCCTTTATTCGGAGTGTACTTTACCGCATTTGAAATCAAGTTTTGAATCACCATATGCACTGCTTTCATATCGGATTTCATTATTCTTTTCTTCGCTCCAGCTTTTTTTATTAGTTGCAGCTTTTTCGTTTTTTTCTGTGCTTCAAATTCCTCCAGAATACTATCGATCATTTCAATTAGATCAAATTCTTCAATATTAATTTTAAATTGCCCCAGCTCAATTCGTGAAACATTAAGTAGCGCATCAACCAGCACAATTAGTCTTGAATTTAATTTTTTCAATGACTGCACATTTTTAGTTTGCTCTTTGCTTAGTTTGTCTTTCGCCAATAGATCACAAAGCCATTTCATCGCAATCAACGGCGACCGAAGTTGGTGGCTGGCGATCGACACGAATTCACTTTTGGCTCTTTCTGTTTCTTTCCGAGCAGTAATATCTTGTTGTAGTGAAACCAAAAACAACGCGCCACTCTCACTGTGTACTGGGTATATTTCTAGCTGCGCTTGGTATTCGCTACCATTTTTTCTTTTGTTCACGATTTCCTCAGTCATAAATGTCCGGCCAGCTTTAATTGCTTTCCACATTTTTCTAAACACTCGATGCGAGGTTTTATCGCTGCGTAGAATGTTTGATGGCTTTCCTTCAGCTTCACTGAGCGTATAACCAGTCATTTTTTCCCACGCTTGATTCACATATAGAATAACTCCGTCCGGATCAGTAATCGAAATGCCATCAGTAGCCGATTCCACTGCTTGTTTAAACAGCTTAATCTCTTTCAATTGCTTCCGCAGGTCGTTATTGCTTTTCGAAAGCGAGGAGGTCACATCCTGTACTTTTTCCGAAAGTAGGGGAGCGAAGATCAACCCCAAAATCAGCATAAAAAGTGGCATCAAAGCTAAAAGAAGCGATTCCCGGCCATTAGCGTTATCCGGTGTTTGCGTCAATGAAAGCACCAGTAATGACCCCGCAATCAGCACTGCAAATCCTACGAGCGGCGCTCTTAGTTTCCTTAGCAGCGATTCATCTTTTGAAAGTTTTTGATTGGGCATTATTTTTGTTTCTCTTTCTGATTTATAAATCTAACTATTATACAGTAAAAAGCCTCTTTGTGAAAGGCTTTAGCTGCTTATCCATGACAAAAATGTGACAGCTCATAATTTGACTTAGTGTAAAAAACACACTAAGATTGAATTGTCTAACATTTAACCCCCCTCAAAATGTTCGGATTCAAATACATTAAGTTCCCTCCAACTACCTACGTCATTCAGTACGTCGGTAGCCGGGCGAAGAGGGAAGGACCAGGACAAGATTTCTGGTATTACGCCCCCTCCAGCACCTTAGTTGCAGTGCCGCTGGCCAGTGTTGATCTGCCTTTTATCTTCACTGAGACCACCGCCAACTTCCAGGAGATCATCATCCAGGGACATCTCACCTATCGCATCGCCGAGCCGAAAAAGTTATCCCAGCTCCTGAATTTTACCCTCAATGACCTTGGAAAATACGTTTCCGAAGACCCCCAAAAACTTCGCGAGCGCATCCTCCACATCTTCCAAGTAGTTGTGAAGAAACAAGTAGGGAAGTTGCAACTCAAAGAGCTCCTCGGAGAGTCCACTCAATTATCAGAAAAATTCATCGAACAAATCGCTGCCAACAAAGAGCTGAAATCCCTCGGCATCGAAGTTCTCGGCGTCTCCGTGCTCGCAGTCAGCCCCAATTCCGAAACCAGCCGCGCCCTTGAAGCCGAAACCCGCGAAGAGATTTTCAAAGAAGGCGACGACGCCCTCTACAACCGCCGCAACGCCTCGATTGCCCAAGAAAGAAAGATCAAGGAAAACGAACTCCAGTCCGAAATCGCCACTGCCCAAAAGCAGAAGGGGATTCGCGAGGCCGAATTAGAAATCGAAAAAACCGTCCAAACTCGCCGCCAGCAATTAGCCCAGGATGAAGTCGAATTCCAAATCGAACTGGAAGAAAAAAAGCACAAACTCGCTGAGCTCAATGCTAGAAACAAGCGCATCGAAGCCGACGCCAACGCCTATCAGTTTAAATCTGTCGTCGAAGTAATCGAAAAACTCGATCCCAATACCATCCAAGCTCTCGCCTCATTCAACATGGATCCGCAGCAGTTAATCGCCCTTTCCTTCCAAGAAATCGGCAAACGCGCCGACAAGATCGGCCAACTCAATATCTCCCCAGAACTCCTCCAGTCACTCACCAATCAAACTACTCGTAAATCATCCCAGAAATGAGTACTCCTAAAATAGTCATCATCAAGAAAACAACCAGGCTTGAAGCTCTAATCCAGCGCTACAACACTATCGGACAGGTCCAGTTTTACCTCCAAACTCTCGGTCAAGACGTGCGTGAGTATCAAGAGGAGCATGACACTTATTATCAGTCATTGCGGCAAACTGAAGCAGCCGTTCAATCTCACGGACCTGTCCAGGTAGTCGATCGCCAGCACCTCCCACATTTTCTTTTCGGACAACAAGATATCGTTGTGGTTGTTGGGCACAGTGGGTTGGCGGTGAATACTTTGAAGTACTTAAATCAACAACCAGTAATCGGGATCAACGAAAATCCGAAGCGCAACGAAATCCTGATGCCGTTTACCGCGGACGATTTACCAGCATTATTTCCCGAGGTTGCCCACCGGCGGCGGCCGCTAAAGGACATCTCCTTAGCCAAAGCTGATCTCAGCGATCACCAAACTCTCTACGCCGTCAACGATTTCTTCATCGGCCGCCGCACCCATGTATCTGCGCGCTACACCATCAATCACGCGCGCGAGGAGC
>CAYGJQ010000005.1:0-2599 GCA_964350285.1 uncultured Candidatus Peribacteria bacterium | reverse complement strand
TCATTGTTTCTACCGGTTTTGGTTCCACCGGCTGGCTCCAAAGCATTCTGGCTGGGGCGAGGGGAGTGGTAAACAACTTCTTATCGGAGGAAGAACAGGTGAAAATCGAAAAAACTCTGCCCTGGGACAGCGAACAACTTATTTATTCAGTGCGTGAGCCGTTCCCCAGCGATCGCACCGGCACTGATCTGGTTTTTGGCCACATTAAGCCAGATAGTCCGTTGAAAGTTGTCTCCCATATGCCCGAAGAAGGCGTGATTTTCAGCGACGGAATCGAGTCTGATTACCTCCCATTTCGTGCTGGAGTTGAAGCAACTATTGGCATCGCCCAAAAAAAAGGTAAATTAGTAGTGTAAATTAAACATTTAGTATGAACGCTCAAAATCCTTACTCCGCCGCCGACATCGTGATCTCTGCTTTCCGCGACAAGAAATTATTTGTTTATTTGGTGCAGTTGAAAGTTGAGCATTTCCAAGATCAATGGTCTTTGCCTGGTGCCTTGGTAAACGAGGACGAAAACCTTGATGCCACCGCCACTCGTGTTTTCATCGAGGCAACAGCTAGTGATCCTGCATATATCGAACAACTCTACACTTTCTCCAATCCCGACCGCGACCCTCGTTCTCGTTCAATTTCCACTGCCTACCTCACCTTCCCTACTTCAATGGATGATTTCCAGCCCTGCGAAAAATACAGTGACGGCAAATGGTTTGATACTACAGAACTACCGAAATTGGCCTACGACCATAATCAAATTTTAGATACCGCATTCGAACGCATCGGTGCCAAACTCAATTACAGCACTATCGCCTTTTCGCTCCTCCCAACTGAATTCACTCTCACCGAACTCCAAGACCTCTACGAGCATTTCTCCGCTCAACCACTAGATAAACGCAACTTCCGCAAAAAAATCCTCTCCCTCGATATCGTCAAAGCCACCGGCACCAAACGCCAAGGTGAGAAAGCCCGCCCGGCAGAGCTTTATACCGCCAAATCTAAGGATTTAAAATTGATCCCATTGTTTAAGTAGAAAATTAGCTTAAACCCCTCGATTAAAAACTTGCATTTTCGTGACAAGAATTTTCTTTCAGCCTTGAATAAGCGCTTAAATAGTGCTTACAATGTATCGCTTTGATCTTTGACAAGGGAAAATTTTCACATATAAGAAAGGAGGGCTATTGATCGCTAGAGATTATCAGCAGTTCCTACAGTCTCTGATTCGATTAACCCAAACCGCAAGAGGAGAGATCCGATGAGAACGGTAATTCTTCTGGTAGCTGCATTTGGCATCTTCTTGATGTCATCCTGCGGTACGCCACCCCCGCCACTTCCAGGTTGGTACCTGGAATGGTGGAATTCACAACAGGACGGTGGTGGAAACACTACTACCCAGGATGCTTCGGCCAATACCGAACGAATCCAATCCGAAGACCCTTCCGGTGACGAACCTGATTCGTCTCCGGATAAGCCCATTGTTCGTCCACCCCCGCCGCGCAAGCCGTGCCCCGACAATGACAAAGACGGATACGGCCCCAAAGCCTATTCGAATTTGCTTCGTTGCCAAGGCATCTACAAAGACAACCGGCCCGATTGCAACGACAACAACGGGAGCATCTACCCTGGTGCTCCGCAGCAATGCAACGGCGAAGACAACGACTGCGACGGTCAGATCGACAGCGGCATGACCAAACCCTGCAAAACCGCCTGCGGCACTGGTACCAATACCTGTGAAGCAAGTGGCAAGTGGGGCGAGTGTTCTGCTCGCAAACCATCGCCAAAAGAAGTCTGCGACTCCGCCAAAGTCGACGAAAACTGCAACGGTCAAATCAATGAAGGCTGTGAATGCGTCGACGTCGAAGTTGCTCAATGTGGCCAAGGCCCCTGCCCCTTAGGCAAAAAGCAATGCCAAGATGGCAAATGGGGCCAGTGCGTAGGCAATCGCCAGCCCAGCAAAGAAATTTGTGACGGCACTGACAATAACTGTAGTGGCCAGGTCGACGACCTACCACCCCAACAATGCAGCACCAAATGCGGCACCGGCACCGAAACGTGCACGGGCGGCAAGTGGGTTGGCTGCACCGCCCAGAAACCAGAAGCAGAAAAGTGTGACGGCAAAGACAACAACTGCGACGGCCAGACCGACGAAACCTGTCCTTGCATCCACGGCAAAAAATATCCGTGTGGTAAGGATACCGGTGAATGCAAAAAAGGAACTCAGCTTTGCCAGAACGGCAAGTTGGGAGCCTGCAATGGCCAAGGCCCAAAACCAGAAACCTGCAACAACAAAGACGACAACTGCAACGGCGCGGTCGACGAAAACGTCACCCAGCCCTGTAGCACTGCTTGCGGAAAAGGAACTCAAACCTGCTCCAAAGGTAGCTGGTCATTGTGCAGCAACCGTCCCCAAAAAGAGACCTGCAACAACAAAGACGACGACTGTAACGGCATGATCGATGACGGCATCACTAAAAGCTGCCAAACAGCTTGTGGTACCGGCACCGAGACCTGCCTCAACGGTCTCTGGAAAAACTGTACAGCGCCTCCCGTCCTCGTCGAGAAGTGTAACAACGTTGACGACAACTGCAACGGGACCATTGAC
>CAYGJQ010000004.1:35414-38536 GCA_964350285.1 uncultured Candidatus Peribacteria bacterium | reverse complement strand
TGCTGATATTGAAGGAGATCCTTGGTATTTGAATTCAGTGGAGGATGCGGTCCATCTTGGGATGGTGAAGGGGTATCCTGATGGAACTTTTAAGCCGAATAATAATGTGAACACCGCGGAATTTTTAGCGATGCTAACTCGAGTTTTCGATCTGGAGATGGGATTGATTCATGAATTTGAAGATGTGAAAGAAGATGATTGGTTTGCTGCTTATGCTGGTGTAGCGAAACGCTATGACCTGTTTCCACGTCGAGGAAGTAAGCTTATGCCAGCTCAGCCATTGACGCGGAATGAGATTGCGGTGGCCTTGCACCGGATCTTGACCTTGCAGGACTAAGAAAGTTATTTGGTGATAATGAGGCGTCTCTTGTGGAGGCGCCTTTTTATTTAGTAATTTAGAAATGTCATTAACCATTTGTTTATGCTTACCGAAGATCAATTGCGAGCTCAGTTAGCTCATTGTTTGGCGGAAACTAATTTTGATTTTTTAGGAGAAAAGAAAGAAGGGAAAGTTCGTGATAGTTATTTGCAACCAGGCAAAAGAGTATTGGTGACTACTGATCGTTTGTCGGCTTTTGATCGGCATATTACGACGATTCCTTTTAAAGGGCAGGTGTTGAATCAGATGGCTCAGTTTTGGTTTCAAGAAACGCAGGATATTGTGGATAATCATGCGATTGGTTTTCCTGATCCAAATGTGACTGTGGGAAAAGAATGTTCGGTGTTGCCGGTGGAGTTTGTGGTTCGGGGTTATATCACGGGGAGTACTTCAACTTCAGCTTGGACTCATTATCAAAATGGTGTGCGGAATTTTTGTGGTAATGAATTGCCGGAGGGATTGAAGTACAATCAGAAATTCGAACAACCAATTGTGACGCCGAGTACGAAGGCGGAGAAGGGTGATCACGATGAGTCAATTTCGCGAGCGCAGATTATTGAACGCGGTTTAATGGAAGGAGAATTATTTGATCGGGTAGCGGCGATTGCCTTGAAGCTTTATCAACGCGGTGTCGAGATTGCGGCGAAACAGGGGATTATTTTGGTCGATACGAAATATGAGTTTGGTCTTGATGAAAATGGGACGATTGTTTTGGTTGATGAAATTCATACGCCGGACTCTTCGCGGTTTTGGTATGCGGATGAGTATCAGCAGCGGTTTGAATCGGGGGAAACTCAGAAACGTATTGATAAAGAATATGTGCGGTTGTGGTTGAAAAATGAGCATGGATTTGTGGGCGATAGCGAAGTGCCAGTGGTGACTGATGATGTGCGAGTGGAGGCGGCACGGCGTTATATTGAGGCTTATGAATTGATTACGGGGCAGATTTTTGAGTCGGAAGTTGGCGATGTGGCTGAACGAATCGAGAAGAATTTAAAAAATTAGTGTATTTTGAGTTCTAGTTTTTAATTATTTGAAATATGCAGGGAAAAACATTGGGAATTATTGGTGGGGGGCAGCTGGGGCGGATGTTGACGCAGTCGGCGAAGCAGATGGGGTTTGAAGTTGTGGTGTTGGATAAGACACCGAATTCACCTACAGGACAGGTGGCTGATGAACAGATCGTTGGCGAACTGACTGATGCTGCTAAATTGGCAGAGTTGGTGGGGCGAGCGGATGTGGTGACTTATGAGATTGAGCATATTGCGGTTGAACCGTTGAAGGAATTAGCTGATAAAGGTGCGGTGATTTGGCCGGCGCCTAATGTTTTAGCTGTGATTCAGGATAAATATTTACAGAAGCAGTGTTTGGAAGAAAATGGTGTGCCGACTTCACATTTTGCAAAAGTTGAAGGTGATTTGAGGACGTTGATTAACGAAAGGTTTTCTTATCCAGTGGTGCAGAAGGTTTGTAAGGGCGGATATGATGGAAGAGGCGTGATGGTGATACGGTCGGAAGCAGATGTGGTTAAAGCTTTGGATGGAGAAAGTTATTTGGAAGAGCATGTAGATTTTGAAATGGAATTAGCTGTGAATGTCGCGCGCAATGAGAGTGGTGAGATTATCTGTCATCCGGTGAGTGAAATGGTTTTCAATGAAGAAGCGAATATTTGTGACATGGTTTTAGCTCCAGCAAGAGTGAGTGACGCTGTAGCGAAGGAGGCAGAGCGAGTGGCGGTTGCTGCTGTTGAAGCTTTGGGCGAGGGGGCAGTTGGAATTTTTGCGATTGAAATGTTTTTAACTAAAGATGGCAAAGTGTTGGTGAATGAAATTGCACCACGACCACATAATTCTGGGCATTACAGCATTGAGGCTTGTGTGACTTCTCAGTATGAGCAACATTTGCGAGCGATTTGGAATTTGCCGCTTGGGTCAACGGAATTGATGAAGCCGGCGGTAATGTTGAATATTTTGGGTGACGATGATGGTGGTGCAAATTTGATGGCTAATGTGAAAGATATTTTGGCTGTCGAGGGTGCGTCATTGCATTTATATGGAAAGGCGAGTATAACGCCGATGCGAAAGATTGGTCATATTACGGTGATCGATGATAATGTTGAATTAGCTTTAGAAAAGGCTAATCAGCTAAGAAAATTTGTTTATAAATAGTAAACTTTTAACTTTCGAATTATGAGTGAATCTACTAAAAGAATTGGCATCGTGATGGGATCCGATTCGGATTTGCCAGTGATGCAAGCCGCAGCTCAAGTTTTAGATGAGTTGGGAGTGGAGTATGAGTTAACAGTCGTCTCCGCTCATCGGACGCCAGGGCGACTTTTCGATTATGCGAAAGAGGCAAAAGGAAAGGGAATTGAAGTGATTATTGCTGGAGCTGGTGGGGCGGCTCATTTGCCAGGAATGTTGGCGGCGATCACGGAATTGCCGGTGATCGGAGTGCCAGTGAAAACTTCGACATTAAACGGATTGGATTCGTTGCTTTCGATTGTGCAGATGCCACGGGGAGTGCCGGTGGCATCTGTGGCGATTAATAATGCGAAGAACGCTGGGATTTTGGCGGCGCAGATTTTGGGGATTAAGTATTCGGAAGTGCAGGCAGCAGTGCGGAAGTTTAAAGATGATGCGGAAGAAATGGTAAAAGGTGTGGCCGGTCGTGTAGAGGAGAAGGGTTGGGAGGAATATTTGAAGGAGACCTACGGGATAACGGTTTATCAGGAACAGGTCAT
>CAYGJQ010000004.1:10054-35404 GCA_964350285.1 uncultured Candidatus Peribacteria bacterium | reverse complement strand
GGTAAAGTCAGGCCTGAGGTCAGAAAAAAAAGAAATATCCCTTTTCCCCCTTACTTTCAGTCCTTAGTCACTTCCTAGTTGATTTCCACCTTGATACGACAAATCTTTGGAAATCATCCTTCGTTTCTAACCTAATAAGTGCCTCTGCTGTCGGCCAACAACTCGACACTAACAAACAAAAATGAAATTTTTCGAAAGTTTTTATGAAATTTTTATGAAGTCTTAACCTTACTCTATGTCACACGAAGTATTTGCTATCTCACCACTTGACGGTCGTTATGCTGGTAAAGTTAAAGGGCTTTCTGATTATTTTTCGGAAGCGGCTTTGATGCGGTATCGACTTTTAGTGGAAGTGGAGTGGTTGGTGTTTCTTTTTAATAAAGCGAAATTAAAAGGGACGAAACGTTTGACGAAGAGTGAATTAGAAATGTTGGAGAAAATGGTGAAGCAGTTTGATGGCGTGGCAGCTTTGCGGGTGAAGGAAATTGAGAAGACTACCAATCATGATGTGAAGGCGATTGAGTATTATATTAAGGAAAATATTGCTGGGACCTCATTGGAGAAGTATGGAGAGTTTGTACATTTTGGATGTACTTCGGAGGATATTAATAATCTTTCTTATGCTTTGATGTTGAAGCATGGGGTGGAGAAAGAATTGTTGCCGGTGTTGAGTGGCGTTGTATTGGATCTGCAGGGATTGGCGCAGAAATGGTTGAAGGTGCCAATGCTTTCACGGACTCATGGCCAGCCAGCAAGTCCTACTACGGTAGGGAAAGAGATTATGAATTTTGTGGCACGGTTGGCGCGGCAGATTCATTTGTTGGAGAATCAGGATTTTCTGGGGAAAATGAATGGAGCGGTGGGAAATTATAATGCGCATATTATTTCTTATCCTGATCAAGATTGGGATGTGTTGGGGCGGAAGTTTATTGAGAGTTTGGGGCTGAAGCAGAATCGATTTACGCCACAAATTGAACCTCATGATTATGTGGCTGAAGTTTGCGACAATGTGAAGCGAATTAATAATATTATTCTCGATTTGGATCGGGATATGTGGACATACATTAGTTTCGACTATTTTAAACAAAAGTTGAAAGAAGGAGAGGTTGGTTCTTCGACTATGCCTCATAAGGTGAATCCAATTGATTTTGAGAATTCAGAAGGGAATTTAGGGCTTGCGAATGCGATGTTTGAGCATTTGGCGGCGAAGCTGCCAATTTCTCGGATGCAACGTGATCTGAGTGATTCAACTGTTTTTCGTAATCTTGGAGTGGGGATTGGTTATTCAGTTTTAGCTTATAAAAGTACTATTCGGGGGTTGAATAAGTTGGAGCTGAATGCTGCAAAATTGGAAAAAGATTTGGATAAAAACTGGGCGGTGTTAGCAGAGCCAATTCAAATGGTGATGCGGCGTTACGGGGTAGAGAAGCCTTATGAAAAGTTGAAAGAGCTCACTCGGGGGAAGTGTGTGAATCAAGAAGTGATTAGCGAATTTGTGGATAAACTGGAAATTCCGGTAGAAGCGAAAAAGCGTCTGAAAAAGTTGACGCCTGCTGGTTATGTTGGTCTGGCTGTAGATTTGGCGAAGAGCTTTAATAATGGAAAGTAGTTGTGTGCAGCTAAATGAAGGATGCCAGTAGTTGAGTGTGGGTGATTTAGCTTGAAGATCTCATTGTGATTTATCAAAGAGATTCTTTTGGTTAATTTAGACTTGTTGGAATTGACTTTTTGAAATAATATGGCGACCATTAATTTTAATCTATGAGTTCAATCACCAGTAATGAAGGATGGAAAGAAGGGGATACCATTCATTTTGTTGAGGAGGGAGACGTGGTGGAGGTGACTGATTTAGTGCCAGATGAAGAGGAAAAAAGCGGTGCAACGGCGAAAATCGAGGCCTTGATATCTTTAGTGCGGAATGATCATTTCCGGGAGATTTTACAGTTGATCAGGAAGGGGAACAAAGAAGAGAGTGTCGAGTTTGAGGCCGTAGATGAAGCGATAAAGAGATGTGTCTACTTTTATGAACGTGAAGATTTGGCGAAGGCACGGGAGTCGATTGCTGGGGTTGATCGATTAAATAACGCTGCTGGCCATGTATTAATTGCTCGTTTGATGGGAGTAATTGTTTCTGATGATTCGGTTTTAACTAAAGTGATTGGGTTTTCAGCGGTCTTGGGCTGTTTGTTGAATCAACGTCGGGATTTGCATCATTTGGAGCCGGTGTTGCAAAGGTTTGTTGCTGATTTGCATCCATTGAGTTTGGGAAGCAGGATTCAAATTGAGCGTGAGGCCGGGTTGTGTAATGCTGATTTGAAGGAGGTGCAAAAGTCTATGGAATATTTGGCTGGAAATTTAGCGAATGTTGGTAGGAGGTGTTTGCCGCCGCTTTTGGTGGATAAAATTAATATGCTGATGATCGGAGTGGATATGGATATGATGATTTAATATAAATTTTTAGAACTATGAATAGAAAATTGGATGCAGAACATTTTGAGGTTTTAGATTCGATTGTGGGCGGAGTAGCTGAATGCAAGCTGAGCGATTCGGATTTGGTCTTTCAGCGGATGAATAATCAGATCCAGGCTGAATTAGAGGAGGTATTGATTGGAGAGCCAGATACTGATTTTGAGATTTTTAGATTTGAGATTTGACCTATGAAACCAGTAGACCGGGAAGTTGCAGATGGGCGTGAAACCTGGGTTTCGGTGGGGAAGTCAGAAGTTTGTGCTAATCCGTCAGGGAGCGCTAGAGCGAGTGGCATGCAAGCAAGATTTTTAGCTCATAGCACTTGTGTTGAGGGACGAGGGCCGGAGATTGGGTTGTCGCGAAGTGAAGCCAGTGATTGTTTTGTCGATTCAGTTTTTTTTTGTAGTGTGCGGAGTGAGGTGAGGGAGGCGATTGATGCGACGGAGGCTTGCTGTATTGATGCTTGTGAAGAAGGGGAAAACTTGATCGCGAAAGAGGTGAGGGCGGTTTTTGATGGCGTGAAGCGAAAGCAAAGCAAATGGGATTATTTAAAGGAATTGACAGGTAGTGGGGGCCCGGAAGCTGAGTTGGCGATGTTTTGTTTGGGTGTGGGAGAGTTACAAAGGTGTAATTATCTGGAAGGGTGTGCGAATTTATGTGATGCTCTTGGGGATATGTTTTATCAGTCCTATGAAAGGTACTTTGTGGAGCCTTATGCTGATTATTTGAATTGTTTTTTGCCAAAGTTGGTGCCAATGGTTTTATCTTTGTATCGGGGGTCTAAAAATAGGGACGTGGTTGAGTGTAGGGTTTCGGTAAAAGATCTCAAACGGCGAATGGTGAGAGTGCAATGGATCAAAGATGAGAAGTATAATCCTTTATGGCAGGCGATTGATGATTTGCTGAAGCTGTAGCGTTTTTATTGAATTTTGTTGATTAATCAACTAGTTTTGAGGGGCGGTGTTTTTGGCCGTAGCATTAATAACCTCGAAACATGTTTAAAAAAGTTGATCCGAAGCAGTCTTTTCCTCAACTGGAAGAGGAAATCATGAAATATTGGCAAGAGAATAAAATTTTCGAGAAATCAATTGAACAACGACCTGAGGATCAAGCTTATGTTTTCTACGATGGCCCTCCGTTTGCTACTGGGTTGCCGCATTATGGTCATATTTTAGCCGGGACGATGAAGGACGTGGTGCCACGTTATTGGACGATGCGAGGACATCGCGTAGAGCGACGTTTTGGTTGGGATTGTCATGGATTGCCGGTGGAAAATTTGGTTGAGAAGGAAATTGGGGTGCAGGGGAAGAAGGAAATTGAAGAAAAAGTTGGGGTAGCGAAGTTTAATGAGGCCTGTCGCGCTAGTGTTTTGAAATACACTTCCGAGTGGGAAGAAATTGTAGAACGGATGGGGCGCTGGGTGGATTTTAAGAATGACTACAAAACAATGGATGTGGACTATATGGAGTCCATTTGGTGGGTCTTTAAACAGCTTTGGGATAAGAAATTGATTTATGAAGGGAAAAAAGCGATGCATGTTTGTCCGCACTGTGTGACGCCGCTTTCGAATTTTGAAGTGACGTTGGGGTATAAAGATGTGAAGGATCATTCAGTGATTTGGAAGTTTGAGTTGGTAGATGAACCGGGGACTTATTTATTGGCTTGGACTACTACGCCTTGGAGTACTTTGAGTACGATGGGGCTAGCGGTTGGGCCGGAGCATACTTATGTGAAGGTGAAAGTTGGCGATGAGCAGCTTGTTTTTGTAAAGGATCGGATGGATTTTGTGTTGGCTGGGTTGGAAGAGGATGAATATGAGGTTGTGGATGAGTTTTCAGGAGAAAAGCTTGAAGGCCTTTCTTACAAGCCGGTCGCAGATTGGTATCGGGAAGTGCCAGAGGTGAAGGACAGTGAAACTGTATATAAGGTTTACGGTACTGATTATGTAGAGGTGACTGATGGTACTGGTTTGGTGACGATCAATGGTGCTTACGGTGAAATCGATATGGAAGCGGCGAAAGCAAATAATTTGCCGATTGTGCTGGATGTGAATATGGACGGTCATTTTAATGAGTTGGCGAAGGATTACACGGGAATGTATGTGAAAGATGCTGAGTCGAAGTTGATTGAGGATTTTAAAAATAAAGGACTGATTTGGAAAACTGAGAAATATAAGCACAGCTACCCACATTGTTGGCGTTGTGATTCACCGCTTTTGAACTATGCTACTTGTTCGTGGTTTGTGGATGTGCAGGCGGTGAAAAGTAAAATGATCGCGGCTAACGATGAAATTCACTGGGTGCCAGAGCATTTGAAATACGGTCGTTTTGGAAAATGGCTTGAGAACGCCAAGGATTGGTGTGTGAGCCGGAATCGTTTCTGGGGGGCGCCGTTGCCGATTTGGGTTTCTGAGGATGGTGAAGATCATATTTGTGTTGGTTCGCGGGAAGAGTTGAAGGAGCTTTCGGGTGAAATGGTGGATGATTTGCATAAGCATTTTGTGGATGAAGTTACTTTTGAGAAGGATGGAAAGACTTATAAGCGTACTCCCGAAGTGTTGGATTGTTGGTTTGAGTCGGGGGCGATGCCTTATGCTCAGCAGCATTATCCGTTTGAAAATAAAGAGTGGTTTGAAAAGAATTTCCCAGCGCAGTTTATTGCGGAAGGACTCGATCAAACACGTGGTTGGTTTTATACGCTTGTGGTGCTGGGGGCGGCGTTGTTTGATAAGCCACCGTTTAAGAATGTGATTGTAAACGGACTAGTTTTGGCTGAGGATGGGAAGAAAATGAGTAAACGATTGAAGAATTATCCGGATCCGATGGAAGTGGTGCATAAGCATGGAGCGGATGCATTACGTTTTTATTTGGTGAATTCGCCGGTAGTGAAAGCGGAAACGTTGCGGTTTGCGGAACGAGGTGTGGCTGATGTGGTGAGAAATATCATTTTGCCACTGTGGAATTCGTATAGTTTTTTTGTGACTTATGCGAATATCGATGGTTGGACGCCAGCGCGATATGTGGAGAAGTCTGATAATCAGCTTGATCAGTGGGTGGTTTCGGAATTGGAGCAGTTATTAAATGAGTTAACTCAAGAATTAGATAATTACGATCTCCAGCGCGCAACTGAGCCAATTGTGGAATTTATTGAAAGTTTGACCAACTGGTATATCAGAAGGTCACGGAGACGTTTTTGGAAGAGCGAGAATGACGATGATAAGGATCAGGCTTATAGTACGCTTTGGTATGTTTTGCAGCGTTTAGCGATGATTCTGGCGCCATTCATGCCGTTTGTGAGTGAAGAGATTTATCGCAATTTGATGAGTGTGGAAGGTGCTGAAGGTAAAGAATCTGTGCATTTGGCGGATTGGCCGGCGTTTGATGTGAATAAAATTGATATGCCGCTGAATCGTGAGATGCAGCTGGTGCAGCGGATAGTTTCGCTGGGCCTTGGGATCCGGGCGCAGCAGAAATTAAAGGTGAGACAGCCGTTGCAGCGTTTAGAAGTGGTAGGGGCGCGGTATGTGAAAACAATTGATCCGGATGAATGTGGTGGTGAGCAGGCGCATTGTCTTTGTGATGAGGATGTGCAGATGATTAAGGAAGAGTTGAATGTGAAAGAAGTAGTGTTCTTGGAGGATTCGGCGGAAGTGGCGAAGAAGATTGCCAAGCCGATTGGGAAGATGATCGGGCCGAAATATGGGAAAGATGTGCAAACTATTATTAATGAAGCGAAAGCAGGAAATTTTGAAGAGATTGAGATGGAGGATCGTGAAGGTGTAATTAAGGTTGCAGGGCAATGGACTTTGGGCCCGGAGGAATATGAAATGGTTTATGAAGGTAAAGAGGGGCATTTCGTGGCAGCTGAGGCTGGGGTAGTAGTGAGTTTGGATGGAAATGTGACACCGGAATTGAAGCAAGAAGGAGTTGCTCGCGATGTGGTGCGTTTTATTCAAAGTTTGCGGAAGACGGCGGATTTTAATGTGGATGATCGAATTAGTGTGATGGTGGCAGTGGATGGTGAAGTGCAAGGTGCGGTGGAGGCGTTTGCTGATTATGTGAAGGCGGAAACTTTGGCGGATAGTTTGAGTGTGGTGCCAGGAGGGGAGTTTGCTGGGGAATGGGATTTGAGTGAGGAAGTTGAAGTGGATGGGGAGAAGATGATGTTGGGGGTGAAGCGTTGATTAATTAATTTATATGGAAGAACGTTATTTACAATTATTAAAAGAAATTGTCTTTCGACATGTTGATCGAAAGGTGGTAAAAGTTTTTATCTTTGGGTCTAGGGCCACTGGTGATGCTCGTATATTTAGTGATGTAGACTTAGGGCTTGAAAGTGATGATGAAATTTCGTCGACACTTTTAGTAGAGTTAAAAGGGGCTTTAGAAGAGTCAAATTTGCCATATCATGTGGATGTAGTTGATTTTTCAAAGACGGCTGATAAGTTTAAGAAAATTGCAAAAGAGAAGGTTTTATATCTTAACTAAGACTTTATGAAGAAGATGGAAAGTTTGTTGGAGGATTTGCAGAAGGCGAATGAGCGTTTAAAAGAAATGGAAAAGTATCCTGATGAACAAGTGTATCAGGATGCGGCGATTCAAAGATTTGAATTTACTTTTGAATTGTCTTGGAAGTTAATGCAAGCGATAGCTGTAAAGAATGGCTTTACAACTTATGGTCCGCGGAATGCAATTCGTAATGCGGCTCAATTGGGCTTAGTAAATGATGTGGATGAATGGTTTAAGTATTTGGAATTTCGGAATTTGACTACGCATACATATGAAGAAGCTGTGGCAGAGAAAGTTTATCAGGGGATTAAGGGTTTTGACGGTTTAGTTGTTGAGTTAATTGGTGCTGTGGATGGATTACAAGATGAATAGAAATGAAGGGTTGTTTTTGAGAGATTTTGAGATTGCGGCATTGATTGATATTGGTGAGGATTTTTTGTCCGATGATGATTTGGACTATTATTTGTCGTTGGATGATTTTCGTTTGTAAGTTTTAGTTTGCGAAAGCATTTTCAACTGTAGTTTTGACTTTTTTAAAAAAAAGCCGGATAATTTTTTAGCCGTGCTTTGCTTTATATAAAGCGTTTTTGGGTTGTGGCCTTAGAAGTTTTTTGATGATTGAGTATTGACAAATTTGAAAAAAGATGCTAAATTCAGGTTCGTTCTTTTCACAAAAGAGAACCAGAGAGATGACCGGAAGTTAATCGAAATGATTAAAGGTCGATCATCTCTCTGGCCTCTAGGTCCGGGAGATACTGTAAGGGAAACCTTTAGTCATCGTCTCGGCCGGAAGGACGAGTACATTGACAACAAGGTTTCTAAAGTTAGAAGTGCTAACTGGTTACAGAATCGGTCTTGCAACTTTGATTTCATTGGAATGTTTCAACTCTAAGGGTAACAGGGTATCTTCGATACCGACCACCCACCATGTTGATTCAGGAAAATGAGAGAGATTTAGTAAGATGACATTTCCGGGAAATTGAAACGAAGGAATTGTCTGAGAATGTAGCCCATTTTCATCACAATAAGGAAAAACGATGAAAAAATTGCACAAAATTCAGTTGTTGTTGGTTTGTATCGTTGGTTTGTTCGCTGGCACCGGTTGCGCTCCGTCCCTCAAGGACATCAAAACGACCATGACCGGAGTCGTCAAGCCCATTGATGATCGCCTGAAGAAAGTCGAGAAAGACGTCTCCCAGTTGAAAAAGGACGGGTCCACACGTGACACGATCCTCGCTCGCTTGGAGAAACGAACTCGCGACTTTCAGAAGCAGGCCCAGCAGACCTACAAGAAAGAAAAGGCCGCTGGAATTTGCGCTGGTGGGGAATGGTCCTGGAAGCCCGTCGAGTATAACGAAAACGGGCAGATCAAGGTTCGGTACGTCAAACGTTGTGTGAAAAACACCGTCGTCCGTTCCGATGACCCCCGCTTGCACAGCCGTCGTTACACCCGCCGCCGCTCCACCCGCCGCTCCACCCGTCGCTCCCGCCGTCGTGGTGTCAGCACCGGTCGTGGTCGCGTCAAATCCGGTGGCTGGTGTACCGTTGATGTCGATGACAAAACCAAAGTCGGAGACACTGTCGATGCTCACCTCCCGACCGGTTGCAAGTTCTACACCAAACGCACCGGCACTATCGGCAGCGGCAGCGGCAGCCAGGACTACGCCATCGGCTACGTCCAGTGCGTCAACGGCACCAAGTCGAAGGCTTACGCCAAGTACTTGGAATTCCGTCGTAAGGCCGGCTGCAAGTAATGAGACACAACAACCTAGCGCCATTCGGGCGCGCCCCTCCATTGCGTGAGGGTTCACAACACACCACTGGAAGACAACGAGGGCCTCCCTCTACGTCACCGCTTTAGAGCCTTGTTGTCATCCAGTCTATCTTTTCTAAGAAGACTGGATGACAAAGATTCGAAACTAGATCAATCCCTGGATAGGGAGTTTTTTGTATATAGAGTTTTGTGCTTGATGCGATAAGATCCCGGATCCCTACTTCGCTGAAGCTTCGAAGGACTAGCAAGTCCGGGATGACGGTTTGGGGATTTTTTGATTCCTACATAGGATTCTTATTTGCATGTCGATGGGATTTTGTCGACAGGAAATGGGGTGGGGATTTGGTTTTGATGTAGCGGTTTTCTGGAGGTTGTGAGTCTATTGAGTTTGCCTGGACATTGGGGGAGGGGAATACTTTTGGTAATTTGTATTTCCATTAATTTTTTATGATGACTGAATTTGAACAATTTCCGCGGAAAAAGATGAAAATTTTTATTCACGAGGTGATCCAGGATGATCCGAAGATAGAATCGATTGATTCGAGGGTCGGGAGGTTGGAGAAGGATGTTGAGGTTTTGAAGAAAGATGTGAAGCAGTTGAAGAAAGATATGCGTGAGGTGAAGTCGGATATTAAGATGTTGAAGGAAGAGGTGGGAAGAGTGAATTTAAGGTTAACTCGGATGAATGAGAAATTTGATGCGTTTATCCAGGAGTCATTGGCTTGGCAGAGAGAGGTGAGGGATTTGCGGATGCAATTTGAGGAGAATCATCTACGGATATCTCGGACGAACGAAAGATTGGCAGATCATGAGGAGCGGCTGAAGGATATTGAAGGGGGATTGGATTAGTAAATTTTGAGACTTTGTTTGTGGAGATTTGGAAGGCTAGGAGATGGTGGAAAATTGGAAAAGAAGAGTAGATTTGAGTTCATTCTGCACCTCGACTATAATCGTAAAGATGTAATTTTTTTTATGATTAAGAAAGCTCTTATTGGAATCGCTTTGAATGGATTTGCGCTTTATGGTGTGACTTATTTTTTGGAAGAGGTGTCATATACTGGGGGATTGAAGTTTTTTATTTTTGGTGGGATTGTGATGGGGCTTTTGAATACTTTTGTGAAGCCGTTGATGAAGATTCTGTCGTTTCCGTTTATCTTTTTGACTGGAGGTGTGTTTTTGATCGTGATTAATGTGATTTTGTTGGCGTTTATGAAGTATTTCTTGGGGGTTATGGCGTTTCCAGACGTTTCTTTTCAGATCCAAGGAGCCGGTAATTTTTTGATGGCGGGTCTTTTGTTTGGGATTATTAACTGGGCGCAGCATTTGGTAATCAGTAATAAGTAATTGATTTTTGGTCCTACTGAAGCTATCCTCTGCAAAGACTGAAATTAATCGAAATTTATGAAATCTTTTTTTATTGTCCTTCATGCCGTGATCAGCGTGTTGTTAACAATCGCGGTTTTGTCTCAGAATCGTAGTTCTGGGCTTTCTGCCACTTTTGGTGGTGGTGGAAGTTTTTATGCTAGTAAGCGTGGTGCGGAAAAAGTTTTGCACTATGCCACAATTGTGCTGTCGATTTTGTTTGTGGCAGTGGCGATTATGTTTTTGTTCCTTGAATAATCAAAAGTCGAGAGCCCGGCTCCTGCAAAGGTGACCGGGCTCTTTTTTTGTGCTAATTTTTAGGGTGATTAGTCGTTATTTTTGCACTTTTTATGCGCTTTAAAGTTAAGAATCGTTATTTGAAGACATTTCGTCGGGTGATTCGCTCTTATTCTTGGAAGGAACGTGTTTTGAGTTTAGTTTTGATTTTTGTAATTGGGTATTTGGGAGTTGATTATGTACGGAATGGGGGATTGTTTATGGGGGGATCTAGTGCTTCAGGGCGTTATTCTGAAGGGATGGTGGGGGAGATGCGATTGATTAATCCGTTGTTTGTAGATTTAAATCCGGTTGATCGGGCGGTTTCTGATTTAGTTTTTTCTGGTTTGATGAAATATGATCCGGAGACCGGTCAAATTGTGGAGGATATTGCTACTTTTCATGTGAGTGACGATAAGAAAGTTTATGGATTTCGGGTAAAAGAAGGCGTGAAATGGCATGATGGTGAACAAGTGGATGCTGATGATCTTTATTACACTTTTCATGATGTGATTCAGAGCCCAGATTTTCCGAATCCGATTTTGAAAGCTAATTTCGAAGGGGTAGAAGTAGAGAAAGTTGATCCGATGAAGATTGAGTTTAAGGTGAAATCGCCGAATTCATTTTTCATGGCTAATTTGACGGTAGGTATTTTGCCCCAGCATATTCTTGGAGACGTGCCGGTGGCAGAATTGGCTGCGAGTGAGTTTAATTTAAAACCGGTTGGTAATGGGCCTTATGTGATGTTGGAACCGTATCAAAAGCTTTCAAGTCGGATGGAGGCTTTGCTGACTGTTAATGAGGACTATTTTGGAGATAAACCGAATATTCGTGAGATTCGATTAGTCGCTTATCCGACGAATGAGGAGTTGATCGCGGCACGAACTAGTTTGAATGCGATTGATAAGTTGCCGGGGGATTTGTATGAGGGGTTGAAGGATGATGAACGGTTTAGTTTTCATGACTATTCTTTGCCGCAATACACAGCTTTGTTTATGAATATGGATTCGGATGTGTTTAAGAAACGAAATGTGCGGTTGGCTTTGCAAAAATCTGTGGATCGATTGTCTTTGATTACTGATTTAGGGGCGAAGAAGCAGGTGGACACTCCACTTTTGCAATTGGATCAGGGGGATTGGCTGAATCAGCATAATATTGAGGAAGCCAAAGGAGCGTTGTATGACGCGCGGTGGCGTTTTAAGGAAGAAGGTGATGCAGTGAGAGTTGATGCGGATGATAATGAACTTTTGGTAAGGCTTTTGGTGCGACGTTTTCCGGATAATGAGGCGAAGGATAAGGAAAATGAGATGGTGGTGCAATTTGTAAAGAAAGCTTGGGAGGATATTGGAGTGAAGGTGGAAGTTTTGAGTGGAGATGAGGAGACTTTTGTGTCGATGTTGCAGGGGCGACAATATGATGTGGTGTTGGTGGGGCAGAGTCTTGGATATAATTTAGATACGTATTCTTATTGGCATTCAAGCCAGGCGGACGTGGGGTTGAATTTGTCTAATTATCGAAGTTTTGCTGCGGATAAGGCGATTGAAGCGGCGCGAGAGGCGTTTGATGTGGAGGATCGTAAGGAAGCTTTTAATAAATTGGCGGAGATTATTGAGGCGGATATTCCAGCAATTTTCCTTTATCGTCCGGTGTATTTCTATGTTACGGATAATAAAATTGAGAATGTGAAAACAGATAATTTGGTATTCCCAAGTGATAAGTATGTGGGAGTTTCGCAGTGGAAACAGGCTGGACAAGAGTAATTTCTGTTTACAATAGGGGAAAAATTGTTTAATCTTTGCCCGCTTATAGCCAAAATTAATACTTTAAATTTTTTGATCATGATGCAGGTGATTCTAACCCAGGACGTTCCAAAGTTGGGGCGTAAAGACGAAGCCGTAAAGGTGCGTGATGGGTATGCAGTTAACTTTTTGCTGCCAAATGAGATGGCGGTTTGTGCTTCTCCAAAACGACTTGAAGCAGCTAAGAAACGTCTTGATGAAGTTTTGATTCAAAAGGAACGAATTACTGAGAAAGCAGAAGAAATTAAGAAAATGGTTGATGAATTGAAACAAATTTCCGTAGCGAAGAGAGTTGGTGAAAAAGATACTTTGTATGCGTCAGTGAGTGAGAAAGATGTGATTGAAAAAGTTGAAGAAGCGATTAATGTACGTCTTGAAGCGAAGAATGTGCATTTTCCGGAAGTTTTGAAGAAACTTGGTACTGGAAATGTTGTGTTGCGTTTAGCTGAAGGAGTGACTGCCGATCTAGAAGTGAATGTTGTTGCCCAATAGTCGTCGACAGAAAATTTTTGAGAAAAGCCTCTTTGTAAGGGGCTTTTTTTGATTTGTGGGAGATTTTTATTGTTTTTCCCTGTATGCTCCCCCTAGTTGGGTGGGTGGTATGGAGGTGGGTTTATAGGAAGTTTTTAATTTTTTTAGAAATGGGTAGAATCCTTGGAATCGATTATGGTGATAAACGCATTGGACTCTCGATTAGCGATCCAGATCACACGATGGCGGTAGCACGTGGTTTTATTGAGAATACTGCGGATCAGGAGCTTGAGGGTTATTTCCGGCAGACGATTGAGGAGAGTGACATTGAGCGGTTGGTTTTTGGTTTACCTTTGCATCTTTCGGGGGAAGAATCAGAATCGAGTATGAAGGTGCGGGATTTTGCGGAGCGGATGTCGGCTGCTTTGGCTATAGAAGTCGATTTTCAAGATGAACGTTTTACTACCCAGCAGAGTGCGCGGCCGTTGCGGATGGAGAAGAAGAAGCATCGGGAAACTAAAGGTCTGCGGGATCAGGGGGCGGCGGTTTTGATTTTGCAGACTTATTTGGACCGGAAAGCAAATAGTCGTTAATTCTTCGACGACACTTAATTCTGTCAAATCGGCCCTTTTTGTGCTAAAATATTGGTGTTTCAAATTAATAAATTAACTGCCGATGGCCTGGTGGCAAATGCTGATAGTAGTGATTTTCGGTTTCGTCGGGCTTTTGCTTTTGCGGTTTTTATTGGAAGTTTATATTGCCTACAATGCTCGCCGTTTAGAGCGAAAACGTAAATATGCGGTGGTTTCGGTGCGGGTTTCGCGAGAGAATGAAATCGGGCCGATTATTGCGGAACAGATTTTTGCGACGATTCATGGGATTTATCAGAAATTGACTTTTTGGCAGCGTTTGAAGGGGATTACTCAGGATCAGATTAGTTTTGAAATTGCGAATATTAATCGTAGTATTCGGTTTTATATCGCTTTTCCTGAACATTTTCGAAATCTGGTTGAAGGGCAGATTTATGCGCAATATGCTGATGTGGAGATTGAAACGGTGGAAGATTTTTCGGCTTCGAAGCAGATGGAAATTGCGTTGGGCTCAATCAGTTCAGGTGGAGCGTCAGATGATGGAGAGGCGAGTGAAGCGTTGGTGCCGTTGTCGAATTTGCCGGCTTTGCAGGAGAAGAAGACGTTTAAGCAGTTTGATTCGTTTCAGAATGTGGTGGGAGTGGAGATGGAATTAACCGATCCAGATCTTTTCCCGGTGAAGCGGCATCCGCAGTTTGAAGATAAATTGACGCGGGTGGCGATTGATCCGTTGGCGGGGATTACGGCTACGCTGTCGAAATTGAATAATCCCGAGGATCAGGCTTGGATCCAGCTGGTGGTGCGGCCGTTACCGGATAAGTGGCGGATTGTGTTTCGGCGTTGTATCAAGATTTTGGATAAAGGGATTTTTGCTAATTTAGAGACTTTTCAGAAGATGTATGCGCGGTGGTATTGTAAGCGGAATCCGATTGTGCGGATGGCTTTGTTTCCGTTGTATTTCTTTTTTTGGCTTCAAGGTTTTCGAATTGAGAAAGGTAAATCGAAAGTTCAGTCTGGAGGTGAAGGACAGCAAAATAATACGATGTATGACGATGAAGATGATGTAGAAGAGGCATTGTCGCGGGCGAGTCATGAGGGGGAGACTTCGACTCAGGCGGCGATTGATAAAGTGGTGAAACTGATGTTTGATGCTTCGCTGCGGATTGTGTATATGCCGAAGAATCGTGATGATCAGGCGGCGCGATTGAAATTGCGGGAAATTGCTGGTTCATATAAGCAGTTTAATCTTCCGCATTTGAATGGTTTTGGAATTAAGGAGTTTATTACTGGCAGTGAAATTGTGGAACGTTATCATCGGCGGGAGATTGTGGATCCGTTTGTGTTGAATACTGAAGAGTTGGCAACGGTTTACCATCTGCCGAATGTGACAGTGCAGACGCCGAATATTTATTGGGTGCGGTCGAAGAAATTGGAGCCGCCGTTGGATATTCCGACGCCACAGAATATTCAGGAGGGTGAAGGGCTGACGATGCTTGGGAGGACGAATTATCGTGGTTCTAATCAGCCGTTTGGGATTAAAACTTTGGATCGTCGACGTCATATGTACATCATCGGGAAGACGGGGATGGGTAAATCGACGTTGTTGGAGAATATGATTTTTTCGGATATTCAGGCCGGAAAAGGGGTGGCGGTGATTGATCCGCATGGCGATCTAGCTGATGCGGTGCTGACATTTGTGCCACCAAGTCGGACGAATGATGTGGTGCTTTTTAATCCAGCTGATCGTGATCACCCGGTGGCTTTTAACATGTTGGAAAATATTGATCCGGCTTTTAATACAATTGTTTGTTCGGGGCTGGTGGGGATTTTTAAGAAAATTTATGCGGATAGTTGGGGCCCGCGGTTGGAGCATATCTTGCGGAATACGATTTTGTCGTTGCTCGAGTATCCAAATACGACGATGCTAGGGATTACCCGGATTCTTCAGGATAGTAATTTTCGGCGGAAAGTGGTGCGGAAAATTACGGATCCGGTGGTAAAGAGTTTCTGGGCGAATGAATTTGAGATGATGCAGGATCGGCAGAAGATTGAAGCGATATCGCCGATTTTGAATAAGGTTGGTCAATTTCTATCAAGTCCGATTGTGCGGAATATTGTGGGACAACCGAAATCAGCGGTGGATCTGCGGTTTATGATGGATAAGAAGAAGATTATTATTGTGAATCTTTCTAAAGGTTTGATTGGGGAAGATATTTCCTCACTACTCGGGGCGATGATGATTACGAAGTTTCAGCTTGATGCGATGAGCCGGGCGAATATTCCAGAGAAGGATCGGGTGGATTTCTACCTCTATGTCGATGAATTTCAAAACTTTGCAACTGATTCATTTGCGACGATTCTTTCGGAAGCACGGAAATATAAACTTAATTTAACGATGGCGAATCAGTATATCGCCCAAATGCCTGATGAAGTACGTGACGCGGTGTTTGGTAACGTTGGTTCGATTCTTTCTTTCCAAGTTGGTTTTGATGATGCGGAGTATTTGTCGCAGCAATATAGTGAAGAGGCGACGCCGAATGATTTGGTGAGTTTGAATAAATATACGTCTTATATGCGGCTACTCGTAGATGGGATGCCGACGCGAACTTTCTCTTTGGATACCTTGCCGCCACCAGACTTTATGGCTGATCCGGAGCAAGTGCAGAAGGTGATTCGAGTGAGTCGCGAACGTTATGCGAAGAAACGGGAGCAGGTGGAAGACAAGATTCGTCGTTGGAGTTTGACGGATGGGGAGAAGCGGGCTTTGAAAGGTGATGATGAGGGAGAGGCGGTGAAGAAGGACGTTAAATCAGGCGATAAGAAAGGTGGGCCGAAGCCAGCAGCGAAGAGACCAGTGAAGAAGGAGGGGGAGAAGCCGAAAAAGCCGGGTAATTAGTTGTGAATTATTGCTGGTGTCGGGGGAGGAAAGCTTTTTTAGAGGTGGCAACGTTAGGGGCCTGTTGACAAGGGGGTGTTTTTCATTGTAGAGTGCAGTCTATTTTTTTTAAAAATTTGTATTATGTCTGCATGTAGATTTGAAAAAGAAGGGGATTTGATTGTGGAAGAAGCTGGCTTGGGCGTTGAAGATATGAGAGTGAAAGGTGAGATTCAAGATGAAGGTAGCGATGGAGAAATGGCTGAGGTTAATGAATTGCAAAATCAGTTGAGGTTTGTTTTAGGGATGGCTGCGATGAAAGGAGCTGAGTCTAAGGATATTAACTTGCCTTTGATTGATGAAGAGTCGAAGTTGATTGAAGGCATCAGAACGATATTGAATGATTCAGATCCTGATGAGTCGGCAGTTTATTTGCTGTTTACTTTTTTGAGTCAGTTAGAGGAGGGAGATCGAGCAATTTATGAAGAGTTTGCGGCGGCGCATTTGAGAAATAAAAGCCATGAATGGCGAAAGCACTTAACTTTTTCAGGTAATTTGTTTCCAGTAGGATTTGAGACTCTTTCTCCTGCTTTGGCGAATCTTGTTTCGTTGGAGTTGGCTATTCCGGATTATGAATGGCTGGCATATGAACTTGAACAAGCGATGGTGGTGCGTTCGGGAGATGATTTTGAGGTTAAAGATAATGGTTTGTTAGAGATTTCACCTGAAGGTTTTAGGGCTTTGCTCCAAAGCTTATTGTGGAAGTATCAGGTGTGTTTGAGGCCTGATTTGATAGTTGAAGCACAAGAGGTTTTTTATAAGGATCTTTTATTGTCAGCGGACGGAAATATTATTTTTCCTTCAGTTCCTAGTTTGCAGGAATTGGAGGAGATGGTAGATGAATTTGCAGAGATTATTGGGAAAAAGATCTGTGGTTTGGTTCATCAGGCTGATTCTGATTTAGAGATTAATACCTTAGAAATAAGAGGGTTTGATGCTGAAGATCATCGAGAGTGGATTGTTCCACGTGAGAGATTGCAAGAGATAGAGTATATGACTGGTGATAAAGTTTTGACCAACGCTGAGTTGAGAATTAAGCCTCGCAGATTGATAGCTCCGACGGATGTGGCTGAAATGGTTTGTTTGAGAAGTGATGATAGGTTGGAAGAATTGGTTTGTGTTGGCGGGGCTGTGGGTAATCGTTCAACGTTGGTTAATTTAGTTCACTCAGTTTCTAGAATGATTACTTTTGTGAATACTCATGTAGGTTTGTGGACTGGTTCAAAGACGTTTAAATATCCAGATTATGGTGAGCTTGAGAGTTATTTGGGGCGAATTCATTATTTGGGGGGAGAGGCGGATACTTATGCGAATAATTTTTGGCAAGAGGCAGCGGATGATGCTGAGTATGGACCAAAGCTTGGAGGTAATTTGTGTATTTTGGCGGAACAAGAATTTGGAGGTTTTGTTGACGATACTTTTGAAGTGAATGGATTTTTGTTGGAATTAAGTAGCGGCCGAAGGGCGGTGATGTCACGGTGTGCTTACTATGATGATGAGGATAGTGAGAGATTTCAGTTTTGGGGGATGCTTGACCCAGGTGAGGAGGTTGAGATCAAATGGAAGGCTATTGATGAATACAGGGAGCCGTTGAGTGCAGTTTGGAGTGGTGGTGAGTTGGATGGGATGAGTCTTGATGAGATGCTTCTATTGAAGTATGCCTGGGATGAAAATGTGCATTTTTAGTGTTGGGTTTGAGTTGTTTTTTCTCGATCTTTCACGTTATCTTGGCTAAGAATTTTGTTTAGTAATTTTTTGGTATGAATAAGAAAATCGCAATTGTTCCAGGAGATGGGATTGGACCGGAAGTGATGGCTGAGGCGGTGAAAGTTTTAAAGAAGATTGAAGAGAAATTTGGCCATCAGTTTGAATTGGTTGAAGCTGATGCTGGTGGAGTAGCGATTGATAATCAGGGAGAAGCTCTGCCGGAAAGTACGATTAAGGTTTGTGAGGAAGCTGATGCGATTTTGTTTGGTTCGGCTGGGGGACCGAAGTGGGATCTTTTGCCAGACGAGGAACGTCCGGAAGTTGGCGCGGTTTTGGGGTTGCGAAAGCATTTTGGGCTTTTTGCCAATTTACGGCCGGCGATTATTTATCCGGCTTTGGTTGGTGCTTCTAGTTTGAAGGAAGAACGGATTAAAGGAGGTTTGGATATTTTGATTGTGCGGGAATTGAGTGGCGGGATTTATTTTGGTGAGAAGCAGGAAGGCGATGATCAGGCTCATGATGATATGGCTTATTCAAAACCGGAAGTTGAACGAATTGCAAAAGTGGCTTTTGAAGCGGCACAGAAACGTGGGAAAAAACTTTGTTCAGTAGACAAATCGAATGTTTTGGCTTGTTCACGATTGTGGCGGAAGACGGTGGAAGAAATTGCAGGTGATTATTCAGATGTGGAATTGAGTCATTTGTATGTGGACAATGCCGCGATGCAGCTTGGCGTTTGGCCGAAGCAGTTTGATGTGATTGTGACTGGGAATATGTTTGGTGATATTTTGAGCGATTTGGCAGGGGCGATTACTGGCTCAATTGGGCTGTTGCCGTCGGCTTCGTTGAATGAAGCAGGTTTTGGGATGTATGAGCCTTCCGGTGGTTCAGCACCGGATATTGCGGGGCAGGGGATTGCTAATCCGATTGCGCAGATTCTTTCGGCGGCGATGCTTTTGAAGTATTCGTTTGGGATGGTGGAAGAATCGGAATTGATTGAGAAAGCCGTAGAGCAGGCTTTGGATGATGGTTGTTTGACGGGAGATATTTGTGAAGATAAGTCAAAAGCCATTAATACAGCGCAAATGGGCGATGCAATTATCGAGCGGATGGGGTGATTTTTGAAGGTTGACGTTTTTGGAAAAATCTATTTAATATAAGCGCTCTTATTTTCCCCTTGGGAATTGTTTAGACGTACCTGAAAGCATTTTGATTGTATTTTAGGACATTTGTATTGATTGGTTTGATTCTCAAAGAGGGCACTAAGGCATGTCCTTTGAGAATTAGATTATGAACTTTTGAATCCGTTGGAAAGGCCGTTTAAGGCCGGGAGGTAATCAAATGAGTACGCGGATTTATTGTCGGATGATTTTAGTGATGGGGATGATTTTACTGTTTGATGTCGGGTGTTTGCCCAAAGTGCCGAGGGCTTGCTGGGAATCGGTGAATTGCCGAAAGAACTCCGGCCCTACTTGGTACTGTGAACAGGGGCAGTGTATCCAAACTTTTTGTGCCGCAGGTACTGAGTGTCCTGCTGACATGTATTGTGATCTCGAAAAGGGCTTTTGTTCTACTCACAAGTGCAAAAGCCCTGCTGATTGTTACAAGAAAGTTGAAAACCAAGACATTGAGTGGGTATGTGAGAACCCACCTGATTCCAAAGATGTCCGGCATTGCCGGGAGAAGGAGGACTCATGAAGAGAAGAAACTTGTTAATATCCGTTTTGTCCTTGGCAGCAGCCTTGTGGTTACTGTCGGGGGCGTGTTCCCCAAATAGTGTCTGTGACCATTTGGATTGTTGGCAGAGTGAAAAGAACGGAACGATCATCAAAAAGGGCGAGATTTGTCTCTCGTCCGGACGGTGTGGGGTCCGTTCCTGTGACAATCATAACGATTGTGAGGATAATCGCTTGTTCTGCAATCCGAAAGGGCTTTGCCAGCCTGGTCAGCGGCCGGATGTCGAGCCAAGTCTCGAGGCCAAGCCGATGGAGCCAGGGATTCCGGAGCCCCGGGCGCCTGACGAGCTGGTGTCGGTAGATGCCGATGCTGGCGATCAGGTGCCCGATGTGACGGAGGTATCGGATGCTCCTGATCAGACACCAGATGTCCCCGAGCTGACAGATGATTACGAGTTCGTCTCGGACCAGATGTCGGTGGAGGTGCAGGTGGATAGCCAGTGCAAACCCGTTGTCGAAATCTGTAACGACAAAGACGACGATTGCGATGGCAAGATCGATGAGACCTTTCCGCAGAAGGGACAGTTCTGTTTTGGGATTACTCCCTGTGCCGAGGCCGGGGTCTGGAAGTGTGACGGCAAAGGGGGGCTCTTCTGCGATGCAAAGGAGAAGTTCTGCGAACCGAAGCCGGAGCCAAGTTCCGAGCCAACCCCCGAACCCGTCAAAGAACGCGCTCCCGAACCTACCATTGAGCCGAATACTGAGCCAGTTCCCGAGATGGTGGTCGATGCTGGTCCGCCTGATCCCGTTAACGAACCCGTGCCTGAGAAAACGCCAGAACCTGTGATTGAAACACCTGCCGACAAAGGCCAGCCGCCATTGCAGACCTGGGTTGCATCGCTGCCATTGCGAGATCCCGTTGTGAGAATCGGTCCGCAAGGGCTGATTTATGTAGTGGGTACCTTGAAGGTGAATGCTACCGTGGGCACAACTCAACTCAAAGTGACCGGTGTTTCCGACGCCGCCTTGGTGATCCTCGATGACAAGAAGAAGATCCTCTGGGCGGGAAGATTCGGTGGAAGCGGCGAAGAAGTCCCAACTGGGGCTGCCGTGGATACCGCTGGAAACGTCTATGTCACTGGTTACTTCACCGGAACCTCGACCATCGGGACCGCGTCGAAAACTGCCGTTGGTGGTGTCGATTTCTTTCTGCTGAAGCTGAGCCCACAGCGCAAAATCGTGTGGGCGAAGTACTTCGGTGGTAAAGGAGTGGACGTGCCGTGGGGGGGAGTCGCTGTTGATGGTTTGGGCAATGTTTTTGTTTCGGGCCAATACAACAAGGAACTGTCTTTCGGTGCAACCACGCTGAAACCCGCTGGTGACTACGATATCTTCGTGACTAAGCTCGATCAGAACGGTAAATCCGTTTGGGCGAAGTCCGCCGGTGGTACCGCTCGTGATAACGCCAGGTTTACCCTGGTCGATTCGTTGGGCAACGTCTACCTTACTGGCACCTACCGTGGCCGTTCGAGTTTTGGCTCTACGAGGTTGTTTTCCGTCTTCGGCGACGACCTTTACGTGACAAAGCTCAACAGCTCAGGTGCTTTCCAGTGGGCAGCCGGTACTACGAGTACAGGCAGTACCGAAGGCCGATCCCTGGCAATCGATGCCTCGGGGAACCTCTATGTGACCGGATGGTTTTCGCAAAAAGTCATCGCTGGCAGTGTGACGCTTTCGTCTGCTGGTGGTGATGATGTGTTTGTGGCAGCCGTTTCTGGCGCAGGGAAGTTCCTGTGGGCGAAGAGCGCTGGTGGTGTTGGTCAAGACCGTGGCCGGGGTGTTTCGTTGGATTCTGGTGGTAACTTTTATGTGGCTGGTAGTTTTCAAGGGACTGCTTCGTTTGGCTCTTCCTCATTGGTTTCGGCCGGTGGGAAAGATGCGTTTGTGGCGAAGTATTCTACGTCTGGTGTCCTGACAAAGCTGTCTTCTGGCGGCGGAACTGCGGATGACGAGGCGACCGATATTGCCTTCAACTCTTTTCTGTTCATTTGCGGAAATACCACCGGGACTTCGAAATTTGGTGGTAGCTCCGTGACTGTCGGGTCTGGATCCTTCCTCTGGAAACAGCAGCCCTAAGCTGTTTCTCCCTTCATTTTCCCTTCCTTTTGCTTCAGAGACGTGGGTGGCGTCGTGTTTTTGGAGTCTCTTCTGTTGTTCATAATCTAATTCCTCAGTTCTGAAGCGGCTTTTTTGATGTTGTTTGGTTTTGCTGACTATTGACTTTTTTGTGTTTTCGTGCTTAAATATTGCACTTCTTGCTTTCTTGGTCTGACGGCTTGAATAAGCGCGAAAATGGCTGTGCAAGGAGTGATCTTTGACAGATTGTGTGAGGAAAGTATGTGGCCTCGTCGAATTTTTGGAGATTCGGCCAGGTCACATACTGAAAAATGTTTGTGACTGTGACACTTAAATCCCTTTGGGATTGGTTGATATAAATCGAAACCTTTTTTGAATAAATGACATGTTTTGGGCAAGGTTGCCCAGAAGGAGAGAGTACGATGAGAAAGCGAATTGGACTGGTGGGGCTGGTGGCGTTGGTCGTGGCGGTGATCGGGAATGCCTGTGTTCTCGAGCCATTTTTTTTGCATGAGAGGCAGGTCTGTCGATGGGTTACTTATCAGAAGTCGTCCATTGAATTGATTTGTCCAGAATTGGCGGAGGAGTGTAAGAAGCAGGAGAGTGAAACCTCTCCTCATCGATGCGCTTTTTCTACTTCAGAGGACAAATGCGGCAAGGGGATTGTCCGTCCTATTGAGGATGGGAAGTGGGTCGACATTTGTGATCCGAGGCGTGGTTTGTATTGCGCAGCGGATGATCGATGTCAGAAAAAAGAATGCGAGACGGTCTCTGACTGTAAGGATAGTTGGAAGGCTTGTAGCGGGTTCGCCTGCATCCCCAAAAGCTGCAAAGTCGATCAAGACTGCGCAGCGGATGGCATCGTCTGCTTGTCGGGCTTCTGCGCCCCCAAACCTCCAACCCCAGAGTGCATCGCGGGGCAAACCCGTCAGTGTTACTCTGGTCCCCCCGGGACCCAAGGTGTTGGCGTCTGTAAAGTCGGCACCCAGTCTTGCAAAGACGGAAAGTGGGAGACTACTTGTACCGGTGAAGTGAAACCCCAGCCCGAAACCTGTGACGGTGCTGACAACGACTGCAACGGCAAGATCGATGAGATTGATGCCTGTCAAAAAGGCGAGTGCAAGGACGGCGAAGAACGACCTTGTGGCTCGGCTGCGGTCGGTATCTGTAAGCCTGGAAAACAGGTCTGCTCCGGCAAGCAATGGGGGGCTTGCCAGGGTGGAATCGATCCACAACCCCAGGAAATCTGTGACAACAAACTCGATGACAACTGCAACGGCCAGGCTGACGAAGGTTGCGAAACCAAGTCGGAGACCTGGGCCTTGGCTCTTGGGGCAACGTCCCCTCGAGTCGCAGTTAGTGGCAAAAATACTGTGGTGGTCGCCACCAAGCGTTCCGGCTCGATCAAGGGCAAATCGGACGTCTTGGTGGTGAAGTTGGACTCCAATCGCAAGGAAATCCTGCGAGTCCAGCTAGGCGGAGGCGGAGATGAAGTGGCTACTTCGGTGGCCGTGTCTGCCTCAGGCGACATCTTCATCACTGGTTACTACTCCGGCCAGGCGCAGTTCGGCCAGATCAACCTGACCTCCTCGGGCAGCAACGACGGTTTTATCGTCAAGCTCGACAACGGAGGAAAGGTCGTTTGGGCCATCTCGTTTGGTGGGGGCAATTCGAATGACGTCCCCCGAGCCATCACTCTTACCTCAAAAGGAGATTTGTACCTTACGGGCCAATTCAACGGCCCGGCGATCTTTGGTAGCGAAGCTCTGACGCCGCAAGGGGAGGATGTCTTTGTCTCCAAAGTGAGCAGCTCTTCCGGCAGGTTCACTTGGACGAAAAAAGCCGGCGGGGCCTCCACCGATGACGCCAACGCGTTGACCGTGGATAGTGCTGGAAACGTTTACGTGACTGGTGTCTATCGCGCTCGCGCGAGTTTTGGCTCTGTTCAGCTTTATACGGAGTTTGGATATGATAGCTTCGTGGCAAAGTTGGATAGCCAAGGTCAATTCCTTTGGACCAAGGGCAGCACGTCTTCCAAGGACGCGTTGGGCCAGGGGATCGCAGTGGATGCGAGTGGAAACGTTTTTGTGGCTGGTTCATTCCAAGAATCAGCAGACTTTGGTGGGAAGAAAGTTACCTCGAAAGGTGCTTACGATATCTTTTTGGCCAAATTCAGCAAAGACGGGATCCTTGATTACGTGAAGTCGTATGGAGCGTCTAACGACGAAAGGCTCCAGGGCATCGCGATCAGCGGTTCGAAACTCGCTCTGACGGGCTACTTCGCGGCCAATACCGATATCGGTGGCCAGAAGTTGTCCGGCAAAGGTTTGGAAGCCTTTGTGGCGACGGTGGACGCCTCTGGAAGCGTGTTGAAAGCGTTTTCCGGGGGGGGCGATGGTGCAGATACAGGAATCAGGGCAGCTTGGGACGGTTCGTTCTTGGTTGCAGTTGGGGAGTTCAACTTTGTTGGCACTTTTGGTGGCCAGAAGGTGACTTCTCAGTCGGCGATCGAGACGTTCGTATGGCGTCTCCAGCCCTGATTCTGCTGGAACTCTAGGTGCGCTCCTGGAGTTCCGGTTCACATTTTGTTTTTTATTCCTTACACAATCTGTGCCTCGTGTTTGCAAGTAGCTTTTTGGTTTTATTTGGGGGCTTTTTTGTGGATTTCATTTTTATTTCATAATAATTTTATTTTTTCTTCATATTTTGTTGGTAGGGTGGTGGGTGTCGCGGCAGAAAGGCTTGGTAGTAGGTTGGATCGAAGGTGTCTCCAAAATTCGTCGTATAAAGGTGGAGACAGGAGGTGGGAGTGATAAAAGGACTGAGAGGTAGGAGGGAAGCGGGGATCGCTTCTTTTCTTAACTTCAGGCCTGACATAGCCTGTGCCCAAAAATTCCATACCCAAATTCTTTAAATCCCTCTACCCTCAACCCAAGCTATAAAAATAACTGCACCAAATTAGTCTGGACTTGTCAAATATTGTTTTTCATGCTTGAATATAGCCTCTCTTCTTAGGCTTTTGAACCAATTCATATAGTGGATTTCGTTAAAATACGACAATTCGTATATGGGTACACGCGTGTATCATTTAAGCCCTTGGAAAAGGTGCTTTCGGTCGAAGAGGAGTGCTCTTTGACAGGAACTGGACTTAGGAATTCTAGGCAACGTTGAGCTTAAGTGAGCGATTTCACTTACGGAGGTTTAGCGTTGCCTAGAAAATAGGAATAACGGCGCATTCATTATGCGTTTAGGGCGCTTTAAGCGTCCATCATAGAAAGTAAGTAGGTGCCGTGGTTGGTGTCTACTTCACAGATATAATCGGTTTTCAGAAAACCATTACATTTTAACCGCCCTTAAAGGTCAGTAGGGCAGGGAGAATCAGAATGAGAAGAGTGATTTGTAGAGGTTTTTCGATTGTTTCGTTGTTGTTGGTCGTGGTGTACCTGGTGGGTTGTGGTGTTCCTCCTTTTCTTTACGAGGAGGGGGACTGCAACCCCATGACAAAGCTGCTGGCGGAAATTTCTTCGGCTCTTTTCAAGAGTGATCTGGGCCATGCTCATTGCAAGGCCTGGGTGAATGAAGATGGCAAAAAATTTCCTGCAGGGTGCGAGCGCGTTTGCATGCGAGCTCGTATTGTTAACGATCCG
>CAYGJQ010000004.1:0-10044 GCA_964350285.1 uncultured Candidatus Peribacteria bacterium | reverse complement strand
CGGGGGTTTTCTCCGTTCCGCATATCGTCAACACTGCGGGGAAACTATTGGCGTTGTCTCCTGACACTGGAAAGTTCGAGGATCCAATGGTGATCCGAGTGCCGGATGGTTCAGGTAAGTATGGACCGTTCATTGATCCTCCTTGGAAGACGGAGAATCGTATGTATTTTATGCGAAACGGTTCTCAAAAAGGGGAAGTTGGTTTGCAGAGGCACAAGGATTTCTGCAATGAGATCGAGGGGTATACCTATGACTGTTTCGGCAGTCAGAAGTGTTATTTCTTCATCGACTTCAACTTCAACTCCAAGGACGATGATCGTTACCAGCCTCCGGGAAAGTTTGGAACATGCAGCGTCCGCTTTCCCGAAGTCTGCGACGGCAAAGACAACGATGGCGATGGCAAAGCCGACAATGGTATCAGCTGTGGGTGTAAAGAAGGGGAAACCCAGAAGTGCACCGCGATCGCTGCCAAAGGCATTTGCCAGCAGGGAACGCAAACCTGTACCTCCGAAGGGAAATGGGGGGAATGCCAGCCCGGACAACCCAACAAAGAGATCTGCGACGACCAGAAGGACAACGACTGCGATGGTGAGATCGATGAAGATTGTGGCGATTGCACGCCCAAAGAGACTCGGTCCTGCCAAGCGGACAACGCTCAAGGTGTCTGCAGAAACGGCCAGCAAACCTGCGACAACACGAAGACCTGGGGGACCTGCGTCCCGTCGAAGCCGAAGAAAGAAGAATGCAACGGCCAAGACGACGACTGCGACGGTAAAGTGGACGGAAACACTCGTCCCTGCTACCGCGGCCCTTCGGGAACTGAAGACAAAGGCCTCTGTAAGGCCGGCGTTCAAACTTGCGAAAACGGAAGGTGGAACCTCGATTGCAAAAACGAGGTGACGCCGACGAAGGAGACTTGCGACACCAAAGACAACGATTGTGACGGCCAGATCGACGAAGATGGCGTTTGTGGGCCTTGTAAGCCCGGAGACAAGCGTGACTGTTACTCAGGCGCATCTGGAACCGAAAAAAAACTGCCCTGCAAAAAAGGTCAACAGACCTGCGGGCAGGATTCTAAATGGGGAGCATGCGAAGGGGAAGTCACACCCCAAAAAGAGCTCTGCGACGGGATCGACAACGACTGCAACGGCAAAGTTGACGACACGTTCACCAAAAAGGGTCAATCCTGTACGGTGGGTGTCGGCGAATGTCAGCGCTCGGGGACTTGGGTTTGTAAGTCGGATAAGACGGATCTTGAATGTTCCGTCAAACCCGGCCAATCAGCTCAGGAATCCTGCGATGGCAAGGATAACAACTGCGACGGACAAGTCGACGAAAATCTCTCGCGTGTCTGCTATAGCGGCCCTGCCGGTACCAACGGCAAAGGCGTCTGCAAAGGCGGCACCCAAATCTGTGTGAACGGTAACTGGGGCACCTGCAGCGGCCAAGTTACCCCGAAAACCGAGAGCTGCAACAACCAAGACGATGACTGCGATGGTTCGATTGATGAAAGCCTCACCAGGGCTTGCTACACCGGAGCCAGCGGAACCCAGGGAGTAGGACCGTGTAAAGGCGGGACCGAAACTTGTGCTGTTGGTAAATGGGGAGCTTGCGTTGGTGAAGTTACACCCGTCAAAGAAGCCTGTGACCAGGTGGACAACGACTGTGACGGATCGATCGACGAAGACGGTGTCTGTGGGTCTTGCACGCCCAACGCCACCCAAAATTGCACGGCAACCACAGCCAAAGGCGAATGTAGGAACGGAACGCAAACCTGCACCGCACAGCGCCAGTGGGGGCCCTGTCAGCCCGCAGCATCGCAAACCGAAACGTGCAACAACAAAGACGATGACTGTGACGGTCTGGTCGATGAAAATCTCACCCGAAAGTGCTACACCGGCTCCGCGTCCACCAAAAACGTGGGAGTTTGCACCGAGGGTACCCAGACCTGCACCAATGGTGCCTGGCCAACGGCTTGTACCGGAGAAGTCCTCCCTGCTGCCAAAGAAACCTGCGGCAATAGCAAGGATGACGACTGTGATGGAACGGTCGATAACGGTTGCACCAGTGGTCCCTGGACGGCTTCTGTGACTGCTGCCCTTCACTTAGTGGGGTATGTTACGAAGATTCCGACAATCGTTGTTGGTGGAGCGTTTAAAGGCTCCATGACGTTGGGAACTACCACCCTGACGTCGACCAGCTCCACGGAAGACTGTTTCGTCGCGCAAATCGACAAAAACGGCAGTTTTCAGTGGTCTGTGGCCTTCAAAGGGTCTCAGAGCGATCAGTGTCGCGTTCAGGCATTACACATCGATGCAACCGGAAACGTCTACGCTACGGGCTACTACAATGGCTCCATAGCATTTGGTGCTTTCAATCTCACTGGTCAAGGTGGTCCTCACGATATCTTTGTGGTCAAGGTTGATAAGACCGGCAAAGTTCTCTGGGCGGCCTCTGGTGGGGGCGGAAGCTCCATCGACGTTCCCCGCGCTATCACCGCAGATTCCTCCGGCAACGTGTACATCACCGGACAGTACAATGGTGCTGTCGCCTTTGGTACCGTCACGATCACGGGTACCGGAGGTTCGTATGATGTTTTGATCGCCAAACTCGATTCGACCGGAAAGTGGTCGTGGGCGGTGAGAGCCGGTGCTGGTGGCATCGATGATGGATACGGAATCGCGGTTAGCGGAAGTTCGCTTTATGTCACGGGTAAGTATCGTGGCAATGGGGTCTTCGGATCTCTTAGCGCAATCTCCTCCGGAGATGATGGCTTCCTGTTGAAGCTCGGAATCTCTGGATCCACTCCAACTTGGGATGCTTTGAAGTCTTTCGGTGGTAGCGCGCAGGAAGAAGCATGGCAGGCAGTGACCGTTGATAGCGCTGGCAATTTGATTGTTAGTGGCTATATCGGGAACGGAGCCAAGTTTGATACGACTACGCTCACTGCGAGTGGTAGTCGTGATGCTTTTGTGGCCAAGTTCGACTCAACGTTGAAAGTGACTTGGGCGAAAGTAGGCGGATCGACTGGCGTGGATGAAGCGCTTGCGGTCGCGGTAGATGGTTCGGGTCAGCCTCACATCTGCGGAAAAAACGCGGCCAATGCATCTTTCGGCACCCAGACCGTTTCGGCGGCTGGTTCCTTTGCCTCTCGTTTGACCTCCCTCGGAGTGTTCAATTGGGCGAGTAGCTTCGGAGCAGGCATCTGTACGGGTGTTGGTGTCGATACGAATGGTGGTGTGGTGACCATCATTAGCCCGGCTTCCGGAAGCGGAGGCTCGGTGCGTTACATCCCGAAACCGTAGTGCGCATGTCGTCCCGTGGTCTTCGTATAGACAGTCCACGGTATAGATTCGACTTGAAATAATCGGTTGGCGAGCACTCTACATGCTTGTCACCGTTGAGATATATTCCTATTCGCTTCATAGTTTTCGGACTATGTTTATTCTTCCTAGACAGTTCCTGTCGCAACTTTTATTTAGATTTGGCTCTATTGTCGCAAGATATACTTGCTTTTTTTGCAAATTTATGTTTTAATTTGTTCTCTTTCTTGATGTATCGAAAATTAGGTCTCAATTGAGGAGTATGGATTGGCGCTGAATGTGCCTTTCTATGCGGTGATCCAGTTGAGGAGTGTTTTCAGCTGATAGCGCCGTTTCAGTTTGTTGAATGGCAGATTGAAATGGCGTTGTCAGAGAATACGTTGAGAAAGATTGTGTTCTTTGACAAAAAGACAGGATATCGATGCTACTGTTGTGATAACAGTCGGTATCGATTCAGAATATGCCGCCTTAGCTTTTTAGCTATTGTGCGGTAAGGAATATAGTTCAATTAGACTTTATTACTTTACTCCCTTTTCTCAGGAGGAATAATTGGGAAGAGGGGAATGATTCGGATGGATGTATCAAGAAAGACTTCTTTTGTAGGTGTTATTTGTGCCTATTCGTCCTGAAAGAATCGTTTTGTTTCGGATGTTTCGTTTGTGTTGTGTTTGTTTCTTGGAAGTATCGTTTTAGTTTTGTTTGTGTGACGAATATTTTCAGTGTGTCAAACCTAGAGTGCTCTGCCGTTTTGGTGGGGGGCTCGCAATTATGAGGTATTGCGATGAGAAATCACGCGAAGAGCTGGTCAGGAGCTCAGATCCTGATGATGTTGTTCGTTCTTTTGGGGTGGTTCTTGACTGGTTGCGGTCCTAGCAAACCCTGCCAGACCAATGATGACTGCGCTGATTTGGGGGATGGCTACGTGTGCGTATGGGATGGGGTTTCTAAGACTCCTGACCTGAAACGCCACTGCGCCGTTCCGTTTGTTGGTCAGGCTTGTCTCGCGAAGAAAGACTGCGGTAACTCTTTGGAGTGTCGTCAGTCGACTTCGGGAGAAGGTCTTGTGTGTCAGGAACCCAAAAGCAAAGATTGCACCCCCGGCGCCATCCAGAAGTGCTACACCGGTCCTGCAGGCACTCTTAGCAAAGGTGAATGCAAAGCCGGCACCCAGACCTGCACCGACGAAGGCAAGTGGGGCGAGTGCCAAAACCAAGTTCTCCCCAAAGAAGAAGTGTGCGAGAAGAATCCCGACAACGCGGGTCACAAAAAAGACGAAGACTGCGATGGCGAGATCGACGAAGGTTTCGACTCTTCTGAGTCCTGCCTGAAAAACCCCATCGCTTCCTGCGTCGAAGGTGCCCAAAGAAACTGCTATCCCGAAGGCGCTGACAAGTCCAAAATCGGAAAAGGGATCTGCAAACAAGGCGTCCAAACGTGCACGAAAGGCGTCTGGGGACCTTGCGTCGGGGCCATCGTCCCCAACGCCAAGGAAGCCTGCAACAGCAAAGACGATAACTGTGATGGCCAAGTCGACGAAGGGTGCGGTTGCACCCCTGGCAACGAACAAGCCTGCGGTTCTTCCGTAGGTGAGTGCAAAGAAGGAACCCAGAAATGCCAGAAAGACGGCAACTGGGGCCCCTGCACCGGCGAGACCAAGTCCAAAGCCGAGATCTGTAACGGTAAGGACGACGACTGCGACGGTTCGATCGATGAGTCCATCACCCGCGACTGCAAAAACGACTGCGGATCTGGCAAGGAAACCTGCCAACACGGCGGGTGGGTAGCGTGTACCGCGCCAACCCCCAAAGCTGAGATCTGCAACGGCAAAGATGATGACTGCGATGGCGCCACCGATGAAGGCTTCAGCCTGAAGGGTACCAAATGTGCTGCTGGTGTCGGGGAATGTCGTTCCTCCGGTACCTATATCTGTCGTCCGGACGGTGCTGGTGTCATCTGCGATGCCCAGCCAAACCAATCCAAATCCGAAACCTGTAACGACAAAGACGACGACTGCGACGGCCTCATCGACGAGGGCGTTTGTAGTTGTACCGATGGACAGACCCGGCCTTGCGGTTCTCCCATCGGCGAATGTAAACAAGGCAAACAAACCTGTGTCGGCGGTGTGTGGTCTTCGACCTGCACCGGTTCCATCGCTCCGAAGTCCGAAACCTGCAACGGGAAAGACGACGACTGCGACGGTCAAACCGATGAAGATTTCGCTCAGCTCGGGCAAACTTGTGTCGTGGGCACTGGTGCATGCCAGGCGACCGCGAAGTTCACCTGCGATCAGTCCGGCCTGAAGGTCGTTTGTCCAGCCAGCGCGCTTCCTGCCAAACAGGAAGTTTGCAATGGCAAAGACGACGATTGCGACGGTCAAATGGACGAGGGTTGCCCCTGCGTCCAAGGTCAAACCCGATCCTGCGGTGTCAACACAGGCAGCTGCCAAGCTGGTCAGCAGCGTTGCCGTCCCAACTCCACCTGGGGTCCCTGCGAAGGGTCGACCAGCCCCCAAACGGAAAAATGCAACGGTCAAGATGACGACTGCGACGGCCAGACCGACGAGGATTTCTCCAACCTCGGTCAGACCTGCAGCGCTGGAAGTGGCATCTGTCAGTCCAGCGGTCGTTTCATCTGTAGCCGTGATGGTGCTCGCACTATCTGCAACGCGCAGCCGAAATCGGCGCAGCGCGATGTTTGCAATGGCAAAGACGATGACTGTGACGGCAGCATCGACGAAGATTACCCACAAAAAGGTAAGCCCTGCTCTGCTGGCAAGGGCGCCTGCCTCCGTCAAGGCACTTACCAATGTCAGCAAAACGGCTCCATCGCATGTTCAGTTACCGTTGGTACGCCCCTCAAAGAAGCGTGCAACGGCAAAGACGACGACTGTGATGGTGAGATCGACGAAGACTTCCAAAACAAAGGCAAAGCTTGTACCGCTGGATTGGGCCCCTGTCAAAAGAGCGGCACCTTCGTGTGCAACTCTCAGGCAACGGGAACGGTCTGCAATGCGGTGGCCGGCCAACCCCAAACGGAAGTCTGCAACGGCAAAGATGACGACTGCGACGGAAAGATCGATAACGGCTTCTCCAACCTGGGGCAAACCTGTTCCGTCGGCGTCGGTGCTTGCAAAGACAGCGGTCGCTTCATCTGTGATCCGCTTAACAATAAAGTGACCAAGTGTTCGGTGAGTCCGAAGCCGGCCAGCATCGAGAGATGCAATGGTCTGGATGACGACTGCGACGGAGCCACCGATGAAAACTTCACCCAGCTGAAGCAAGGATGCATCGTTGGAAAGGGTGTTTGTACCCGAACCGGTCAATTCCAATGCAACCAAGCTGGTGACGGCGTCACCTGTTCCGTCCAGCCTCCCCAAGGCAGCGCCACTGAAAAGTGCGATGGCGTGGATGACAACTGTGACGGCAGGGTGGACGAAGGCTGTTCCTGTACGGATGGCCAGACTCAATCCTGTTACACCGGGCCCGCTGGAACCGATGGCAAGGGCCTTTGCAAAAAAGGAAACCAAATTTGCCAAAACGGTCAGTGGGGTCAGTGCATCGGCGAGGTCACCCCAATCGCTGAAATCTGCAATGGAAAAGACGACGATTGCAATGGCACGATCGACGACGGTTTCAACGTCGGCTCCAACTGCCAAGTGGGGACCGGCGAATGTCAACGAACGGGTCGGATCATCTGTGCCACCAACGGCCAGGCGGTCTGCAATGCCATCGCCGGAACCCCCAGTGCCGAAAAGTGCGACGGGAAAGACAACGACTGCGATGGACAAGTCGACGAAGACTTCAGCACCAAAAACGCACCGTGCTCTTCCGGCCTCGGCGAATGCAAGGCTTTTGGTAAGCTCGTGTGCAAACAAGATGGTTCTGGCCTTCAGTGTGATGCAGTCGTCAAAAACCCGATCGCTGAAAAATGCGATGGCTTGGACAACGACTGTGACGGTCAGACCGATGAAGATTTCGCATCGAAGGGCCAGACCTGTACGGCTGGAAATTCCACGTGCCGCCGCACGGGGACCTTCGTTTGCAAAACCGATAACTCTGGACTGGAATGCTCGGTGAAGCCCGGTCCCGCTCAACCCGAAGTCTGCAACGGCGTCGACGATGACTGTGATGGCAGCATCGACGAAAACTTTCCTCAAAAGGGCAAAGTTTGTGTGGTCGGTCGCGGCGAATGCCAAAATACTGGTGTGTTCCAGTGCGACCCCCAAAACACCTCGGCCGTCAAATGTTCCGTCCAACCGAAGCAAGCTACGAACGAGCTCTGCGACGGGAAAGACAATGACTGTGACGGTTTGACCGATGAAGACTTCTCTCAGAAAGGTCTTGCCTGTACCAACGGTACGGGCGAATGCCAACGCTCCGGCGTCCAAGTCTGCAAATCCGACGGTTCCGGCCTTGAGTGCAATGCCACTCCGGGAACCCCCGCGACCGAGATCTGTGATGGCAAAGACAACGACTGCGATGGACTGACCGACGAAAACCTCACCCGAAGTTGTGGACAAAACGGACCCGCGCCCTGCAAGGCCGGAATCCAGGTTTGCCAGAACGGGTCCTTCGGGGCCTGCCAAGGTGAGGTAAAGCCTCAAGCCGAAAAGTGCAACGGTGTCGACGACGACTGTGATGGCAGCGTCGACGAGAACTTCTCGAACAAAGGCCAGGCTTGTACAGCTGGCGTTGGTGCATGTCTGCGCACCGGCGTCTTCGTCTGTAACTCTCAGCAGACCGCAACCGTCTGTAACGCCACGGCCGGCACCGCCGGTACCGAAGTGTGCAACAGCATCGATGACGATTGCGATGGTAGCATCGACGAAGGTGGTGTCTGCAACAGCTGCACCGCCGATGTCCCTTGCTATACTGGCAACCCTCAAACCATCAACCGCGGCGAATGCCGCGCCGGTGTCCGTAAGTGCGTCAACGGCCAACTCGATTCGCAGTGTGTCGGCGAGATCACCCCTCAAACCGAGGTGTGTGATTTCAAAGACAACAATTGCGACGGGACGGTCGACAATGTCGGTGGTGGCGTTACCTGTCCTACCGCTTGTACGGTGGACGTGCCTTGTTACACCGGACCCGGAGGCACCCAAAACGTCGGCCTTTGCAAAGCTGGCGTGCGCAAATGCGTGAACGGTGTCCTCCAACAGGCCTGTACGGGCCAGGTGACCCCGGTCGCCGAATCGTGTAATCAGAAAGACGACGACTGTGACGGCTCCACCGACGAAGGCGGAGTGTGCAACTGCACCAACGGACAGACGAAGCCTTGCTACTCGGGTGCATCCGGCACCCAGGGCGTCGGCCCTTGCAAAGCCGGCACCCAAACCTGTACGAACAACACCTTCGGCGCCTGCGTGGGCGAGGTCACACCAACGACCGAAACCTGCAATAGCATCGATGATGACTGTGATGGCCAAGTAGATAACGTCTCCGGTGGGTGTAGCTCCCCCGGAAACGCTTTTACCCTCAATTACAAATCCACCGATACCGTCGGCCACGTGGCCAATGGCGTTAGCTACATCGGTGGTGGTTTCAGAGGCACCCAGAGCTTCGGAACCATCTCTCTGAGCGCTCCCTTGAATGCTGACAACGCCTTCGTGGCCAAGGTCGATTCAAGCGGAAAGGTTCTCTGGGCGAGGAAGTTCGGCGGCTCCGGATATACCCGCGTCACCGCAACGGCTTCGAACGCTACCAACGTTTTTGCAGCCGGTTTCTTTCAGGGAACGGGAAGCTTCGGCGGAACGACCCTCACGAGCAACGGCAGCAACGACATCTTCGTCCTCAAGCTCGATACCACCAATGGAAACGTGGTGTGGGCGAAGAGCTTCGGTAGCGCCAACGTCGACAACGGCTGGGCCGTCGCTGTTGATGCAAGTGGAAACGTTTTCTTCGCTGGTGAGTACCGGGCCAGTTTCGCTCTTCGGAGCGGTACGAATCCGATTGTTCTCAAGGCCCCCAGCGGCTACGACTTGTTCATCGCCAAACTCGACACCAACGGCAACCCCTTGTGGGCGGCCAGAGGTGGCGGTGGAAGCGACGAAAGAATCCGTGCCCTTTCCACCGACGCCGCCGGCAACGTCTACGCAGCTGGAAAATTCTTGGGGTCGCGCGTTCGGTTCTACGGGACCAATGATGCGTCATTCCAAGACGTCAGTTCGTTGAACAATTCGCAAGATGCGTTCGCAGCGAAGTGGACCGGGGCCGGTGTCATCCAATGGGTTCGTCCCTTGGGTGATTCCGGTACGGATGTTGCACGAGGAATCCTTTCTTCTGGCGCCGACGTTTACGTCTCAGGTGCTGAAGGCGGAGTCCCGATGTGGGCTAAACTCACGGCAAGCCAAGGTGGCGTGACCTTCAAAAAGTCCGCAACCGCAAATGGCCTCGCCAACGGTTTGGCACTCTCAGGATCCTCCCTCTGGTTGGCAACTGGTACTGGTACGAGTTCGCTTCTCATCGAAGTGGATACCTCGACCGGTTCCCAGAAGTCGACCAAGGCTGTCACCGGTGCTTCCCAGGAAGCCCGTGCAGTTGGTGTGAACGGCGGAGTGGTCATCGCGATCAATTCTCCTTACCTGAATTTCAACCGTTCCACCAATGCCGATTCCTCCGTCCAGGGAATCAAGTAAGTCGTAGCAAAAATAAAAAAGGAAAGAACGACAAGATGCCATTCTGGCGTGGGGCTCGTCACCCCGATGAAAACCTTCTTCCCCTCC
>CAYGJQ010000003.1:37401-38757 GCA_964350285.1 uncultured Candidatus Peribacteria bacterium | reverse complement strand
AGATCTGAAAAAGCCCAGGCCGAAACCGGCAATAAGCTTAAAACCAAAGTGCACAGCAGATATCGAAGTTTCATAAGTTTGTTGATTAGAAGAAAGGACGAAATATTTTCTACATCATAAGCTAAACAACTATCAAAACCGAGGAAATTTCACTAAAATGAACCCGATGAAAACAATTCTTTCTTCTTTCAAAAATAGACCAAAATTCACCACCGCTGCGGCAATTTTTCTTGGCGTTTTAGGCGTCTATCTCTTCACTTTATATCCAACAGTCACCACCGAAGATTCTGGCGAGCTAGTTGCGGTTTCTTACCTATTAGACATCGCTCATCCACCTGGATATCCCCTCTATACGCTGATCGCTAAACTATTCACCTTCATCATTCCTTTCGGCAACATCGCCTGGCGCGTGAATGTCATGTCCGCTGTTTTCGGCGCCTTAACTGTGATGATGGTTTTCCTGCTTCTCACCGAGATCGGTAAAAGTCAAAAACTAAAAAACTACTCAATCGCAGTCGGAGTTTCTCTCCTTTTTGCATTCACCAACACTTTCTGGTCTCAGGCTATTCGCGCTGAAGTTTACACATTGCACACTTTTTTCTTTGTCTTAATCCTCCTCACCGCTTTCCTCTGGAACCAGCAAAAGGAAAAAAACAAACTACTTTATCTCACTATTTTTCTCATCGGACTCAGTCTCGGCAACCACCACTTAATGGTGATGGTCGTACCGCCAATGATCTTGCTAATCCTGATGACCAATTGGCGACTGATTATAAAGCCACTCTTTTATCTAAAATCGCTACTTTCCGGAATTGCTGGACTACTAATTTATCTCTATCTACCAATCCGTAGCCACTTCGGTCCTTACGAGAATCCAGCGATGGTCTACCACCCAAAGCTCGATGCCCCCAATCACGTTTGGGATTTTGTGAATCGCAAAATTTATGGCGGCACCACTATTGAAAAAGCTCAGCTAATATCTGATTCCTCCTCAACAGCCACCGAGGCAACCGGTATTTCCGATGCAATATTTTCATTTCTGGCCCCAGTGTTAAATCCACTTAGCGCTGTAGTTGACTCCTTTTATTACCGCCTTCGTTCTTTTCACAAATGGGACTTCGGGCAATTTTCGTTCGTCAGTGATCAGTTTCTTTCCGAGTATTATTATCTCACAATGATACTTTTCGGAGTTGCGATCTACTTATGGTTAAAAAGACGCCAAGCTTATGGAATCTTTCTATTGGTACTCACTTTTTTCACTACCTATCTCACTGCCGCTTTTCTCTCACTATGGCAAAACCAATCTTCGCCACTATTTCTTCATCAAACAAAACCATTTTATCTTCCGGGAACGAT
>CAYGJQ010000003.1:36387-37391 GCA_964350285.1 uncultured Candidatus Peribacteria bacterium | reverse complement strand
ACGATTATCGTGGCCATTGGTACTTGGTATGCGCTTAGTGTCTTAATGAAAAGAAAAAAACATCAGCAGCAAACGCTAAAAGCACTCTCTTTAGTAATCTTTGTGGTAACCGGATTTATTTTTGCCAAAAACCTTCCGCACAATTACCAACGGGACAATTACTTAGCTTACGATCTCAATAAAGCCATCCTTCATTCCTTGCCTGCCGAAAGTGCTCTGGCATCTGCTGGTCGCGATAATTTCACTTTCCCTTTTTACTATCTCCAGCGGATCGAGAATTTTCGTCCCGATGCTAAGGTCCGGATTGTTTACGTGAAAGGGCCAAATCAATACACTTTGCGACGTGTTCGTCTTGAAGAAAGTGGCACCGATGTTTTTACCGATATCCTTTTCGATAACTATCGCGACATCGGCTTGGTACCACACGGAATTCTTTATAAATTCATCGATCGTGATTTCCATATCGACGTTAAAGAATGCCTTCACAATTTAGGGGCGGACATTAAATCACACTGGTCCTGCTTCCCCGACGAACAACACCTTGCCGCCGATAGCTACAATTTCCGCGGCCTCAACAAAAAACACCTCGATTACTACAACGAATATCTCAAAGGCGTAATTCTAGTAAAACAAGCACTAAACTTCGACGCCGAAGGTAAAACCACCCACCGCGACCAGCTCCTCAACCGACTAGTCACCGAACTCGACAAAAACAACATCATCATCAATTGGATCGGCGACTACTACCGTGATCTCGGACAATATCAAAAAGCTCAAAAAGCCTACGAAAAAGCTTTATCAATTTGGCCAGTAGACAAAAAAACCGCCTCGAAACTCAAGGCGGTTCAAAGCAAATTACAATAAGGCTACTCTTTCACTCGTTCAGTGTATTCACGAGTTTCGGTGTTGATGCGTAGCAGATCACCTTCATTAATAAACAACGGCACTTGGACTGTGAGACCAGTTTCCATTACCGCCGCCTTACTTCCACCACTAGCAGTATC
>CAYGJQ010000003.1:26219-36377 GCA_964350285.1 uncultured Candidatus Peribacteria bacterium | reverse complement strand
TGAAGGATTTGGGTCTAAAATAAAGAGGAAAAAAAAGAAGAAAAAAAGACGGGAAATGTGAAACTTCTTTGTATATTAATTTGGAGATGTTAATTCTAGGACAAAAATGAGTGTTTTTAAGAAGAAAAGGACAAAAAATACCGTAATCTACTTTTAGGTTTACTTTTGGCGGCAGTTTTACATTGAATGGCACGTCATTGATGTTTTGAATATCCACATCATTCCCTTCAATCAAAAAATAAATCGCCTCACCTACCACGTCTTTAGTTAGTTCGAATTGTTCGTAGTTTGTCGAATCCATGAAATACAGTTTTTCATCATCAGCATACAAATACTGAGCTCGCGTATAGCCTACATCTACTGGTTGGATTTTATCGCTTCCTTGAAAAGTTTTTGGCACTGTCGCCCCAGTTTTGAGGTTTTTCAAAGTAGTTTTCATCACCCCTCCACCACGCGCCTGTTTCGAATGTTGAGACGTCGCCACAACAAACTGCTCGCCATCAACTTCAATCGCCACCCCCGGTTTCAAATCCGTAATTGAATACATACAAAAATATTAAAAAGCTATTCGTCGCTATATTAAGGCTTATTGAGCCAAAATAAAAGGTGTTGTCTTTGAGCGGTTGACATTTAAAGGGAAAAAAGTATAGTCGGGCAGCTTTTGTAATTAGTGTTGTTTGAAAATCAGAAATCTTCAACTTAGAAGGAGTAGAAGAAAATGACCGAAACTGAATCGAGTATCGAAGAGCGAATCCTCGAAATGCAGAGAAAAAGGAGTCAATCAAACTCAGTCTGGGAAAATAGACAGATATTGTTTGGTTGGTTCTTGGTTTTATTGCATTTTTCAACCTGGGGAGTTTGTTTCTACCTCCTCACTTTCCGACGCTTGGAAACAAGCGTCATTGCGACAACAGGAATGCTGGCTCTTATCGCCAGCATCGGCTTAATCCTCTTATCAAGGAGGTTTAAAGAGTTCGAAAAAGAAGAGCAACGGCATCGGCAGAAAAACAATCACCTTGGCTCCTGGGCGATGGAGTCTGATGACGAGAAGGCCTATTCTCGCTTGTCCGACTACTGCCGTCGGGCCTCAGAGCTGATTCCGTTGGTAGCTTTTTTCTTTCTGTTGTCGTTCCTTTGTTCCCTTTCCTGATTCCTCTACACTATTCTTGCCTCCAGCTCTCATTACTGAGACGCCCAAAGCTTCCTGCAAAAGCCCACCAAAAGACTCACCCCGTGAGTCTTTTTCCTATAAATGCTTATTTTGACAATCTCAATAAAAGATGTTACAAATACGTTCCTCATATTAGAAATATGGATCAAGAACTAGTACAGGCCGCCAAAGCCGACCCAAGCAGATTTGCAGACATTTACGACCGTTACGTCGATGAGGTGTATCGTTACGTTTTTCGTCGTGTCAGCGATAAAGAGACTGCCGAAGACATTACAAGTCAGGCTTTTATGGCTGCAGTACAAGCTTTTCCGCGTTTTCAATGGAACGGCGCTCCACTCACCTGTTGGCTTTATCGGATCGCCCGAAACAAAATTACTGATTGGTATCGTAAGAATAAGCGTTACAACGTCGTTTCTATAGATGACACTGTTCATCCAAAACTCAGCGAAACATTCGAACCCCAGATCCAGCAGATCGATATGCGTAATGAAATAGTCCGAGCGATGGAGCTACTAGACGAGTCTGATCGCGAAATCATCACTCTCAAATATTTCGAAGACTTCGGAAACCAAGAGATCGCTGCTGTAATGGATATCAGTCCCAATCACGTGGGAGTAAAACTCCACCGCGCCTTAAAAAAACTTCGAACTTCACTTAAAAACTACCTCTAATCGACTACATGAATAATCAAGACGAACAATTCGCTCAGAACCAACGCTTAATCGATCGTCTTCAGCAAATGAAACAGCAGGAGTTTATTCCCGTTGACACTTTGTTTAAGACCAAGCTTCGCGAGCAGATTATTCATGCTTCTGCCAATCAACAAGGCACCGCTCAGGCCAAAGTACAGCCCGTAGAACCAGTTGCTACTCCTACCGATTTCCCAGTCCCGCCAGCCGCCGAACAACCACCAACACCAAGCGCCCCAATCGACGTCACCGAAAAAAACACGCTCTCCGATATCCTCGACACCATCACCAATAAATGGCGTTTCGCTTCCAAGTTTGTGCCGGTGCTCCTTCTTTTCTTCGTAGTTGTCTTCTCATTTAAAAACATCAACTTCCAAAGTGGAAACCTCGAGATCACTTCGCAATCAGAATCAGCCGCCGAAATTCCAATGCTCGAAACCCCAGCAGAATCCAGTGAACCCGAAACAACCGAACAACAACCAGAAGAAACTACTGATACCGAACCAACCGAAACTCCAGAACAGCCACCATCTCCTGAAACCAATAAGCAACCACCAGCAGAAAAAACTCCACCAGCCGAGAAACAACCATCTCCAGAAAAAGACCAGCCAGTTAAAAACGAACAACCAGAAGAAACTGCCACTGAAGAAACACCAGCTTCCGAACCAAAAAACCGCACCACCACCGAACCCGAAACCACCACCGAACCCGAAACCACCACCGAACCCACCCCAGTCATCGATGACTTCAAATCAAATGAAGCCGACCCCCCAGCTCAACCAACATTCGACATCAATTCCGTCGCTCCCGGCGGCCCAATTTTCGGCGAAGAAGAAACCGCTGAACCAAAAGCTGAATTCGACGATCTCCCTACTGCCACCAGCCTCCCAATCACCGAGCCAACCGGTGCCGACGCCCTCCCTTCTACCGGACCCAATCCAAGCATAATTTTCCAAAACGTCCCAGCTGCAGATCAGACTCAAATCAGAAATTCCATTGTGAATCCGTTGATCTATTCATTTGAAGTTGTTCCCGAGTCAGTTACCATCCGTTCTCCTCGCCAAAACCAAATCGAGGTTCGTCTCACCATCAACGGCACAGTTTTCACCTATTGGTACGAAAAAGTTGGATCATATTGGACTTCCCTCGGTGTCGCCACCGATACCGTGCTTCAATAGCTTTTATTGAATGTTGAATAACAAAGGCATAGAATGGCCAGGAGCTATTCACTAATTTGTGTACCATGAAAAGATTACTTGTTTTTACAATTTCATTATTACTTGTTTTTAGTTTCGCCGGTTGCGAGCCAAAACAGGGTCAAGATCGGAAATCTAACGAGTTGGCTCTTGGGTCAAAAACCGAAGTTGAAAAAAAGGACCCATTTACTATCAAAGGGAAACCTGTTAAAGAAATTGAAGAAGAATTAAAGCAAACTCATATGTTTCAAACTGCTGCCCCCAAAGTTGGCGACAAAATCGCCATCATCACCACCAATCAAGGTGAGATCAAAGTAAAACTATTTCCCGAAAAAACTCCGGAAACTGTAAAAAACTTTGAAGAATTAGCTAAAGAAGGAAAATACAACGGAACTATTTTCCACCGTGTGATCGAAAACTTCATGATCCAAGGTGGAGACTTCACCAACCACGACGGCACCGGTGGTCACAGTTACAAAGGCCCTGGCACCAATATCGACGACGAATTCGACCCAGAGCTCAAAAACATCCGCGGCGCTCTCTCAATGGCCAATGCTGGACCAAACACCAACGGAAGTCAGTTCTTCATCGTTCGCGTCAAAGAAACTGATTGGCTCGACGGCAAGCACTCAGTATTCGGACAAGTTTATGAAGGCCTGGATACTGTTGATAAAATCGCTGTCACCGAAGTGGGTTTCCGCGACAAACCAATTCAAGACCAAGTAATTGAAAAAATTGAAATCACCACATTCGAATAATCTGAGCGGGCTCCGGCCCGCTTTTTTTGTATGTTCCAAATTACTCTCACCATTACTGGTAAAGTCCAAGGCGTCTTCTACCGCGCCAAAACCCAAGAAAAGGCTCAATCACTTGGCCTAGTTGGTTTCGCCCGCAACAATTCCGATGGCAGTGTCACTGTTGTCGCGGAAGGAGAAAAATCACAGCTTCAAGAACTAATCACGTGGTGTCATCAAGGACCACCAATGGCATCAGTTTCAAACCTTCAAGCCGAGTGGCAAGAAGCATCAGGTAGTCATGATCACTTCGAAATTTATTAGTTATTTTTTCTCGATCAAAACAAAGTCAACCATTGTCACAAACAGCACAACAATTAACGGACCATAGACAATCCCTGCTGAGCCAAACACTTCTACCCCGCCTACTAAGGCAAAAAATACTAACACCGGGTGCACAGAAATTTTTTCATCCAAGAATTTTGGAATGATTAAGTTTTCGACCAGTAGTAGTTGACCTACTAAGTAATAAGCTACAAATCCCAGCGCCAGATAAATTCCACTTAATACCCAAACGAGGCCAGCGCCAATAATATAAACCAGCATCGCGCCAATACTCGGAATCAAAGACAACAACCCTGCAAGCATCCCCCAGATTAACGCTCCAGGTAAGCCAAAAAATTCAAAACCAATGTAAGCCACGATTCCCGCCAAAATCGCTCCAAGTAAATTTCCAATAAACACCGCTTTAGTTACCCCATTCAGTTCCTTCATCAATTTCAAGTTTTGCTTTTTACTAAATGGCAGCACCAGATGAGCCTTTTTCATCAAATCTTCGCCGTCACGCAAGAAATAGAAGTAGAGGAAAACAAACACAAAGAAAGAAAAAGTAATCGCCAACGCCTGTGAGCCAGCTGTTTTCGCTGTTTCATAAATCGTTGTTCCTGCTGTTTTTAAAGCGTTCTGCAATTCCGCTTGGATCTCACTAATTTCAATCGAATAACCAAACAAGCTATAATTTTCAATATTTTTCATAAATGCCAATGCACTATCAGTAGAAAAAGTCCTTACAAATTCCACTGCTTCCGCTGCCACCAGTCCCAAAAATATTCCCAGCGGTACAAAAATAATCAACATTGTCAGCATCACCACTAAAATCGCCGCCCAATTAGAACCAATCTTTTTCTTTAACCAACTAAATAAAGGAAAAAAAACAATCGCAAAGAAAACCGCAAACACCGCACTCGCCACAAACGGCCACATTACCTTCACAAACAAGTAAAGCAGCGTTCCAATGATCAAATATTCAAAAATCTCGGAGGCATTAAAGGTGGAATTTTTTGCGGTGGCCATGTTGCTAAAATTAAATTTCCCAAATTATATCACGACCATTTTCAGTTCATCCGATAGTGCAAAGCTTGCTGCAAATGTTCCGGTTTTATTCGTATCTCTGCTTCAAAATCCGCAATCGTTCGCGCCACTTTCAAAGTGCGAAAGAAACCTCGCGAAGATAGCTGCAACACCTCAACCGCCTTTTTCATAATCTTCTCTCCTGCATCATTCAATAAACAAAACTCCTTCACCTCCGCCGAACTCATATCCCCATTGCTCTTCACTTGATTTCCAAACCGGTTAATTTGAATTTCTCGAACCCGAGTTATCTGCTGGCGCATTTCAGCACTCGACATTCCTTTCTCCTCACTTCGCAGCTCCTTGTATTCCAACCGCGGCAATTCCACAAACAAGTCCATTCGATCCCTCAACGGCCCTGAGAGCTTCCCCTGATACCGTTGGATCTGATGTTCGTTGCAGACACATTCTTTAAATTGGTCGCCTAGATGACCGCAAGGACATGGATTCATCGCTGCTAACAGAATAAAGTTCGCCGGATAATTGAAAGACCCAAAAACTCGATTAATCGTAATCGACTTTTGCTCTAACGGCTGGCGTAAAGTCTCTAGTATCGACTTCGAAAATTCCGCCACTTCATCCAAAAAAAGCACTCCGTTGTGAGCCAAAGAAATTTCCCCTGGCGTCGCTCGCTTCCCTCCACCAATCAAAGCCGCTGCCGAAGAGGTGTGATGCACTGAACGAAACGGCCGTTGCTGCATCAGCGGAGCCTGCGCTGATAAAAGACCCGAGGCTGAATATACCCGACTAACATCAAGAATTTCTTGTTGCGACATCTCGGGCAGAATCCCCCGAAAAGCTTCTGCCAAACAAGTCTTTCCCGACCCCGGCGGCCCCGAGAATAACACGTTGTGCCGTCCCGCTGCCGCAATCATTAAGGCCTGTTTTGCATCATCATGGCCCACCACCGATTTCATATCCAGGCCACTAAATTCCCGCTTCAGACTTTTATGAATCCTATTAGTTGCCGGCTGAATCATCTGTTCCCCTCGTTCATGCTCAATCAAATCTTTCAATGATTCTAAGGGGAAAATTTCCAACCCCTCCACCATCAACGCCTCCTGCAGATTATCCGCCGGCACAAAGATTTTCTCGATTTTTTCTTTCTTTGCCATCAGCGCAATTAACAATACTCCACTGACCGGACGGACTTTTCCATTCAGTGCCAGTTCACCGATATAGATCGCAGGAGTTGCATCAGTGGGCGCCGGCAACTGTCCCGACGATCTCAGCATCCCTAAAGCGATCGGCACGTCAAACGCCGGCCCCTGCTTCCTCACATCAGCCGGCGCCAGATTCACCGTTTTCCGCATCGTCGAAAAATCACAGCCACTATTCTTCAACGCCGACCGCACCCGCTCCTTCGCCTCCTGCACCGCCGTATCTCCCAATCCCACAATAGAAAAAGAAGGCATTCCCTGTGAAATATCAACTTCCACTTCCACTAAAAGCCCCTCAATCCCCTGAATCGCCCCAGACAGAATTTTGCTATGCATAGAAGTTAATTACCAATTAGAGCTTCCAGCGTAACAACCAAAAATGAAATTTTTCGAAATTTTTTATGAAAAAAGATGAAATGGGGGCGGGACCAAAATTAAAAAACAAAAACATGAAACTTACTAATAACCCACCTCCATGACCACCCACCCAACGTGGGGGAGTATACAGGTCAAATATGAAATATTTTTAAAAAATGATGAAATATTTATGAAGCCTATTGCATAATTAGCGCAGGGCACCGGAGCCGGAGGCGAGGATGACCGAGCAGGGGCCCCCGGGAATTGCGGAGCAATTTTTGGGGAAGAGGAGAGGCAGAGGCGATAGCGAAGGAGCCTGCGAAGCATGATCCGTAGCGTAAGCCTCGGGAAAGCGACGAGCGCAGGGCACCGGAGCCAGAGGCGAGGATGACCGAGCAGGGGCCCCCGGGAATGCGAAGCATTTTTGGGGAAGAGGAACGACAGATCCTGGGAAAGCAACGAGAAAATTTATGAAGAGTTTCTTTTCAGTAACCGCGCATTACGCTTCAAACCCTCCAGTTTTGCCCTTCTCACCGGCGAACCAGCGAACCTTTCATCAAATTCTTCTTTGGAGCCAATCACTAGCACTTCATCCAAGTCGAGCACCGGTCCGGCGATTCGCATTTTAAACGCCTCTTCTTTCGTTTTCTGAGCCCGACAATTATGCGGGCAAACGGTCTGACAAATATCGCAGCCAAATAGATTTCCTTCCATTTTTTCGGCAATCTCCGCTGGGATCTCCCCACGATTCTCGATCGTGTGATAAGACAAGCATTTTCGCGCATCCATTCTATATTCTTTCAAGGCTCCCGTTGGGCAAGCATCGATACATTTCCGGCAACTCCCACAGCTCCCGTAAGGAGGCAACAACGGATCAGGGCGTAGATTCAAAGTCGTAATAATTTCACTCAAAAATACCCACGAACCAAATTCCTTTGTAATCACCAAAGTATTCTTCCCTACAAAGCCAATCCCTGCTTTCTGTGCTAATGCACGTTCCAAGACCGGTCCTGTATCAACATAAGCTTTATGATCAGAGTCCGGCCATTGCTCGTTTAGCCATTTCACGAGTTTCTTCAGTTTTTTAGCCACAACTTTGTGATAATCGCGTCCCTGGGCATACATCGCCACCCGTCCTTCATTTTCCTGAATCTTTTCCGGCATTTCTTGAAAATAATTTGTCGCCAAACAAATCACCGATTGGGCCCCTTCCAGCACTTTCTTCGGCTGCCATCGACTCTCCGCATTCCTTTCCAGCCACGCCATATCGGCATGATTGCCTTCTTTCAGCCATTGTTCAAAAACCTCACCATCCTTCGTCAACGGTTCGGCATCAGTAAAACGCACCAAATCAAAACCCAGATCCAAGGCCTGCTCTCGCACTAACTCTTTTTCCGTTTTGGATAAACGCATATTATTCCACTTGGAGAACCTCAATTCCTTCTTCCGGAAACTCCTCTTCTAATGCCTCTTCAACCACATAATACAATGTCATCTTCGAAGCTGGGCAAGCACCACAAGCGCCATGTAGACGCACATGAAGCCGTTTCTCTTCATCAAAAGCCACTATTTCCAAGTCACCACCATGACTATTCAAATAAGGCCGAACATCATCGTTGATCACTTTGCGTACTTTCTCAAACAGTTCTTCATGAGACAATTTTCCTTTCGAGTCTCCAATATCAATCTTTCCCTCAGTGACTGTTTCTTGAATTTTCTTATCTTCTGACATCAGGGATGGTTAAATTTTGCGCTTAAAAACTAGCATAGTAGTGGTTTCTAAAAAAGAGAATTCTGGTTTTCATTCACTACTACTTCTTCCTGCACCGGGAAATAAAGCTCCCGACATTTGGCCGGTGTTAATTGGTGGATTTCACGGAGTTTACCTAGTGAATTCAATTCTTTAGTTTTCATAATGTGCACCATTTTCTTAAACAGCTGCCACGAAGTTTTGGTGTCATCCAACGCTCGGTGGGAATTGCCTTTATCTAAGCCGTAAACGCCAGCTAGATGTTCGAGTGAGTATTTTTCTTGTTTTGGCAAAATTCGTTTCGATAGTTTCCAGGTGCAAAACTGAGCATTATTCAACGTTGGTTTCCCAGCCATCATCAATTCATGATTCACAAATTGGCGGTCAAAATCAGCATTATGAGCAACAATAATTGCATCTCCAAGGAATTCCAGAAACTTGTCTGCAACTTGTTCAAATTTTGGCTTCCCTCTCACCATGTCTTGAGTGATTCCAGTGATTTGAGTAGAAATTTCCGGAATCGCAATTCCCGGATCAATCAATTCATCAAACGAATCTAAAATTTCTGCCCCTTGAACTTTGATCGCTGAGAGCTCAATGATTTTGTCGCGATATGGTGCATCACCAGTTGTTTCGGTGTCTAAGAAAATGAAAGTAGTATTGTCCAAATCAGCCATAACGAACTGCTAGCATTAGAAAGTATTCGAGGTAAAAAGATACACTGAACTCTGGGCTATTTCAAAAAATCAAAAATAATCACGTTCGGCACCGCTGAATAGTTGTGAAACCCAGAGGTTTTTTCAGCCACATTTGCTATCATCCCCGAAGACGGTCCACCATCAAGGTTTATTACATGCTCAAAATCAATCCCTGTTTTTAAGAGTTCTTCCATAAATCGATAAAGACTTAGATGCGATTGATCAACCAGCACCAAATAAGTGTGACCATCTACATCCTTTCCTAAAGCCGTCCTTCTTCCCAGTTTTCCCGAGTCTTCACGAATCGCGCCCCCCCCATTTTTCAGTAAAAAAGGGTAAGACTGTAGCGCATTATCAAGGCCATTCAAGCCAACCACTATCGGTTCGACTTTCAAGTCTCTCAATGAGATTTCTCCCTCATCCAAAATAATCATTCCGCTAAGATGTTGATCATACATCCCCTCGGGGTTTTCCCTCACCCCATCCACCTGTAAAAAACCGGCAGATTTGTAGTTTTCCATAAAATAACCGCCATTAACCACCAGGCAGTTTTCACATTCCTTCGCCCACTGGTTTAGATAACGAGGAGATGAAACATTTTCCATTAACCTTGCCTTGAAGCTATTTTTCTTTAATTTCACAACCACCATCTCGCCGGAGTTTTCACCTTCTTTAAACTCAAACCGCTTCACTTCCACTGCCGGCAGTTTACTAATCTCATTCAGGCGGTCGGTATTACTTTTGGCTTCAGGGGCATGAGAAACTGCTTTTTCTGGAGTGTTTGTCGGCCAATTGTCATTGTCACTAGCAAAGACCCAGGCTATCAATGCCAGCTGCACAATCACCATCAAACTAACAATCAATCTCACCATAGGATCCCTTTATAAATAAGGCTTTTTCTGCTAAAATATATAGATTTATTTCATTGTCACAAGTGATGACGGAGCTCATCTCCCAAAAAAATGTCTATTTAGTACTCAGCGTCATTCTAGC
>CAYGJQ010000003.1:5543-26209 GCA_964350285.1 uncultured Candidatus Peribacteria bacterium | reverse complement strand
CATTCTAGCATTAGCTCCAGTGATGATCTGGCTAAAAGTTTGGCGTAGCCGTCGGCAGATTAAGAATCGTCGTGCTTTGGGGGTGGTTTTTCTCCTTGGGTTTCTGTCAGTCGTCCCAATTGTCGGTTTTCAATTACTGACATCATGTGCTCCAGTTGAAATCTTTGGCCTCAACATTATTCATTTTTGTTTACCAGATGAGTGGAATCCTCTATTTCTCGCGGCTTCCGAAAAAACAACCGCCGCCGCCCTCGGTATCGCTTTCCTTGCTGTTCTCGAAGAAATTGGAAAACTCAGCATTGTTAAATACGCTGATTTCGGTGGTAAACGAATCCAAACCATCAACGACGCGCTGATGTTCAGTCTTACCGCTGCTCTCAGTTTTGCCTTCGTCGAAAATATCCTCTACTTCAACAACATCTTGCTGAGGTCTGGGTCATTAGCAGCCTTATTCCCTGTATTCGTTTTCCGTTCTGCATTCACTGCTGCCGGCCACGCTATCTTCTCTGGAATCGCCGGCTATTACTATGGCGTCGGGAAATTCGCCAAGCCAATCGTTGAAAGTGCCCGTTGGAAAGGTGAAAATTTATATATTTCCAGATTGCTTTCTGCAATTGGTGTGCCCGCCCACTCAGCTTATCGCGCGCAACTGATCACCAAAGGCTTACTGATCGCCACCCTTGCCCATGCCCTCTTTAATTTTCTCCTCGGTAAAAACGAAATCCTCCTCGTGATTCTCCTCGTAATCGCCGGTGTCTTCTACATCATCCACCTAATCCAACGAAAAAGCGGTGCCCTCTTCCTCCGCATGACCAACGCCCGCCCATCAACTATGGCTCCGCAAGACGAAGAAGTAGTTTTGGAACTCATTGGTATGTGGATCAACGAGGGAAAATACGAAGAGGTAATGGGGATTTGTAAGCGACTACTTGAAAGAGATCCGGATAATAACGTTGTGAAATTATTCCTAGCTGAAGCTCATCACGAAAAGGAATTGAGACGCGCGTATAAAGCGGTAAAGGCTTTGTTTACACATGAAGATGTGGAGTTTCGGAAAGGGATGATTGAAACGCATCAGAGTAGGAGTGGGCGACGATTGTATTCGCCGGTGAAGAAGCGGGAAGTGGAAGAAAATTTGGGCACGGATAAAGTCAGGCCTGATGAAGAAAAAAATGAAAATCCCCCTTCCTCCCCTCCATTCAGCCCTATTAGCAATTAACATTGGCCTTCACCTTTATACGACACTCTTCGAAGACCACGCTTCGTACTAACCTGATTCCAAGCCTCAATGTCTAGACAGCTCCCACCATACAGATCAAAAATGAAAAAAAACGAAAATTTTTATGAAGAAAAAATAAAATTTTTATGAAAAAAGATGAAATCGCCCCTAGCTTCCTAGCCTCCTATCCTTCCTTCTTCCAAGCATGACCACAAACAAGCCAAAACCCACAATCCGCAACAACCTCCTCTATGCCTTTATCAGCATTTCAATCCTGGCTGCATTAGCTTATCTCACTTTCCGATTGATCTCCGGCTTTTTTATCGTCAACGAAGACCTTTCTCAAAACGGCCTTGCCAAAATCAACATCCAATCGGTCACAAAGCAAATCAACAAGAGCAAATCCAGTCTCAGTAAATTAGACCGTCAAATTGAGGATGAAACAAACCCCCAAATCAAAATTATCCTCAGTGAAACCCGTGCAGCCCTTGAAGAGCGAGAAAAACTTCTCGAAGAAAAAAACAACCTCGCCCGCGGCAATTACTCCCAAGGAGAAAATGCTGGCTCGCCCACTACTCAGGTGATTCAATTAGTTGAGAAAATTCAGAGTCTATCTTCAGAATCATTAGCTGCTAGCCGAACCCTCCAGTCTGCCGAGGAAATTACGGCAGAAACTCAGTCACAATTAGACGAACTTAAAAAACAAGAATCGCAGCTCAGTCAGGATCTGGAAGCCATCGAAAAAGAGGCTAATACCAAACGTAATGCTCGTTTTCCTGAATCAGTAGTCAACGAAGTCCTAGAACGACTAGCAAAGAAGAAGCAAGAACTCACCGAGTTGCGCACAGAAATTGATATCGTCACCAAAAACCTTGAGCTCCAGCAGCACAAAGTTGAAATTGCCAAGACGCGCAGCGATTTGATCGAACTCCATTTGGTTTGGGAAAAGAAGCAGGCCTCTAGGGTTTTCACCGACGCCTTCCAAAATTTCTACTACCGCGGCCTCATCGTCCTCCCTCAGATCATCATTGGTTTTATTACCCTTTTGGCCTTCTGGTATATCGGCAAAATCATTCATATATTCATTCGTCGTAAAGCCAAGAAGCGTCAAATCCATCGCGCTTTCCTCGATCTCAGTGGCACCATCGTTCATATCGCCGTCGTCTTTGTTGGCGTCTTAGTTTCTCTGGTGATAATGGGGCTCGGCAGCGCCATCACTACCATTCTTGCCGGTCTCGGGGTGGTAGGTCTTGCTCTTGGTCTCGCATTACAGGATGTTTTGAAGAGTTTCTTTGCTGGTATCGTGATTTCTATTGAAGATCCATATGATATCGGCGACATTGTCATTATTGGTGAGCACGAAGGAAAAATTACTTCAATCAAACTCCGCTCCACCACGATGCGCACTTACGATAACGAGCAAGTTGTGATCCCCAACAGTTCCGCTCTCCAAAGCAGCATCATGAATATCACTCGATTAGGCGTTCGTCGTCTTACGGCCCGGGTAGGTGTTGCTTACGACACCGATATTGATAAAGCGAAGGAAATTGGTCTCGAAATCCTTCGCAAAAACGAACAAATCCTCATCGAACCAGAGCCAATGGTTTTAGTTGAGCAGTTCAATGATTCTTCCGTCGGCCTCCGTTTCCTTTACTGGATCGAGTCCGCCACGACGAACAAATTGATCATCAATTCCGAAGTAACCAAATCGATCCTTGAAGGATTTCGTGAAAACGGCATCAACATCCCTTTCCCAATTCGTACCATTCAGCAGATGGAAGGATCTTCAGCAGCCAAAAGCCAGCACCGGAAACACAAAGATTAGTTTCCATTTTTAGCAATGCAAGCAAACAGCCACAAATGTATGGTTGAATTTCTATATGAATTTGAAATATAATTTATGTAGAAATTTCTAGTTAAATTTAACGTTAAATTTATGACTAAAGATCAATGCATTTCAGTGACTGATTTAAGAACCAAGACAAAACAATGTCTTCAAGGGTTGGAAAAGAAGCCTAAATATATTTTTGTGAATAATAAGCCAGTGGCCGTTTTAATCGATATCGAGGCATACGATAATTGTTTTTTCAAAACTGAACTAATTGAACTTCCTGAAGACGAAGTTACTCCGGAGCTAATGAAAAAAGCAGAAGAAGCCTTGAAAATTCCTAAACAAGAATTAAATAACCTTAAATAGATGCCTCAAATCAAAGAGATTTTCGAAAGCGACGAAGTCATAGAATATCTCTCAAGACGAAGGCTAACAAAGCAGTACATTAAGGCAAAGAATAATTTACTCTCAGGTAGAAAAAAACAGGCTCAATTAAAACCTCGGCAACCAAAGAAATTGGGGTACTGGTATTTCAGAATCAATAAGCAGTTTCGAGCTATTGGTCGGTTTGACACGGAAGGTTGTCTAATCATTTTCGCAATCAACAACCACCAATAAAGCAAAAAACCCCATCAGTCATTGAGCAAAGCTACAGACTTTCAGGGGCTTTTCTACACGACACTCTATTCAAAAGGTAACCAAATCCGTCATAACCGACGGCAGGCCACCAAAATTTCTGGAAGTTGTACCGGCCATCACCCGGTCGTCTCAGCGCTTTCCAGTAGCAGCATCCAAGACGGGGTTCAAATGAAGACAAATTGCGGTGTGTCAACGGCACCGGGGCTTGGCAAGCCCTATCTTCTTCGACGGCGTCTTCTTCTTCGGCGGCGGCGTTTTCGGCGTTTGATCCGGTTTGAATCCGTGCAGGTGCGAGGAGAGGGAGTACTGCGACAGCCACGGATACGCAGTCTGCGACAGACTCTCATCGAGCTGAAGCAAATTCCCACCAATCTACCGTGTTGTAGCAGATTAGCTTTGTCCAAGCGCCCGTTCGTGTAACGGTGCCGCAAGGAAACTCCTAGGTTCCTCAGACCAGAGCAATAGCCCAGCCTCTGCCTTAGGCTCATGAGCTTACCAGTGAGGTCAAGCACAGAGTCTTTAGCGTTGGCCAGTTTGTCTTTCTGATCTTCCAAGAGGTCCTGCTTTGCTCGGTGGTCTTTTTTGAGGCGGGCAATTCGGCCAGCCAAAGACCGCTGACGAGTCAGTTCTTTCCCGACACGCAGCGTGAGCAAAGCTACCTTCTTGGTCACCTTCTTTTTTTGTTGGACCACGCCGTTGATCTTGTGTTGAACTTTCTCTTGGTGAGACCGAAAAAAGTTCCCCACCAAGAGAATTGCCAAGGACAAGATAAAGATGGCGTCTGATAGTGCTGAATAGCTCATCTTCTACCCTCCTACCTTGTGTTTCTTGCCGAAACGATCATTTGAGCCCTCGTTCTCATTGATGTCGTTGTCATCGTAGAGGGCTCTCAGGCTCTTACAGAACCATTCGCGTCGCCGACAGTCTGGCTTCCCTTTCTTCGAAGCACAGACTTTGACCCAGGTCCAGCGGTAGCCGCGTTTCATGCAGCCAAGGATGGCGTAGGGGGCCTTGAAGCCACGGCACTTCTTGCGATATTTCTTCTCAAGAAGTCCAAGGTCCTTGGCCAGCTTCTCGCGCGACAGGTTGGCCGCAGCCAATTTTTTTCCTGCCGCACCGATCTGCTGATCAAGGCCTTGGTTGAGGCGGGTCCAGTGAAGAAGATCTTGTCGCTGAGCCTTGAGTTTGATGTTGCCTTGAGCCAAGGCCAACGTCTTGGTATCGCGGGCTGAAAGCACCGCTTGAAGTTGACCTTTTTCGTTGTCGAGCTCTTCACTGGTATGCATCCAGTTGTAGAACTCGATCGCGGCCCAAGACAACATCACGGTGAAGAACACCATCGACACCAGAAACATACTGATGCCGACGGTATCGTCGTCCCGTTGCTGTTCGTCTTGGAGCTCCAGTATTGGAGCTTGATCTTTCAGTAGCATGGTTCCCCCCCTAGTAGCTTTGGGTCTGGGAGGGATCCACACCGCGGCGTTGAAGTTCTCCATCGACGATCCTCTGGATCATTTGACCGGTGACACCAGCTTCGAGGGCGCTGGCGGTCTCTTGGCCGATGATCTTCGCGAAGTCCTTCTCTTTCTGGGTGATGCCACCGTCAGCGTCAAAGAGCTCCAGCAGTTGCTTGTCCAATCTATCCAGCAGCCGGTTCTTCTTCACGATGAAGACAACGGTGGCGACGATCGCACAACCGATGCCAAGAAAGGAAGTCCCAAATGCAGCTGCGAGAGCGCTGAGAGGCAAGGTCATTTTCGCCGCCTTGAGCGCCACGCCCAGTTTGTAGACGAAGGGAACGGCACCCGAAACGGTTCCCAAGACGCCCGACAACACCAGCAGCGCGATTAAATCGCGGTAGCCGGTAAATCGTCGGAGTACTTGCCCTTTCAAGTTGTTCAATACCCTTTCGTCGTTCTGGATCGAAAGTGGAAGCCCTTCAGCAAACATTTTGACCAAGATCCACGCCCCCAAAATCAGGGTCGCGATTCCGATCAAGTTAGACACGATTTCGAGGGTGGTGTAAGCACCCTCGGGCAGGTTGTTCATCCATTTCAAAGTTTCCATCAGATTTTCTCCATAGATGGAAGCGCCTCACACACATTTTCTTTCGTATGTTGTTGAATGTGTAAGGCTCGGTTTTTGTGGTAGAGATCAAAATCTCCAAACGTCATACTCGAGTTTCTATCAGTCTCAGGCAGCCATCGCGATATCAACGCGCATGTGCTAGGCCCTGAGAAAAACAGTCCGTCTTTCTTCAGTTCAAAAATCTCAATCTCCGGTTTTCTTTTAGAGTGTCGTAAAGAGTTCTCCAGTCTGCTACCGGGAAAGTCTGCGCAACATTTCTCAAGTTACCGTGCAAATCAATGCCGTGGGTAAAACTCGATGGTCGTTGCCAAAGCAGTCCACGTCGGGGATTAATGAAAATCTCCCTAGTAGTAAACTGGAGGCTCTCTACATTGCTAGTTTTCAAATAACGTCCCACGAAACCCACGGGCACGCCCGAATAGGTATATTTCGAGAGAGGCGAAATTTTACCGCAAAACAGCAGAAAAGTCAAGTCTGAAAGGGCTTTCACTCACTGCCGAGGTGGCATTAAAAAAAATAGAATCGCCCGATGTATGGAATGACGAGAATGAGTCAGATGAACCAATCGCAGTCAGATGTAAAAGGTAGAGTGCACTGAGTGGTGAGAATCTTTCTAGGTCAAGGCAATCGAAAAAATCCAACCGCAGTTTATTGAACATAAATGAGGATTGGATTTTTTCGATTAACGCCGAGATAGATCATTCTCATCACTCTCGTTTCTTTCTAACTTCCACTCATTCCCGTTTAGAAAGCTGGGTCTCAGGGTGGAACGCGGCCCATGCAAACCAGAACACCCGCAAATGCGGCACTCTCTCTCCAGTATCTTTTCTGGTCACAAATAATTCCCCAGAGTCCGCCAGTTTAATCTCCAATTCCACTTCCCCAACTGTATCTGTAAGCACTTTCTGTTCCTCCACGTAACTTACTTGATACGCCTTCGCTTGGTCGCCAATTTCAATCCCATAAACCGGCTCCTTAATCTGCAACTCCGTATTTTCCTCCGGAACCCCAAACAGCAACGAATCATCTGCTTCATAAGTCCCATATGGATAACGTGAATAGTCACGAATATGCCCAGTTTCCCGCGAAAGTACTTTCGTTTTTGGATGTGCTTCTTTCCATTCTTTCCAAGTCGCCGTCGCTAAAGGAACTTCCGTCAGAATCTCTCCCCGCTGCGCAGCTGGCCCCACAATCGCTTCACCAGTGATCTGCTGCCACAAATTCCCTTCCCACCGGTCATACATCACCAAGTCGTTATTGTGTAGTTTCCCCGAAACCCCAAATTCAGTAATTGTCCCATTCACTTCCGGCACAAACGCCACCGCTGAGCCACATAAAGGACAGAAAGTCACAATCACATTATCTCCCGCCACCACATCATTCACGATCTCATGCCAGTTCATCACTCGTTGCGGATAAGCCCGCACCTCCCCCTTATAATTCAGCCCGAAAATCCGATCATCGTCTTCTAGCCAATCTTCTCCCACTTCTGCCGTTTCAAAAACTGGATCATCAATTGACGGAATACAATCCTTCCCGCCGAAACACCCCTGAATCAAAGCATCTTCCTCCACCTTGGCTCCGGTGAAGTCATTTTGTAGTTTCACAGCTTCCTTAATTTCCCTCCCTTTGTCATTTTCCTTTTCCATCTCTTCTTTTTCTACAACAGTTTCCACTACAGGCGTCGTTTCTTCTACCTTGGTTTCAGCAGCAGGAAATGAAAAAGCACAGCCCGTCAGCAAACAAATTACCAGCAAAAGCGAAGTCCCAATATTGAAGGATTTACGTAGTGAATTAAACATTTTTTCCAGGTAAAACAAATTACTTGCCCCTCATTATACACAACCAGCAGTTCAAAAAATGTGACATTAGTCCGTCCTCATCACAACGGCCGTAACGGTGCCACCGAAAGCGCCAATTTCTTCGTGCCATAGCGGATATTGTCGAATTTTACCGTCGCAATCCCGCCGGTAACTTCTAATACCGTGCCGTCACCAAATTTCTGGTGTGCCACCCGGTCTCCGGCGGCATATTCTACTTCATCAAGGTCGGCATGAATATCAATCGTTGGCTCTTCATAAGCCGGTTGCACCGGCGCCTCCTTGGGCTCTTCAGGTTTCGCTCTACGCCGTCCATAGTTGTTTTCCGCCTTACCATATTGATTTCGCCTGCCATAGCCTCCTGAAGCGCTCCTAGACTGCCTAGGTCTAGTGCTATAAGTGTCCGGCCCTTCCACCGGAATTGGAGTGTAGCCAATATCGTCCACACTAATCGTTGGCTTCGGTTTTTTCGGATAATTCGTTTCTAAATACTCTTCCGGAATATCTTCAATAAACTGCGAAGGCGCATTGCGCTTGTAGTCGCCGTAAAGCATCCGTTCTTCGGCATGCAGCAAAAATAAATGCTCTTTTGCCCTTGTCATAGCCACATACATCAGTCGTCTTTCCTCCTCCAGTTCGCCTTGATTCAATAAGCTCCGCGAGTGGGGGAAGACCCCTTCTTCAAGCCCACAAATAAACACCACCGGAAATTCCAATCCTTTCGCTGAATGCACCGTCATCATCGTGACTGCATTTTCTTGCTCATCCAAGCGATCAACATCGGCAATCAACGCCACCTCCTCCAAGAAAATCCCCAAGCTCATCCCTGGTTCCAGCGCATCATACTTCGCCGCCACTGAAATCAGTTCCCGCACATTCTCCAGTCTCGCCTCTCCTTCCACTGATCCATCATCCAAAAATTGTTTATAGCCTGAATAGTCAATTACGTGTTTCAGTAGTCCCGAAGCCGGGAATTGCTGGTTTACGCCTTGCAGTTTTCGAATCAAATTCACAAATTTCTGCAACGATTCAATCTTCGCCGTTGTTAATTTAGCCCCATATAAAGCCATGGCATCGTCTCTAGTAAGACGTTCCGCCTTTAAAATCGCTTCGAAAAACGACAGATTTTCGCGCGCCGCTAGTCTTTGCACTGCTTCCACCGTCTTCGCGCCAATATTTCGCGTCGGCACATTCAAAATCCGCAACAAGCTCACTGAATCATTTGGGTTCTGAATAATCCTTAAGTAAGCCAAAACATCTTTGATTTCTTTTCGTTCATAAAACTTAATCCCGCCCACAATCTTATAAGTAATCCCATATCGTAAAAAAACTTCTTCAATCACCCGAGATTGGGCATTCGTTCGGTACAAAACAGCAAAGTCACGATAGTCCGGCGATTCATGGCTCCGCATAATCTCACCAATTGTCCGTGCAATTGCTCCCGCTTCCAACTTTTCATTGCCGGCCATAAACACTTTCACTAGTTCTCCTCCTTCTTTTTCCGTCCAAAGTTTCTTTTCGCGACGATTTTTATTCTTCGAAATAATATGATTCGAAGCCTCTAGAATTGTTTGGGTTGAGCGATAATTTTGTTCCAGCTTTACCACCTTGGCATCAGGATAATCCTTCTCAAACTCCAAGATATTGCGAATGTCGGCCCCTCTCCAGCTATAAATACTCTGATCAGAGTCCCCAATTACACACAGATTCTGATGTTTCGCCGCCAACATCGTTACTAGTTTGTACTGCGCGTGGTTGGTGTCTTGATACTCATCCACCGAGATATATTGAAATTTATGCTGCAGGCTTTCTAGTACTTGCGGCTGGGTCATCATTAGTTCCACTGTCAGCATGATGATGTCATCGAAATCCAAGGCATTATTTCGCTGTAGCGACTTTTGATAGCGCTCATAAAACTTCCCTACTTTCTCCGTAAAGAAGTTAAAACCAGATCTTTCTTGATACTGTTGCCAGTCAATTAGCTCATTTTTTGCATTCGAAATCGCTGACAGCACTGCTCGTGGGGCAAATTTTTTCGGATCGATTTGCATCTCATCCATCAGCCTTTTTGCCAATACTTGCTGGTCCGCTGCATCATAAATCGCGAAACTATTTTCATATCCCAATAAATGGATATGTTTTCTTAATATCCGCACACAAATCGAGTGAAAAGTACCCATCATCGGTAGCTGTGGCTCGTAGGTCGGGCTAAAGAAGTCTTCAAATACGTATTCACCTGCTTGTTCCACCGTCTGTTGTTGTAGTAGCTGACTTAAGCGCTCTTTCATCTCATTCGCTGCTTTATTCGTAAAAGTCACCGCCAAAATATTCCAGGGATTTACCTTTTTCTCTTTCATTAAATAAGCGATCCGATGAGTTAAGGCCTTAGTTTTTCCCGATCCGGCTCCGGCCACTACTAAAACTGGGCCTTCTGTCGTCTGCACGGCTTGCTGTTGTTTTTCATTCAAATTGTCTAAAAGATGGGACATTTCTTTAGTTAAGGGTCCTCAGTATAAGTGATGTCCCCCCAGAAGAGAAGCAGAGAATGTCGATCAAAAACGGACAACACCCCTCAACAGAATTACATCGCGACCGCTCTTGACAAAATTAAAAAAATATGTAAAATGGCAGTCTACAAAAATTAACTCAATCAAATGGAAAGAATCCATGAGTTACAACAAGGCAATGCTCGTTCAGATCTAGCAATTTTCGAACAGGTCGAGCAACTATCAAGTATTCGTGACCCTCAAGCTCTATCAACTGTTGATGAATCCGAGCTTGGCAAACTACATGAGCTCTCACAGCTTTCGATTGATCACATTCGAGAGCAAATGGCCGACGCTCAGATTTTCCCCTCTCCTTTAGCGGACTCCTCAGTATCCTCTCGCAGAAACTTAGCCACCGACACCGGTTCTAACGCGATCCAAGAGTTCCTTCTTGATGGTATTCACTGTTTAGTCAGTACCCTCGTGGGGTTTAATAAATCCGAGGAGGAAATTAAGAAGTTGGCTTTTGCCGAAGTTAAAGAAAAAGTAACCGCCGCTTTGACTGAAGCCGGGTTCACGGAGGCCGAAATCACTCAGTATTTTCAAGATCGCGAAGACTACGACATCATCGGAACAGTTGGTTTTTCCATCCAGGCCTTAATCGCTTCGCATCAACTAAAACAAGAAACACGAAAAAAGCGTCGTGCCAAAAACGAAACTTTTCAAACCGGAGAGAAAAAAGCTATCCGCAACCGTATCCGTGAAATCCGCAATACTCCATTTTCCCGTGAAGCCACTCCATCGGGGAGCGGAAATGACGTTCCTGCCGATTTTTTCAGCCAGCCAGCCTTCAACCGTGCTAATGAAACATACGAATTGAAGGCGCCGAGTGAACGTTACCAAGAGCTGGATAATCAGCAACTCGAATGGTTTAAAAGCGAACACGTCATCAAAATTCTTACTAATCTGGCTCAAGATTTGGGCCACGAAGAGCGCCCGCTTACCGCCGATCAAATACAGGCTTTTCGCGAGGTGGCGATGAGTCAGTTTCATCTTGTTGATCTCTGGGAGCCCAATTCAGAAAATCTCATGGCCGCCAACCGCGTAGTCTCAAAAGTAGTAAAGGCCCTTCAATTAAAACGTCAAATTCTCGCCGGTGATTTTGATCAGCAATTCGCCCTGGCTTATCGAATGGCCACTTTTAACGGAGAATCTAGGATCGAATTTAAGCATCGCCTAGCAGAGATTTTTTCGGGCATCGCCGCTCAACATCGCACTTCCTTGGCCGAACATATTGGGCCAGCTCAAGAGGAAGTTATCAATCAAATTATCAATCGTTTCGAGCAGCGTCATCAAGAAATTGGCAGCCAAATCGATTCTCTTGCTCAAGCTAAGGCTACTCAAACTGAGCCATTTGAATTTATTTACAAGAATCAGCGGCAACTGGCTGACGAAATTGAATCAACTTTTGAAAATTTCTACTTCACACCTTCCCAACGTCGTCGCCTCGAAAACGCCCTCAAGCGTCATCAGGCAGAGATGTTGGCTCCTGAGCTTCGAGGCACCAACGCCGCCGAGACCGAACTCAAAAAATTCTCCCGCGACATCCGCCGAGCAGTAGTTTCTCACGCCGCGGATTTCGAGCCGTTTGAATATTTCCGGCTTTCTCCTACTGAAATCGCCCAATCAGTAATGGTCGAATACCGCGAGGCCAATGCTGCTTCTTCCAGCAGCCGCAGCACTAACATCGAGTTTCTCAGTCATCAAGAACGAGAGCTTCTTTTCAATGCCATCAATAAACAAAAGAAGTCATTAACCGCCGAATCAAAAATTGCCTACACCAACGAGCCTGCTCTCCAACCACCAATTAAAGCGCCTCAAAAGCAGGTCCGCGAACGTCCTTTCGCTCCAGAGGGAACTTGGCAGGCCAACATGGCCGGTTTCAAAAAGGTCTCTACTGATATTAAAGAAGAGCCCAAAGAATCAATTTTCCGCAAAGCCTGGAACGGTGTGGCCAGCTTCACCAAGTCACTTTTCCGCCGCAAGCCCAAATACTTCGAACCATCAACTCAGCCATCAAGAGGCAAAACCCTCGCCCAATACAACGTCCCCCATAACGAAGAAGAAATCCAACGCCACACTCACTACTTCCCCAATGGAGTCGGCCCCGACTACGACGGCGACCACTTCATCTTCGGCCGCTAAAAACTCCAAACACTCAAAAAACGCTCTATCAATCGATAGGGCGTTTTGCTTAGTTACAGGTGTGTAGGTGTGCCTCGGGAGAGAATCAGGAGTCGATGTTTTTATTTTTTAGTGCCTAGAAGAACCCTTACAAGACCTTTTTCTGTATTTGAAAGGCCTTCGTCTTCTAGCATCTTTTTAAGCGCCGCCTCAATGATTTCTGCATGTGGCGGTTCTAAGTTAAAAACATAGACTTCTTCAAGAATTTGAGCAGACTGTTCTAGGGATATGGCGGAAGTAGAAACTAGGCCTTCGCAAATTCCTAGTATGAAATCAAACTCGCTTGAGGACATTGAGACATGAATTCCTAAGACTTCGCTAGGTCCACAGCCTGCACTCTCAATCCAAGAAAGAACTTCCTTACATTTCTCGAGTTTGTAGACGAGCATGTACCACTTAGCGAGTTCCCGAGAAAAGTAATCTTTGACGTTTGGGTCATTTTGAACAATTCTTTTGAGTGTTTCAGGTCTAATTAAATCGAAGCACTCCTCAAGAATATCTCTAAATGTCCGACCGTCAATCACTAACCGGAGTGTCTTCTCAACTTCTTGCTCAAACTTTTCTTTGATTTTCTTTACACTTTTTCTGATATAGTCTTCATCAATTTTTTTTGCCATTTTCGCCTCCTTGGCTGGCAAGTGAAATGTGAATTTCTACGAAAAGAGAATCAATCTATTTTTAAACGAGGCACACCTGGGTTCTCTTTAGACTCGGAAGAAACTCTCCATCCATGGAGTAGCTTCAACACTTTGATCTAAAGAAAATCCATCATGCCTCGAGATCTAGTTTTTAATGAACGAGCGCGCACTTTAGCACAAAAAACACGAAAAGTCAACGCTTCCGCATGTGAAAGATTCTCAGTCTAGGTGTGTAGGTGTGCCTCTTAAAAGAAAACAAAATTTATCAGTGTTGACCAAATTTCTCAGCCGTAAATCTCAAACTTCACGGGTGTTATTGTTAATTATTTTTTCGCCATTTTTCCACAAACTCGCTGAGCTTTTCCAGCTTATCGCGTTGCTTTTCGACCTCACGTCGACGCCCGGTTGACATTCTTTGGTGGTCCAGCTTTTTTTGTAGCCGATCCACCTCAATGTCAGCCCAATCTTCAACTTTTTGAGCGTAGTTTCGACGTTGGGTGTCAGAGAGTCTGTGCCAGGCATTGGCGAGGCGATTCCATCCGTGATCGTAGAGCTTGTACAGCAACTGGCGATCACGTTTACGGATTGTCGCTTCCTCCAGCGTGAGTTGCGGGCGCTTGGCGTAGGCTCGGCGTTTGGTGTAACGGCGAGTGCGACGGAAAGCTTTACGTTTGGCTTGTTTTTTCTTCCACTGCTGGAGTCGTCGCAGAAACCGCTTTTTCGCTAGCTTTTGCTCTTCGAGCTCGTGGGCCATTTGCTTAACCGTCGGCAAAGGAAGTTTAAAGTGGGCAAAAATGCTGGCATTGGCTTTTAATTTTTTCTCCAACAATTTTTGCTCTTTTCCCTGCGCTTTTCTCAGTTTTTGCAAGAATTCTCCGCGCTGCCCAACATAGCCGTTAATCAAAGCCACCCAGCCCAATTTGTGCAGCGGTAGCTGGTCCACATAGGATTGGCGGAAGTATCTGCGCTCACCATGAATTGCCGAGTGAAGAGGGCGGACGATTGGCTTGAATTGACGCTGGAACGACACTTCAGGCCTTTTCGTCGGCTTTTCCTTCCAGGCATGGTCGATGAGTCCACCGATTTGCGTTGCCAGCACCACCAACGGCCCCCAAAAAGCAACTACCGAAACCACGGCAGCTACTGCCACTCCAATCATCGAAGGGATCAGCACATAGCGCTTCACCCCTTCTTTTCTCAGCTGCAGGCCAAAATTAACCATCGCGATCACAGTTCCAACAATGGTCCCGATCGCAGCGATCAAGTAATAAGTCTGTTCTGTACTCATTTCTAATTCTCCGTATTTCTAATTGTTTACGAGGCACACCTGGATCTGCTTTAGCTTCGGAGGAAAATCTCACTGAGAAGTTCCCCACTTTGAGCCAAAGAAAATCCATCATGCCTCGATTTCTGGTTGTAAATGAACTTCAACTAAAGCAGCTAAAAGATGCTCCAGCGGTCGCGCATTATAAAATTATCGCCTTAAAAAGTCAACCTTCGGCCTATTTCCCTAATGCAGCCCCAAAACACTTGCCTAACCTCCCAAAAAATGCTAAATTAACAGCCACTCTAAAAAATAAACAACCAAGTAATCATCTGCTAGCTTCCTAGCTCCTAATTCCTAGCTCCTCCCCCACCCATGCAGGACAAAATCATCGTTAAAGGCGCCAAGATCCACAATCTCAAAAATGTTGACGTCGAAATCCCGAAAAACAAGCTTACCGTAATCACTGGTCTTTCCGGTTCTGGTAAATCATCGCTCGCCTTCGATACCATCTATGCCGAAGGGCAGCGCCGCTACGTAGAAAGCCTTTCTACCTACGCTCGCCAATTCCTCTCAATGATGGAAAAACCCGACGTGGAATCCATCGAAGGCCTTTCGCCGGCAATTTCAATTGATCAAAAAACCGCTAGCCGCAACCCCCGGTCTACCGTGGGAACGGTAACGGAAATTTACGATTACCTTCGTCTTCTTTTCGCCAAAATCGGTCAGCCTCATTGCCACAAATGTGGTCAGCCAATCGCCCGTCAATCAGTTTCCCAAATCGTTGATAAAGTCGCGGATATGGAAGAAGGCAAGCGCGTGCTCGTGCTTTCGCCGGTTGTTCGTGATCGCAAAGGTAGTCATGTCAAAGTGCTCGATAAAATTAAGAAAGACGGTTTTGTCCGGATTCGTCTTGATGGCGAAGTAATGAGCGTCCTCGACATTCCAGAGCTCGATGAAAAGAAAAAACACAACATCGATATCGTGGTCGATCGTCTCGTAATTAAAAACCTTAAAAAAGTCACCAAAAAACTTTCCACCGGTGAGGAAATCGAAATGCCAAACCCTGATCGGAGCCGGGTTGCTGATTCGATTGAAACCGCAGCTAAACACAGTGACGGCATCGTAGTCATCCAAGACAATGATACTGGTGAAGAAAACATTTACTCTGAACGCTTCGCCTGTGCCGACTGCGACATTTCAATCCCTGATATCGCTCCCCGCAGCTTTTCATTCAACAGTCCACATGGCGCTTGTAACGCCTGTCATGGCCTCGGAACAAAGCTTGAAATCGATCCAGAATTGATTATCCCAAATCGCAAATTATCCCTCAGTGAAGGCGCAATCCTCCCTTGGTCCGCCACCACGTCCCATCTCAATTGGTACAACAAAATCCTCCGCACCGTCGCTAAAAAGCACGGTTTCTCAATCGACGTGCCGGTAGAAAAATTAAAACAAGAACAGCTCGACGTTATCCTTTACGGCACCGGAGACGAAGAATACCGCGTTAAAATGGGCGACGCCCCACTAAATGACGACGATGATGACGAAGGCGAAAAAGAAACAGGTAAAGACAAAGAAAAGAAATCTGATAACGGCTATGCCCGTAAATTTGAAGGCGTAATCCCAAATCTCGAACGCCGCTACCTCGAAACTGATTCCGAATACGTGCGCAAGAAAATCTCTCGCTACATGCGGATCCTTAAATGTCCAACTTGTAAGGGGAAACGCCTCAAGCCAGAAGTGCTCGCCGTCCAAATCAATGGGCAGTCGATCATCGACGTCACGAGTCTTTCAATCCTCAAAGCAATCAATTTCTCTCAAAAAATCAAACTCTCTGAGTACGACGAAAAAATTGCCACACCGATCCTGAAAGAAGTCCGCAACCGTCTCCAATTCCTCGAAAACGTTGGTCTCGGCTACCTCACATTAGACCGCGCCGCCAACACTCTTTCCGGAGGTGAGGCCCAACGGATCCGCCTCGCCACTCAGATCGGTTCACGGCTTTCCGGCGTCCTTTACGTTCTCGACGAACCATCCATCGGTCTCCATCAAAACGACAATGAAAAGCTAATCAAAACTCTGAAAACCCTCCGTGACCTCGGCAACACCGTGATCGTGGTGGAACATGATGTTGATACGATGCTCGAGTCCGACTACATCTTCGATATCGGACCTGGTGCCGGTAAAGAAGGTGGTCGCGTCATCGCTCACGGTACGCCCAAAGAAATCATGAAGGATAAAAATTCCGTCACTGGCCAATATCTTTCTGGCGCTCAAGAAATTCCTTATCCCAAAAAACGTCGTAAGGGTAACGGCAAATCTTTGAAAATCATCAACGCCACTGAGCACAACCTCAAAAAAGTTACCGCCGAATTTCCACTTGGCACCTTCGTTTGCATCTCTGGTGTTTCTGGTTCTGGTAAATCAACTTTGATCAACGACATCCTCGTCCGTTCAGTCTCGCAAAAACTCTACGGCTCCAAAGATCTCCCCGGTGCTCACGAAAAAATCGAAGGAATCGATCACCTAGACAAAATCATCAATATCGACCAATCACCGATCGGTCGTACTCCAAGATCAAATCCGGCTACTTACACCGGTGTCTTCACCGACATCCGCGAACTCTTCGCCAGCACCCCAGAAGCCAAAGTCCGCGGCTACAAAGCTGGTCGTTTCAGTTTCAACGTTAAAGGTGGTCGTTGTGAAGAATGTTCCGGAGACGGGATCAAGAAAATCGAGATGCACTTCATGGGAGACATCTATGTCCCTTGTGAAACCTGTAAAGGAAAACGCTACAACGCCGAAGCCCTCGAAATCACTTACCGCGGTAAAAACATCGCCGACGTTCTTGATATGACCGTCGAAGAAGCCCTTGAATTCTTCAGCGCCATCCCATCGGTTAAAACCAAACTCGCGACTCTCAATGACGTTGGTCTCTCATATATCCACCTTGGCCAATCAGCCACCACTCTATCCGGAGGTGAAGCTCAACGGATCAAGCTTGCCACTGAGCTCTCAAAACGCGCTACTGGCCGCACACTTTACGTATTAGACGAACCAACCACCGGTCTCCACTTCGATGATGTCAAAAAACTTCTCGAAGTTCTCCAGCAACTTGTGGATAAAGGAAACACCGTCGTCACCATCGAACACAACCTCGACATGATCAAGGCCTCCGACTACATCATCGACATGGGCCCCGACGGCGGAGACAAAGGTGGAACCATCGTTGCCGAAGGAACTCCTGAAGAGGTAATGAAGATGGATAAAAAATCCCACACCGGTAAGTGGTTGAAGAAGATTTTGGGTTAAGCAGGCCTAAAGAGGTTTATTAAACTTCTTAAAGCCTTTATCGAAAGAAAAAATCTCAGCTTCCATGTCCAAGGCCTGGTAATAAAGAACAATATCCACCAAGTCCAAGGGAATGTCTTTGTAGATGTCTGCTGCCCGCGAGAATGCAGAACGATTATTAATCTCAATACAGTCCCAGTGCACTAGTTTTTTGATAGCTCTTCCGATCTCTTCTCGGCTGATTTTATAAACCTTTCTTAGCACATATTCGATTTCAAAAATCACCGCCTCCATCACGATCAAACGATATTGATGCTTTTTTGCTTTTCGAAAAAAGTCAGCCGCAGCTTTATACATCTTGGCATTATCTTGGAGCAAAAACCGGACAAAAACATTGGTGTCGATAAAGTAAGTTTTCATTATGTGCTTTTTTTATAGCGTTCAACAGCAGCTTTTTTCACTGCTTCTTTTTCAATTTCCATCACTTTTTCAATCTTTCCCCCCTTTTTTGCGTGATGCTTCAGTGAGCCAGCTAGATCAACAAAATCACTTACAGGTGAAATCACAATACTGTCATCTTTGACCTCAATCACCGCCTTGCTCGTCTTATCAAAACCCAAAATTCTTCTTACTTGAGCCGGAATACTAATTTGACCCTGAGAAGTTATTTTTACAAAATGCATTTCTATAAAATTAATGGAAAAAGCAATTCTCATTAATTTTACCATAAGGTCTTATTCTTGTGTAGCGTCGGCTAACCCATCACCAAAAAATTGTCTCCCGAAAAATGACGCAGGGATAAATATTTTGTCCCTGTTTCAGCGTTCCAGAAAATTACATCTTTTTGGATCGGATCATATTCCAAAATCAAAGCTGGCCGATAGAGTTTGGTCAGGAAATCAACTTTTAGTCTTCGGTCAACTATTCTCAACGCCAAAAACGCAATCACTCCTTTAAGAATTTTTGGCGGCACATTGCAGGCTCCTGGCAGTTGATTTAATCCTTCCAGTGCTTTCATCGTGCCACGGGTAAGTTTCTCATCGCCACTTCTCTTGCCATTGATTCGTTCTTCGCTCAAGGCCTTCACGGCCACCAGCGCTTGCGCAAATTTATCTTGATCTTTCATCCTTTCACGAATCGCAGCCATCACTTCTTCAATTCGATTGTCCGGAGCTTCGCCCACAAAAGAAAGATAAGGGCTTTTTTCAATAATCGTGTCTGCGGTTTCTGCGGAAATTTTCTTCAAATCAAAAGTCGCTGTTTCTTTAATCCAATGCATAGAAAAATATTAGAGGCGCCAAAATAGGCATTATTCCTCGGGAAATCAAGAGCTTTGGCAAATTCTTTTCTGGCAAAAAACGAACGGAAATACTAAAGTAGGGCTGACAATTCCCTGACGTTAATATCATGCGAAGACACACTCTAGATGAAGTCTATGTGCCCGAAAACGAACCTCAACTACAGTTAGCCACTCAAGATTCAAGTCCAGAAGCTCCCCAGCAATTATTGACCTTACAAGCTGTCCAGGCCCTTGATGATCCCAATGATCAGCTTCGCGAAACCGCTCAAGAAATCCTTGCCGAACAGTTTTCCGCCATTTTTCTCCAAGGTTACCGGCCAGAAATCCTTTTCGGCGGCGATCGCCAAGCTTATGAAAAAGCGTTGCGGCAAATGGCACCTTATCTCCAGCAAAAAGTCCTTGCAGAACGTCGTCGTCACACGATGGAGGGCCGTCCATCCGACGATATTGCCTTCCAAGCCTGGTCTGTCCCCCAAACTAGATTCGCTCCCCAACAAGTAAGTGCCTTCACCCAAAATGGCGCTCACACTCTCGATGCACCTCAACATATTGTTGCCGCTGAAAGTAGCTCCCTCGCCATTGATCATTCGACATCAGGTGATAATAAATACGCCCGAATTCTCCAAAATGTTACCGATGAATTGCTCAATACTTACGAGGGGCTCAATCATCCCGATCACCCAAAGCGTTTATTTTTCAATGATCAAATCTCTTTCCTCAATTCTCAGCAGCTTCAAGAGGTACGACAGTTACTTTCATTTGAAGCTGATTATCTCACTGCCAATCCGCAGACCATCGAACACATCACTGAAAGCATCAACCGCATCGACAGCAAAATTCTCCATCGCCAAGCCATCGATATTTACAATCGTCTCACGCCAAAAAATCCCCAGACTTTTGCCGAACTCGATCAGCACACCAATAAATTAATGCACGCGATCAACCACTTCTTCAATCACGGCGAACAAACTGATGAAATCGAAGAAGGTCTCTACCGGTTGCTGCTCAAGAAATCAAAGTTCGTCGCTCTCGACACCGATGAACAAGACTGGATCGCCTATTTAGAAACTACTCCTGCTGGCACCAAAATTGCCGCTGAAAGACGCATCGAAGCCGCTGTTCTCGAAGAATCTTTCGCTTTCTCCGCCGGCTATCCTCAACAAGCTCAAGTCAACGAAACAATTACTGCCCTCGGGCCTGAAGCCGATTTCGAACACCTTTCGATTAATCAAATTCATCAAGCCTCAAAGATTTTAGTAAAAAAAGCCGATGCCGTTGGTCTTCAGTCGCATGAACAAAACATCCTCGCCGCCCTTTGCGACACCTGTTTGGCAATGTTAAAAACCGAATTCAACGAAAAGCTTGCCGCCGCCGGCCAGCAACGCAACCTTGATCAACACGGTGACCGCATGGAAGCCATCGCGACAAAAGCCGGTACTATTCTCAATAAAATCCGCAGCACCTGCGCCCCCGATGCCTCTCCTTCTCCTCACGAGCAAACAGTCCGCCACATGAACACTTTTCTCGCTTATCGCCGCGCCAACACCGATAATCTTTGGCAAAACTTCGAGCTGAAAATCACCACCGACGCTAATAACCTCGATCTCGAATGGTGTCGTCATTTAGCGAAAGTTCTTCATCTTAAACGCATTTTTACTGGCCTCACCGAACAAGAGCAGCAGCGCTACCAGTTCCTGGCCGGCATCGTCAAACACCTCGCCAACAATCGTATCCCTCAGCACGCTGATTCTTCCTTTGAACGTTACAACACTGCTTCTCTCATCACTCATCATCTCGACGAAGAGCTCCAAAATCTCGGTCTCTACGACTCACTTGTTTCCCA
>CAYGJQ010000003.1:0-5533 GCA_964350285.1 uncultured Candidatus Peribacteria bacterium | reverse complement strand
GTCGGTAGCAGCTGATACCGCTGAATACATCGATGGCGAAATTCTCCCCCCCGATTCTCTCCAAATCGGCGACCAAATTATTCTCACCATTGGCAATTTCCCGCAGACTTTAACCGTCATCAGCCAAGCTCATCTCCTCGTAAACGGCGAGCTGAAAGTGCTACCAGTGATCCAGGGCGATTTCGATACGGCAGGGGTGCTCACCGAGCCAATCACCAAAGGAGAAGCCTTCCAGCTCCATCGCGTCCCCAAAACCCCCCAGGACGAATTGGAACCATTCATTTTCTATTCTCCAGTAAAAGAATTGGAATTGCAGTCAGCGTCATTGAATTAACTCGCGCTGACGCTGTAGGTGATCATTTCCGCTGTCTCTCTGATTTCCTCATCAGTAGAAGCCAAACACGTTTCAAGAATTTTCTTTTGGGCGCCATCTAATGCAATCGGGCTGATTAGATACAACAGCTGTAAGATTTTTATCTGATGGAATCGTCGCAAATCTTGTACTTTTCTTTGGGCTTTATCCGGTGAGTCATTTAGCTCAACTCGCCATCGTTCTAATGTATTCAAAAGCAGCGCCGTTGGGTCTTCCGGAAATTGAATTTCTCCAGAAGTTTCATGGCCCAACAGCTTAGTTTCCAGCTGCCCCAAAGTGAAATCAGGCTTTTGATCGAGCCAAAAATTCAATAGTAGTTCCTGTGGCGATTGCATCATTTCTGTCATATTAAGCATCTAATCGGATTTTTTCCTTTCGTGCAAATTTCTTCACTAGGGCTAAGAATTTATCTTTCACTTCATGGAAAACCACTGAGTCTTGATGTGAATTTAAAAGCAGTTGCAGCTTTTTCTGCAATAAGCTGATGGCATTCCAGGCTTTTGGCGACACCCCTAGTAGGCCGTAGACGCCATGTTTACTTAAAAGCTCTTCGGCGTAATTCAAAAACAGATCTGATGACGGCAGTTTCATCGCATCATTCAGTTTATTCGCTCCGCTTTCTTTCAGCTCCGCCACTCGAAATCGATGGAAGAGGATAAAAAAGTCTTCCAGCGGAATGTCATGTTCTGTCCCGGCATCGAAAGGGTTACTAATTCTTACCGCATTGTCTTTAATCGCCGTCACTGTATACGAATGCTGAGCATATAGCCGCGGGTTCTCCGCATATTTTTGCGTCAACTCCGGGTTGGTGTTTTGCAGATAACGATAATAATCGCTAGACCTTGAGCTGGTAAGCACAATGCCTCTTGCTGGAGGTGACAGTACCGTCGCCGCCTTTGCCAGGGCCTGTTTTTTTTCTTCTGCCGTCGGCTGCTGGAAGTTTATTTCTTCAAAGTCCACTCCACTTCCCATTAGATCTAGCTGGCTCATCTGCGCTAGGCTGGAATTAAACTTCGTCCGCAAATTTCCTTTGGTATCAAAGGTTTCCAGATCATGTTGGCGAGCATTAATCAGTTTTCGGTAAGCCCACTGGAGGAGATAATCTCCCTCTTCTCCGCTGGCAAGTGACTCCGGATGTTGTTTCCATTCTCGCAGTTCTTCTTCTGAGATTAGCCAGCCTTCGGGATGCTTTTCATCGCCATAAAATTTAATCCAGTATTTTCCACCCGGGCCTTCAGTAATCATTTTGCCTAAAATTGATCGCGCTTCATTCAGCCGTTTGATCCCTTCTAGCGAGGAGAGAAATACACACATATTTGTGTCTAATCGTTGATTCAAAATCGATTGGTATCCCACCGATTCCACATTTTCCCTCCCAAAAACCCCCGGCCACAGCTTAGCCAAAACCGCATCCCGTTTTTCAATCTCTCGTACTTGGACATTGGTAAAATGAACATAAGCCCGCAGCGCTCGAATTTGATCAGCTAAAGCCTCTCCATGACCAATCATCTCCATCAGTTTCCGCGATAACTTCTTCCGCGTTTGCCGCAAAAAACTCTGATCATCAGCTTCAACAATCTCCACCGCAGTTTCTTTTAATAGCCCATCGACTTCATTTTTGATGCGTTCAAGATGCGCTTCTTCATAAGTTTGCGCCGTTTCAATTTGCGATTTGATCTGTGATTTAATCTCCATCACTCCCTTCTCTGCCTCCTCATCAACTCCTTGTAATCCTTCAATATTCGTTATCCGGACATCACTGTTTTCCGTCGGTGTAATTGTAAAACAATCATTTTCACTCGAAATTTCCGCCTGAAACACAGTGGGTTGAAGACCCGGCAATTGATACGACACCTGGCTGCCAGAGCCAAAAACATTTTGATACCCTGCTTCAAAATCATATTCATCTTCAAAACCAACCGGAAGATCTTCTAAGTATTCAAACCCCGCAATCATCTCTGCCCGATAAGTGCTCTTGTCTAGTTTTCTCACCATGAATACATATTTCACATCTTCCTTTCCCTTAATCTCCAGCATAAAGCTCCCATTTTCATCAAGGTTCAACTCCAATGGCGCTATCAGCTTTTCACCAGTTTCTACTTTCAAAACATCATCGAAGGGAATTCCGCCAGCAAGCGGATCCAGATTTGAGGAGGGATGGTTCATCAAAATTTATCAGTAAATCCCTACATTATAGCTGAAAATAAGCCATTTTTCTAGCCATGGAAAGTGGCGGGAGACTAATCTTTCAATCGTCCCTGGGCCACCGTTTCTTTTTCTACATCACTTTTCATCAAGAGCTTTAGCATGTCGCGGGTAACCGCCTTCGTTCCCACTAGCATCACGCCATAAACAAACGCTCCAAATGGCACTAGCAAAGCCAAAGCGACGATATTCGAGCTGGTAAATGATTCCACTCCTTGTTTCGCCAAAAACACCGCTCCTCCCATTGCCGCCACCGAAGCAAATATCTTCAGTAGGTTCTTTAAGTCAATTTTGAATTTCAAATAATGTCGCACCATCACAAATGCAACAATCAGCACAAACGCTTCACTGGCAACCGTAGTCACGCCCGCCCCCATAAAGCCAAATGTCGGAATCATCAAAAGATTCAAAACCACATTCAAAGTCGCCGCACCACCATTAATCCAAATCGTTTTTTCCTGCTTATGCATCGCAATCAAAGTGAACACAAAGATCGCATTCAAGAAACTAAACACCACTTCAAACAGCAAAATTCTCAACGCCACATCCGAGCCATAAAACCCTTCACTGATCCGACTCAAATACTCCGGACTACTCACCAAGGCCACAATGTTATAAGCCAACAAAAAGCCGCCCACCAAAATCGGCAGACTCAACGCCGCCATAAATTCAATCGCATACTGAATAATCTTTTGATGTTTTCCATCTTTATTTTTAATCGATCTCGTCAGCGACGGTAACGTCGAATTCATGAAATACAGCGGTAAAATCCGGAAGGCCTCGAGTACCCGCACCGCCACCGCGTAATACCCCACTTCCTCTTTCCCCTTCATTTTTGAAAGCATAAACGAATCCACCCGCAAATAAATCGTCGCCAACGCCAGTGCGAAGCCATAAGGCAGCGCTTTGCGAATCATTTCTTTCCAGAATTCAAAATCAAAATGCATTCGAATTTTCACCTCCCGCCGCGCAAAGAAGTAGCATCCAATCAGCATAATTCCATTCGCTACAATCCCCGCTGCCAACAAATGAAAGAATCCATCATGCGTCCGATCCACAAACCACACAAAAGCAATCAAAGCGATATAACCCACTTGCGCCAGTTTCCCCAATATCTGAAATAAACTCACATATTGCATTTTCAATTTCACCTGCAACACACTAGCAATCGTCCCTTGCATCAAGGCTAAGAAAGTAGCCATCGCCGCAATAAACGTCCCCAGCACAATCTCCGGATCATTTGGGTACACAAAAGTACTAATCCCCACTGCGGTACTCAAAACCGTGAGCGCCAACACAAACCGAATCCCCAAAATATTCCCAATAATCCGTTCCATCTTCGATTCATTCGCCGCCATCTCCCGCACCCCAATCGTAAACAGCCCAAAGTCCGCTGCAATCCCAAACATTGCCAAATAATCGTAAACCACACTGTAAGCACCATATTCACCTTCACTCAGGTAATTCGTAATAATCTTCACCGTAATCACCCCCAACAAAGCCACTGAAAGTCTTCCACCCATCTGAAAAGCAGTATTACTGAGGATCTTTCGAGCAGTGGACATAGAAAACGGTTAAAACTAGGTCTCAATGATTTTGCGTTAATGAAAGGGAAAAAACAAGGATTAGTAAATGTTTCCTCGGTAATCAATATCGATAACTTTAACTCACCCCTCACAGGCCCACCTTCCAATTCACCTCGCTACCAACCAGCCGCCTTTTTGTGCTACCTTCTCCCTACAACCCAATAACTCTCCCTAGCTTCCTAATTCCTAGCCTCCTCCCCTCCCCAATGCACGAACTAAAATCCTCCCTCACCCATTTTCAAGACGAAATCACCCGCGGCCTCCAATCCCTCGACCTCCCCACACTCGAAGCTGAACTCGCTCAATACCAAGATCAAATGCAGGCCCCAGGGTTTTGGGATAACCCCGATCAAGCAGCAGAAGTTTCCCAAAAAGCCGATCACATCCAAAAGCAGATCAACCAATGGCAAGAAGTTGAAAAAGAATGCCAAGACCTCCTTGAACTCCTCGAAACCATCCACCCCGAAGACGATCCCGCCGCCGCTGAAGAATACCGCCTCATGGTTGAGAAATTCACCAAAAAATGGGCCGCCCTCTCCATCCAAACCTTCCTCAACGCCAAATACGACACCAACAACGCCATTTTCACCATCCACACTGGCACCGGCGGCAAAGACGCCCAAGATTTCAGCGAAATGCTTCTGCGCATGTACCTCCGTTGGGCCGAGCAAAACGAATTCAAAGCAGAAATCCTCGACCGTTCCGAAGCTGATGAAGTAGGCATTAAATCCGCAACTATTCATATCAAAGGCCATCTGGCTTACGGCTATCTCAAAGGAGAGTCCGGCGTTCATCGTCTGATCCGGCTTTCGCCATTCAATTCTTCCGGCACCCGCGAAACTTCATTTTCCCGCATCGAAGTCATTCCCGAAATTCCACCCGTTGAAATGGGGGACATCCCCAAAGACGACCTCCGGATCGAAACCTTCCGTGCTAGCGGCGCCGGCGGCCAACATGTAAACACCACCGATTCCGCCGTTCGCATCACCCACACTCCCACCGGCCTCACCGCCCAGTGCCAAAACGAACGCAGCCAACTCCAAAACAAAGAAACCGCCCTTAAAATCCTCCACGCGAAGCTCGCCAAACTAAAAGAAGAACAACAAGCCGAAACAATCGAACAACTAAAAGGCACCAAAACCGACGCCTCCTGGGGCAACCAAATCCGCACCTACACCCTTCATCCCTACAAACAAGTAAAAGACCACCGCACCAACTACGAAGAGAAAAACGTCGACAAAGTCCTCGACGGAGATCTCGAAGGCTTTATCACTGCGTTTATTGAAAGTGGGCAGTAGGAGGAGTACTGAACTGTAAGCCGAAGAGGCCTGCGGAGAAGGATTTGTAGTGCTGCAAGTTTAGCTCGACG
>CAYGJQ010000002.1:20719-39362 GCA_964350285.1 uncultured Candidatus Peribacteria bacterium | reverse complement strand
AGATAACATCGAATGCTTAGGTATTATTCCTGGTCAGGTAAAAAAGTTTGTTAGCCAGAATCACACTAAGATTCCCCAGGTCGGCTGGAATTCCGTTGATTGGCAGCAAGATTCCCCAATTACTACCTTTGTCCCCAATAGCAGCTACTTCTACTTCGTAAACTCCTACTACGCCGACGTTTCTGCCGAATATTCAGTCGGTACTAGCCATCACGGTCAGAAGTTCTCGGCTGTAATCCAGAAAGACAACTTCTACGGTATCCAGTTCCATCCGGAGAAATCTGGCACAAAAGGGATTCAACTCCTAAAAAATTTTTCAAAGATCTAAAGTCCCACCTCCAAGCCACCCACCCTACAAGGGGGAGCATACCCTTCAAAAAAGCAACGAACAAAAACCTTCACTCCGTTAATCCATCAATAACCGCATCACAAAAGTTTCATTCCAATAAAAATTTTCTGACGACCAAATTTCGACAACAACTAATCTCATCAACAATCATTCTCACTCATGAACAACTTTCAAATCATTCCTGCCATCGACATCATCAACGGCCAATGTGTCCGCCTCACCAAGGGGGCTTACGACACCAAAAAAGGAATTCGAAAAGCAAGGAGCTGACATTATTCATCTCGTTGATCTTGATGGCGCTAAGGCTGGTGAGCCAACAAATAAAGAACTAATTATCTCCATCGCCAAAACAGTCCGGGTACCTGTTCAAGTTGGTGGTGGGATTCGGACGCTGGATGATGCAAAAATCTATTTAGAAAACCATGTGGACTCCATAATCGTCGGTACCAAAGCAATCACTAATCCGGAGTTCATTACCGATCTCATCAATACTTTTGGTTCTGACCGCATCAAAATTGGGGTAGATGTTAACGAAGGCATGGTGGCCATCAGTGGTTGGGAGCAGACGGATACTATTGAATATCAGAGTTTTCTTGAAGAACTTCGCCGCCGCGAGATCAAAAATCTTATTGCCACCGACATCACCCGTGACGGTACCCTCACCACACCAAATTTCGAATTTTACCACGAGATCATCGCGCAAGGATTCAACGTTATTGCTTCTGGCGGCGTTTCCGACACCGAAAGTATTCGCACCCTCCAACGCCTCGGTGCACAAGGAGCAATCATTGGTAAGGCGCTTTACGAAAATCGTCTCACCATTGCTCAAGCAAACGAAGCTGTCGATCCTGAAAAATCGTCTAATCTTACTAAACGCGTCATTGCCTGTCTCGATGTCAAAGACGGGAAGGTCGTCAAAGGCATCAACTTTGAAAACCTCCGTGACGCCGGCGACCCCGTGGAATTAGGCAAGTATTATTCTGATCAAGGAATCGATGAATTAGTTTTTCTCGACATCACTGCTTCACAAGAAAAACGTCAAATCGTCATCGATCTGGTTCAACGAGTTGCCAAGGAAGTTTTTATTCCTTTCACTGTTGGCGGTGGGATTAATTCTCTCGACGACATTCGTGAAATTCTACGGGCTGGAGCGGATAAAGTTTCAATTAATTCTGCTGCAGTGAGGAATCCTCAATTAATTGCTGATGCTTCTCAAGAATTCGGCGCTCAGTGCATTGTGGTAGCAATCGATGCCAAAAAAGCAGGGGATAGTTATAAAGTTTTCGTTAAAGGTGGTAGGGAAGAAACTGATCTCGATGCGCTCGAGTGGGCCCAAAAAGTTGCCGAGCTTGGCGCCGGAGAAATATTGTTAACCTCCATGGACCGCGATGGCACAGAAACAGGTTTTGAAAACGAAATCACTCGTGCCATTTCGGATGCCGTCTCGATCCCGGTTATCGCTTCCGGTGGCGCCGGCAGCAAAGCTCACTTTCTCGATACTTTTACCCTCGGCCACGCTGACGCCGCATTAGCTGCTAGCGTCTTCCACTTTGGCGAAATCGCAGTTGGCGAACTTAAAGAGTTTTTAGTTCGTGACGGCATCGCTATCCGTAAATAATTTTATTCATCATGAAAAATCTCAATTGGTCCAAAATGAACAACCTTATCCCGGCAATTATCCAAGACTTCGCTACCAGCAAAGTTTTGATGCTCGGCTATATGAATCAGGCAGCTTTGGACAAAACTCTTGAAACCAAAAAGGTCACTTTTTTTAGCCGCTCGAAAGACCGCCTCTGGACCAAAGGTGAAACCAGCGGCAATTTTCTCGAATTCGTCTCCGCCCAACCCGACTGCGACAACGACGCCATCCTTATCAAGGCCAAACCTGTCGGCCCCACTTGCCACACCGGCACTGAAAGTTGTTTCAGTAACCAAGATTTCAACCTCGCAGATCTCTACGCCCTGATCAAAAAACGCAAAGCTGAAATGCCTGAAGGTTCCTATACCACATCACTTTTCGCCGCCGGTCCCGATCGTATTTGTACCAAGATCGCTGAAGAATCTGGTGAAGTAATCAAAGCCGCCACCAAAGAAACCAAACAACGTCTTGTCGAAGAGTCGGTTGATCTCATTTATCACTTGATGGTTTTAATGGCTGAGCAGGGGATAAGCATGGCAGAAATAAATCATGAAATTCACCAGCGACATCAATAATTATTTTTTTGGCAACTGCAGTCTCCCGGTTACAAAAGTTGTCCAGCTGCGAGGTGTAAATCGCACCAAAAAAGCGAGGATCCAATTTTTCCAGCCCGGCACAACTACCCTTTTTCCTCTCATCATCCCGCGATAGCCGATTCGAGCGACTCTTTTTGCCGTCATCGTTTTCCCTTTAAACAAAGGAGTATGCTCTACACCAGCTCTCTTCTCAAACTCCGTCCGCGTTGCTCCTGGGCACAGCGCTGTAACAGTAATTCCTGTGCCCTTCATTTCCTCCGCCAACGCTTCCGATAAATACAGCACATAAGCCTTACTCGCATAATATGTCGCCATATAGGGGCCTGGCTGGAAGGCGGCAGTCGAGGCTACATTTAAAACTTTTTTCGGTGCATTTGTTTTTTTCCATTCTTTTAAATACAGCTGACACAGTTCAGTTAAAGCCGTCATATTCAGTTGCATCATATTTCTTTGGTCATCAAGATCAATATCCGTAAAACGCCCGTGGGTGGCAAAACCCGCATTATTCACCAGTGCATAAACTTCTACCCCCAGATCATCAATTTCTTTCACTAGTTCTTCTGCCGCACCATTCTCAGAAAGATCTTTCACAATCACTTCAACTTCCACATTTTTTCCTTTCAACTTCTTGGCCAACATTTTTAGTTTCTGCTTTCGCCGTGCCACTAAAATCAAATTCCAGCCATCATCTGCCGCTTGTTTTGCAATTTCTTCCCCTATTCCACTCGAGGCACCAGTCACCAACATCCATTGATTCTTAGCCATTTAGAGCATTTAATTATTATATTTTCGGACCCCCACTATACACCAAGATTCACACTTCCTAAATCGCCACTGGCTTTCTCGATTGTCGCAATGAGTTCTCGATCAAAAATACTAGTGATTATGTTTGCATCCGGTATTGCAGACATGTCCATTATGATTTTTCTTCGCCACCGGATTGATCACACCATGAAGTCCTTTAGCTGGAGTGCTCAGTTCAACATTCCGTACTTGCCCCGGTTGAGCAAAGGTTTCGTTTATCGCTCTTAACAAATCGGCATTCGTCGCACAGCAGCCTCCAACGATTACTTCATTAACTTCTAGCTGCTGCGCAAATTGATATATTTGTTCCGCGGCTCCACTCAAATTCTGGATTCCAACAATTTCGCTACTGCCTTCAAAGTCCGCAGCATGTCCTTCTTCCGCCCCATTCGCATATGCTCCAATTATTCGCTGCACTAGCTGCGGATCAGATTTGCGAACTTTTTCTACCGCTAAAACATCAGTCCCTTGTTGGTGACAGTTAAACAAATGGCCCAGCACATAACCCTGTCCCGCTTCATCCACAATCCGAATCGCCTCTGCCACCGGCACACCATAAACATCCCCATTCACATCCGGTGTCCAACTTATTCTGATGGGAACACCTCGGTTCGCCGCCGCTTCAGCAATCCCTGCTGCCTCTTCCGGACAGGGATTAGTTTCAAATAGGGGCACAATTTTTCGCCCATATTTCTTGGCAAGTCCAACTGCTGCCGCAATTTGCTTATCATGAAATTCTCGCGCAGCTGATCTTTTTAAGCTTACCGATGGATCATAGCAGTCATTGGCAGTTATAAACGAAATCGCCAATTCAATTTGGCGCTTGCTAAGTTCTTGGATGCCATCAATTGTCGACACTACAATATCACAGGCCCGTTTGAGAATTGCTTCATAGATTTGTTCGCCATCTTGTTCATGTAAAAATTTTCTCGCCGCCAAGGTGGGAATTGTTGCAATGTGTCTTTGGGCTCCGGCCTCAATGTAGTCGATCGTTGTCTCACGAATCACCTTTTCAGCTTTCGCACCAGTTTCACCAACCGCGATAATGTCTTCTGGTTGACTGAACCCAGCCAGGCCTTCTTCCTGAAACGCCGTTCCCGTAGGACCATTGATTGTAATTGGATTCCGATAAACAAATCTTTTACTTTCGGTACAGAACATAAGGTTTGGAGTTAAAAATTAAATATTTAGTAAACAAAAAAGCCCCATCGCATTTGAGCGACAGGGCTTGTGTTGTAGTTGGATAAATCTCTAAGAAATTCTCACATAACACAATCCTAGCCGCTCGGACGGCATCATCATTTCCATCATCATGGTCATTAGATTGTGAATATTTTCGAACAAATTCATAGAAAAAATTTCGGTCAAATTTGGAGCTAGTCTATCAACTAAAATTACTAAGTCAAATTTTTTTGCAGCTCTTCAATGTACTCAGGGCTCGTTCCGCAGCATCCTCCGATAATCTTCATCCCTTTACTTACACATTCTTTACCAAAGTCAGCATAAGTTCCACTGGCCACTTCCTGATCGAATTTCCAACCCAAATCATCAGCCGGCGAACCAGTTCCATTTGCATACATGCCCGTCACCCCATCATAAGATTCCAACAACCTATCCACCGCCGCTCCAATTACTTCAATCGGTCGACAGTTCACTAAAATCGCCAAGGGGTTGAACTCTTTTAGCATCTCCACGGCATCTCTCATCGCCTCACCACTCAAAAGATTTCCTTCCGGATTACAAACAAAACTAATCATCAACGGCTTCCCAACTCCTTGCGCCACCTGCGCCATCACTTTCGCTTCCCGAATACAATTCGCCGTCTCCGCAAAAATAAAATCCACACCTTGGTCCGCTAAAATTTGCGCTTGAAATAAATGTTCATCATACAACAACTGATCATCCTCCGGCACATTTTCCGGCTCATAACAATCTTCCAACGGCGCCAACCCACCACCAACAAACACTGGTCGATCAGCCTCATCCTTAGCCGCCAAAGCTGCTTGCGCTGCATTGACAATCGCCGCTTCAGCTCTTTCCGGTTCATCAACTTTTCCAAAACTATAACGTTGAGTGCTAAATGTATTCGTCACAATAATATCCGCTCCCGCCGTGATGTAATCCTTATGAATCGCTTTCACCAAATCCGCCGCCTCTTCATTCGCCGGCGCCGACCACAGTGGCAATGAGGTTTCAAAACCGCGACGTTGGAGTTCAGTGCCCATTGCGCCATCGAGGATCACTACTTTTTGCGAATCTAGAAAATCACGGATTGTCATATCATCTCATTTTTAAAAAAATATTGTTCCCACTATGCCCGAATAGGCTGCCCCTCAACAACGTAAATATTATGATAGACACCATTGCTAGGATCTGGAACAAAGATTTGGCCTTCTCTCTCCAGTCCTATTTTTCGGTCAAACTCGCTTGATCTTCTTGCCTCAGCTTCAGCCGCGCTAATTTTTACTTGCCCCTCTGGATCCCCGAAAAATTCACATTCAAAAGGTTGATCAGTACCAAGGTAATGATCATGAAAAATTTTTGTCCCTTCCAAAGTCGCATAGAAATCCAATCTTGTAGAAATACATTGAGGGATAATTATCTGATGCAAAATCTGCGAATCAAAACCTTGATGATCAAACATCTTCCGAATCGTATCCAACCCTACCCGTCCTCCAAGATTCAAGGCAATTCTGGATTCCGGCATTCGTTCTGACACTTGCGCTAATAGTTTTTCGTTGAGCCCTAAAGCCACTCGGTTGAAAATGTATTCATCAAAAAATTTTGCTGGATAGTAATGTGCGTCATCATCAGGATTATCAGGTGCACCTTCCGGTTTGATTGCTTGAGGAATACAGGCGAAAACATATTTCACTACTTCATAAACTTCTTTCATTAATGCTTCCGACGGAAAATCTAATAAATTACTTGACCCCTCAATTATGGTGATTTTCTCCCTTTTTTTTGCTGGTAGTTGAGTCACATATTCGCCGGCAAATTTAGTTACCCGCGCATCATATTCTGCTAAATACAAATGGTTCACCCCTTGATTTAAAACCTGACTTACATTTGTTCCTGGCCCCGCTCCAACTTCAAGCACATTGCAGCCTTCGATCGCCGCAGCCTCAAGACCACCCCACAAAGAATGGTTCCATTCATCCGGTTGAAAAGCGTATTCAGGCAGATCATCTTGGCGGCCAATCCCTTCTTTCATTACTTTAAGCACTTTAAATTTACGAGGCCACATACTAAAGATTCCGCCTCAAAAGTCAATCTTATTCCGTCTTTAGTATCGCCTTTAATTTCCTCATCCCCATCACCACCATCATCGCCTCACCCGTAATCGCCCCACCAATAATCAAAGCTAACTGCATCTGCGTCGAAGCCTCAATCATCAATCCCGGCCCCACGATCATCGCCAATCCGAACACCAGCAGCGCGACCCCCAAAGCCAACACTTCCCGTCGCAAAAACCACCATTCCTGATCCAAGGTATAAAGCGAGATCAAAACCAAATCATAAAAATAAGAAACCGCCGCCAGCAGTAAAAACATCGGAAACACAAACCACAATTCCGGCACCACTAATGTTTTTTTCGCCATCACCTCAATCATCCACGGCCCCAACCAAGAAACCCCACCTACCAAGATCACTCCAACTCCAAACAACAACATCGAGCTCTTTTTCACCAAACTCCGCGCCTTCGAAAACTTCCGTTCTGTCAAAGCATGTTTCAACGCCGGCATCACCGAAAGCATTAACGCTGTCGAAAACAAACTCAACATAAACGCAATCCGAAACTGGAGATTAAAATTCCCAAACTGCTCCTCCATCCCCGCCGCCGTCAAAGCATCATCCGCCAGCATATGTGGCAGCGCTCGGAAATAAAGATTATTCAAAATATTCACAATCCCAAACGGCAACCCCGTCCATAAAAGCTCTTTCCACAATGGAAAATCCCACTTCCACTTAAAGTTCAATTTCTGTCGCACAAAAAACAAACTCACCAACGCCGTCGCCACCCCGCCAACTAGTGGAGCCAGATATAGGAGGGGAATGCTATTAGCCGTACTCGCCAAATAATTCCAATTCCCCGGACTCAACGAACCATTCAACGCCCCGCCAAACCCATTCGAAAAATCTAATACTAAAAGAAACGCCACCACCGCATACAAAATTTTCCCACCAATAACAGCCACCATCGCCCGTCCCATCAAATAATGCGCCTGCAACATCGCCTTACAAACCGTCGTCACAAATTCAAAAAAGAAAAAAGCCAAGTAAACCGCCGCCGCCAACAAAAAGACTTCACCTTCCACAAAAATCGGTATCGAAATCAGCGCCAACAAAAAGATCGCCCCCGCCGAAACCATCCGCAGCATCAAGGCATTAGTAAACACTTGCCCGTCCTCTGGATTATCCGCCATATGCCGAATGATATTCGCCTCCAGTCCTAAATTTGCCGCAATGTAAAAGAAAGTCACATATTCAATAATCCGCCGATATTCACTGTAGAGCGCATCACTAAAAAAGTTCGTCAGTAATTTAACGGTAAACACCGAAATCCCGGCCATCAAAATCTGCCCACCATAGCGCGCAAATGTCGACCAGATGATTTTATAATCAATCGACCGTAGTTTGAGAATCATTGTTTTCATCCGTCGTATTGTAGCCTCTTTATTCAAATCTGGAAATCAGGCTGCCGTTTCCCATTCTCCCCAAAAAAGTGACTGCCAAAAAGCTAAGGCCAAATTTCAATCACTTTCTTATCACCAAGATTCATGTCTTTGTCATGCCAATCATGGAGGGCTTCATTAAATCTTTCCCACGAATAAACATAGTTAGCCCCCCGTCGCGTGCCCACATCATGAGTGACTACTTGCTGCTTTGCATCATCGTAACCTTTCACCACCATCATGTGATAGCGGGGACCACCGTTTGTATAGAAAGGATTCTTCAATTTCTTCCCCGCAAATGGCGCCACAATCAAGTGACCTTTGGCTAGAATTTGTTGAATCTCAAGAAATGACGGATCTTCATGAACCTTTGCGTTCAGTCCTAGATACTCCTCCACCATCGTCACCGTCTGCTCAACATCAGTATGTAGATAGTCACCAAATTTCTGTTTTTCCCATTCCACAATTTTCAAGATTTCTTGATCAAACTGATCCGCCGTCCAATTATGATTCTTATATAAATTTTTTACTAACAAGACACTTGCTTCCTCGCATGCCTCTTGATAGGGGAGGTCCCAGTTTGCATGCGGCGCCTGAGCATAGAAAGGCATATCGATATTCAAAATAGCCGGTGGCAACGGTTTGGCTTCAGGCTCAGTAATAACTATTTGCCCCTGGCTGGCCAAGCCTTCGTCTTCAGTCTCTTCTGTGGCCGGCGCAGTTGGTTGGTCAGCTTGAGTTTCTATTTCTTTATCAGATTCATCCTCAACATTTTCCAGATTTGCTTCAATATTCTGGCGAGTAACATTTGTCATGATTGATTCCAGGCTCATAGCTTCTGGTGCTGGTTCTTTGGAATATTTAAAAGAGTGGTAAAGGCTCCGCCCCCAAGTTCCAAGTGCTAATGCAACTATCCCTAGGAGGATAAGGTAATGAATTCCTTTTTTAACCATAGTTCAGTAATTAAAATCTGATTATATTCGAGCTGATTTTTCAGGTTTCGTCAAGTTTTGGGAAGGATTTCATCTTTTTTCATAAAAAATTTCGAAAAATTTCATTTTCAACCTGTATACTCCCCCACGTTGGGTGGGTGGTAATGGAGGAGGGATACTAACTAGCTTTAGTATTCCAATTTTTTCAATTTTTAGCGCAGCAAGCCGGAGCCGCAGGCGAGGACGCAGCGAGCAGGGGCCCCCGGGAAATGCGCAGCATTTTTTGGGGAAGAGGAACGGCAAGGATCGAAAGAGTAATAGCTTCCGAAGGAAGATATGGAGCGACAGATCCTGGGAAAGCGACGGATTTCATCTTTTTTCATAAAAAATTTCGAAAAATTTCATTTTTGTTTGTTAGAGTCGGTTTAGTGATATCACCAAATTGACACCACAGGAGGAAAACAATGAAGTCAATGATGTTCGTAGCCCTGATTCTTTCAATTATCGCCAAAGGAGGAAGTCCAATGCTCCCTACGACATGGTGCCAGAGCGTGCTCTCTCACGGAGCCCTGGCTCAAGATCTCCACGGAAATCTCTTCGTCATGGACGGCTGGCAACTTCGGAAGTTCGCCGATCGCAGTCTCAAGAAATGGTACGCCACCGGTCGATCGCCCATCTGCATTATCAAATCCGCAGATGCCGCGCAGTATCAACACGGTAATGATATCATTTTCCGACCCGATCAGGATCTCCAGTACCCGATGCTACTGCGAGTGCCAAACCGCCCGGAGCAATATCTCTGGACCCGCGGCCGCATTCACCAGTTGAAGGTGCCATCTAAGACTCTGCCACTCACCGACCATCGATTCTACACGATTTCTCAGATCGCCATCGACAGTCTGCCCCACGGACCTGCTATCACCACTTTGCCCATTATCGAAGGCACGGCGATCAGATTCCAGGAAAAGACTTTCATTCACAGTCGCAACGGCATTCGGCCAATCAAACCCAACCTGCTATCTCAATTGAATCTCACCCACAAAAAGCCTCAGACTGTCAGTGCCGATCGCTTCAAAGAGCTCCCTCGGGGAAAACCTTTCAAGCTGATCAACAGCTACAGTTGGCCCAACAACGTGCTGATTCGAGGTAGTCATCCCGAAAGAATCTACCTACTGCAGAATAATAAACGGTACTACCTTTGGAGTCGCTCTGCGTTGCAAAGCCGAGGCTGGGAGAGCAAGCCGGTGAAACAACTCACCGACGACGAGCTCTATCTCATCCCATATGCAGGCAACCTCTACTGATCATGAAAATAGTGAAACATTCTGTTTCATTGTTTTCTGACTATCCTGGACGGAGCGCTAAACAACTCGCTCCGTCCAGTACTCCATGCTAGACTTGGCACACTTTTTTAAACTCCCCTCATGAAACCAGAAAAATACTTCTCTGCAATTTTCGACTACGACGGCACTCTTACACCAGAATGTGGCAACAACGAACTCGATCCCAAACTGGCCAAGCTTTTAATTGAACTTACTTATCAACGCCCATTTGCAATCTGTTCAGCTCGCCCATTCAAATTTTTCCGACCGGTGATTGATCTTCTTTGCGAACAATCAAACGATCCCGAGACCACTCGTAAAAACTGGTACGTGGTCGCGGAAAACGGCGCTACTGGTCATTATTGGGATGCCGAAGCCGGTGATTATCAGCAACACTACCACATTGAATGGCCATACGCCGGCAACCACATCAACAACCTCTACCAAGAAATCGCCGACCAACATCAAGACAATGCCGACTACATCGACGTCAATGAGTGCACTGTCATCGTCCGCCCGAAAACATTTACAGGTATCACTCTCCCTGAATGGCAAGAGCGCAATAATTTGCTACTCAAAGAAGTAATGCCAATTTTCCAGCGCCACGACCCCGATCAAAAATTAATTGTCGCCAACTCCGGCATTGGATTTATTATTCTCAACAAAGCAGCCGACAAAGACTTCGGCGTCCAACAGTTCGCCCATTACCTCAAAGCTCATCATAATCTCCCGGTGAGTGAAAATGCTGCCGAAATCATCGCTGTCGGCGACCGCCCCAACATTGGCGGCAATGACGAAGCCTTGCTTTCCGGCCGTTTCGGCACACCTTATTCAGTTGGCGACACCAACCCTGAAAATGAATTTCTTCAACATATCCATGACGAACACGAAGAAATAGTTCAAGCCGCCGCCGGAACTTACATTATCCTCGACAAACATTTCCGTTAGTAGATTTCTTTTTTAATCATTTCGGCAGGGAGCCCTTTTTCTTTCAACATCCCTTCTACTTCTTGCACCATTGGAAACGAACCACAGAGATAAGCTTGGGTATTTTCAGGGTCACATTCGAGCTCAGGAATTCTAGCTGTCACTCTTCCCGCTGCCCCCGTCCACCCATCATCCGGCTGGGACAAAGTTGGCAAGTATTCGAAGTTTTCATATTTATCGGCCAACTTTTGGAATTCTTGGTCCCAAATCATATCCTTCTGGTGTCGTACACCAAAGATTAGTTTCATTTTATGGTTTTCGCCGGACTGCAGATTCTCCATAATCATCGAACAAAGCGGCGCAACTCCAGTTCCAGTTCCCACAAACAACATTTCTTTATCGTGGTCATTAACCAATGAAAAGTGCCCCAACGGTCCTTCAAACTCAATTTCTTCCCCTCCTTCAAATTCACGCACGTAATTCGACGCTTTTCCGTCTGGCAATAATTTGATCACAAACATCACGTGACCATTTTCACGTGGAGGATTACAAATCGAATAAGCTCTCTTCACCACTTTCCCTTCATCATTCGGAACTTTCAACATCACAAACTGTCCCGCCTTGAATTCGATCGTTTGCGGCTCAACCAATTCACACTCAATTTCCAACACTTGGTCAGCCACTTCCTTGGCGTATTTAACTTTCGCTTTGTAAGACTGCAAACCCATCACAACTTCTTAAGAAATATCGGCCCCCAAAATAGCACAGCCAAGACAAATCGCCTAGTTGACCGCTATTTCAAGAAATGTTACATTTCCTTCCTATTTTACATTTGTCAACCATGGCACGTATCCGAATTAGCAAGATCCTCCCTTTTTTACTGGTGATTCTCCTTACAGGATATTTCACCCTCAATATCAAAGTATTTTGGCCCAAAATTAGCCGCTTGATTGGCTTTTCTGAAGCCAAGGCCAGTATTGTCCATATCGTTGACGGAGACACCATTCTGGTTGAAGAAAATGAAGAACTCAAAACTATCCGTTTCATCGGTTACGACGCACCAGAACTTTCAATTGGTGATCAGCCACCACAATGTTTTGCCCAAGAAACCATCGATCAACTCAATGATTATTTTCAAACCGACCGCACCATCATCCTCGAATCCGACGATCAAGTAGGGGATAAGGATAAGTACGGTCGCTACCTTCGTTACATCTCACTCCCGGACGGCACCGACATCATCCAGGACTTAATCCGCCAAGGCTACGGCAAAGAAATGAAAGTCCAAGAATACAGCCGCCACAGCGACTACAAGCAAGCTGAACAAGAGGCAGAAGTTGACGAGAAAGGCATCTGGCAGCCAGGCATTTGCTCTCCATCTGCCTAAATTAAAAAACATTTAGGCTACGAGTCTACTGCACTAAGCTCAACAAAGCCTATATTTGTGCTAAAATAAACAGATTTGTCAAAACCTAAAACTAAAACAAACTAACAATGTCAGATCAAAAGAAAAACCAACAATACGTAATGTCCATTGCTGAAAAAATCAAAGTCAGCGTATCCCTTCTCGGCGTTGCCGCACTTACTGTCGTAGCTTACTGGGCTCAAAGTCCCGCAGCACCGATTTCTGGCGATAACTTTAAAGCAAATCTTCTTGCCGCTGAAGAGACAACCGATAGCAATCTTGTTGCTCAGCTCCTCGCCAAACCTGGTGAGTCTACTCCAGGTGAAGTAATCGAGAGAGTTGGCGCAGATGACACCGACACCTCCAAAAGTCTCCGCGATCTTTTAGGTATCGAAGGAGAAACTAACGAATCAACTGATACTGAAGATAAAGAAACTGCCGAAAATACCGACAAAGAGGACAAATCAACCGCCAATACTAGTTCTGACAAATCTGAAACTAATGATTCATCTGCCGGCCCTCAAGAAGCTGAAGAATCACTCCGCCGCCTCCTTGGCGAATCAGCGGCAAAAGATGACGCTGCAACTTCTGGACCCAGCGCCGCCTCAGTTAGCGCATCAACTGCAGACGAAACTAAGAAAACTACAACAGACTCCGTAGATTCACCAGCTAGTCGTTACGAAGACAGCAATATTACTGTCGGACCTGATGGCGTACCTGCAATCGATTTCACCGGTACCACTCTCGGTCGCACCACCGTCACTCCGCCAACTTCCGACGCAACCCATGGTGCTGCTACAACTGGAAAATCAGAACTCCCCGCCACCGGTGGCCCAATCGCAATTCCGGCGATTATCGGTCTTGCTGGAGCGGCATTCATTCACCGCAAAAAAAGAAAATAGCACTCCGATAGACACTCAGTCGGTTTGGGGTTACACTACCGTTTGGTAGTAATGCTATTTCCTCATGGCTGAATATTTCAATCGCGTCATCGCTGATTTCATTCTCTTTACATCCCAAGAGCTCACCGCTTTTTGGCAGAATATCCAGCTTTTAAATTTTTCCTATCCGCAAGTAATCATCGATATCCTTTTAGTGTCGGTGCTTTTTTATTTCATCTTTGTTTTGCTTCGGGGAACCAGAGCGGTTCACATTCTTTTTGGTTTGATCATCATCGCCATTCTCTTCTTGATGAGTAAATGGCTCGATCTCATCGCCCTCGGTTGGCTCCTCGACCAATTTCTCACGGTAACCTTGATCGCCATCCCGGTGATTTTTCAACAAGAACTGCGGATGGGGCTCGAAAAACTCGGGAAAACTAAAATTTTCCATAACGTCACCGCTGAACAAATTGAGGCGATGGTCACTGGTATTCTTTCAGCCTGTGAACAGCTCAAAGAAAAGAAAATCGGAGCTCTAATTGTATTGAAAAACGAAACTAGTCTTTCTGCTTATGCGGAAACCGGCGTAAGCATGAATGCCGATGTTTCGAAGGAATTGTTGGTAAACATTTTCATGCCTCGTTCACCGCTTCATGATGGCGCTGTTCTGATTCAAAACGGAAAAATTCGCGCTGCTGCTTGCATCCTCCCTCCATCATTCAAAAGCTACGGTCATGCTTTTGGTACACGACATAAAGCCGCCATTGGACTTTCGGAAGAAACAGATGCCCACATCATCGTTGTCTCAGAAGAGAAGGGGACACTATCCTATGCCAAAGACGGAAAAATCGACAAAAACATCACTATTGAACAATTGAGCCGTCAATTAAAACGTTTTTACCGCAAACAAATCAAGCCAACTAAAAAATAAGCATGAAAAATATTTTCCTTAAAATTCTCGCGATCATTGCAGCTATCGCTTTTTGGATTATTGTCGTTAGTCTCGAAAATACTTTTTACGTTTTCCCTGAACAGTTAGAAATCCAAGCCTTCAATCTTCCAGAGGACCTCACTTTAAAGGACCCACTTGGCAAAGCCGTAATCACCCTACAATCAGCACCTCGCGACATCCAAAAACTTTCCAGTAATGACTTCGAAGTCTATATCGATTTAAAGAATGCCGCCGGTGGAGAAATCGCCGCTGAAGTATCCGTTACCTCCAAAAATCCCGATGTCCGCGTGCTAAAAATTGAGCCAAGTAAAGTTCAGGTTGAACTCGAAGAAGTAAAAGAAAAGACCCTGCCAATCAATTACGATATCAATGGTGAAGCCGCCGAAAATTATCAGGTGAAAGAAGTAAAACTTTCTCGCGATGACATGATCGTTAAAGGCAGCAAAGAAGGACTAGCTAAAGCCAGCGAACTCCGCGCCACTGTTGTCCTCAAGGGAACAGAAACCACTAATCTTACCCAAAAAGCCACTCTCCAGGCTGTCACTGCTGATGGCACTATTGTCGAAGGATTGAACTTTGAACAAGAAGACGTCAACGCCGAAATCATCATCGAACAAGGGCTGCGCACCAAAGTAGTCGGCATCCAACCAGTGGTTACTGGCGAACTGCAATCGGCATGGCTCAAAAATCTGACGGTCCGTCCATCCACCATCCAAATCCGCGGTAGCAACGAACGCCTCAGCCGAATCACCAATCTCAAAACGCTCCCAGTATCAATCACCACTCTCCAACAAAACAAAACCGCCTTCATCAATGTTGTCCTCCCTGAAGGAATTACTCTCGCTGAAGGCGAAAAACGCGCTGTTTCCATTATCGCCGACATTGAAGAAATCGCCACCCCTCCTACCATCAGTACTGAGCCTCCAGCCACCCCTATTATCCCACCCCAAGATTTTTTAAAGCCAGAAGAACCAGATCCCAAACCAGCTGGAGAGGCAGTTGAAGAGAATTAAAAAAAGGAGCTCATCCGAGCTCCTTTTTGATTGTCTACTTCGCCCGCTTCCGATCAGTTTCTTTCAAATGTTTCTTTCTTAGTCTTACCCGTGTCGGAGTGATTTCCACGTATTCGTCATCTTTAATGTATTCAATCGCTTTCTCCAGAGTCATCGGCACGATCGGAGTGAGATTCAAGGCATCATCGGCCCCAGACGAGCGCACATTTGTTAGCTTCTTATTCTTAATTGGATTTACCACTAGATCAGTTCCCTGGTTGTGTTCCCCAATAATCATCCCTTCATATACCTCAGTTGCCGGTTCCACAAAAAGTGGACCACGCTCTTGCAACTTCCAAAGTGAATAAGCCATTGTCGCGCCGGTTTCACCAGAAATCATTGAGCCAACAGCACGTTTTTCAATTGGCCCCAGGTGTGGCGCAAATCGTTCAAACGAGTGATAGAAAGTTCCTTCACCACGAGTCAAAAGCAAGAAAACTGAACGGAACCCAAGTAGTCCCCGAGTTGGCACTTCAAATTCCAAGAGTGTATGTCCATCTTCCGATTTCATGTTTTTCATCACACCTTTTCGGCGACCCATTGCTTCAATAATCGATCCTGACATTTCATCTGGCACATTAATCACCACTGCTTCAATTGGTTCGTGCTTCTTGCCATCAATTTCTTGCATCACTACTTCCGGCTGTGAAATTTGCAATTCAAATCCTTCCCGACGCATCGTTTCGATCAATACCGCAATATGCATTTCCCCACGACCATAAACTTTAATCGCATCCTTTCCATCCACTGGTTCTAGCTTCAATCCCACATTCGTTTCCAATTCTTTATCCAAACGTTCTTTTAAATGCCGACTGGTCACAAATTCACCCTCTCGTCCGGCAAAAGGGGAGTCATTAACCATAAATTCAATCGCCAACGCTGGCGGATCTACCTTAATCGCCGGGAGGGCCTCCGCATTTGGGTCACTAGAAATTGTTTCACTTACATAAATCTCTGGCAGCCCAGCTACAGCCACCATATCACCAGCCCGCGCTTCTTCCACTTCATATTTCTCCATTCCTTCAAATGCAAAAATCTTCGTCACTTTTCCCGAATATTTCTCTCCATCAGCTTTAATCACTGTTACCTGTTGGTTCGCTTTCAATACACCTTCGTAAACCCGTCCAATCGCGATTCTCCCCAAGAAGTTATCGTATTTCAAGGTTGCCGGCTGCATCCGGAAAGGCACTTCGGTATTAGCTTCCGCTGGTTTCACATTTTCCAAAATAAAATCAATCAACGGCGTGATATCTTTTTGTTCGTCATTCAATTCACGCACCGCCACGCCATCTTTAGCGACCGCGTAAACATAGGGGAAATCAAGTTGCTCATCAGTAGCTCCAAGTGTCGCGAAGAGATCGAAAGTCAGATCAACCACCTCATCCGGTCGGGCCATTGGCTTATCGATTTTATTAATCACCACCAATACTTTATGTCCCAACTCCAGCGATTTTCTCAACACGAACTTCGTCTGTGGCATCGGACCTTCATAGGCATCTACTACCAAAATTACCGCATCAACTGTTCGCAGTACCCGTTCTACTTCCGAACCAAAATCAGCATGCCCCGGAGTATCAACGATATTCAGTTTTTTCCCTTGATAGGTGATCGCCGCATTTTTGGCATAAATTGTAATCCCACGTTCTTTCTCTTGGTCATTACTATCCATCGCTCGTTCCGCCAATCCTTTATGAGCATCAAACGATTCACTGGCTTTCAACAGCGCATCAACCAAAGTAGTTTTTCCATGATCTACATGGGCAACAATCGCAACATTATAAATATCCATCTTAGCTTTTTAAAAATTCAAACCCCGACGATTCTAGCCGGATTAGTAAAGATTCTCAACAATTAGTAGCGCTTGCGGCGTCCGCCACCACCGCCACCTGGTCGACCACCTTTCTTGTAGCCACCTTTAAACCCACCACCCTTCCGGCCACCAAAACCACCGCCACCGCCAAAATTCTTCCGACGACGCGGTCCACGGCGACCACCACGGCCACCTCGATTTTTTTCACGAGATGTCTGTTCCCCAGTGTCATCGCAAATAATGTTAGCTTCAGTTCCATCGACGTCACTTCAAGGAAAGCAGTCCATTACTTGTTTCTGATAACGTTCATCTACTTCAAAAAGAGTACAGTCTTTCATGATCTCAATATTCCCAAATTCCACTCCTTTGAGTTCTGGTTGTTCATTGAGAAATTGCAGTAGCTCTTTCACATTCAAGCCGTCTTGCTTCCCAATACTCACATTAAATCGCGCAAACAAAATTCCCGATTTATTTCCCGCCGGTTTGTCTTTCGAAACATTCTTATTTAAATCCACCGCATCCTGATAGTGCTCAAGGAAGCGATTGAATTCCACAGAAACAAATTTCTTGATCAACTGATCCCGTTCCATTCCTTCAAATTTCTTATTGATCAGATCAAGATATTTTCCAATTTGCTCTTCGGCCACTTCGACATTACAAACTTTATCAATCAAACTAAATAGCTGGCGTTCACAGATATCCGCACCATTCGGGATTTTCCCCTGTTCAAAGTCCTTCCCAATCTTCCGCTCCAAAGCACGAATCTTGTATTTTTCCTTCATATTCACAATCACCAGCGAAACCCCAAGGTTATGAGCACGGCCCGTTCTACCACTCCGGTGAACATAGGCTTCGGTACTTTCTGGCAGGTTGTAATTGATTACGTGTGTCAGTCCTGAAACATCAATCCCCCGAGCCGCTACATCAGTAGCCACCAGTAGTTGAACTTTTTTGTCTCGGAAGCGATTCATCACATGCGTTCGTTGTTCTTGAGAAATTTCTCCGTGAATTGCTTCTGCTGAATAATGATCTTGAATCAATTTATCCGCCACCATCTGCGTCTCCCGCCGAGTCCGACAGAAAACAATCCCGTGGATATCAGGATTCACATCAGCAATCCGTCGTAGCGCTTGGTAGCGATCTTTTTCCCGTACCACATAATAGAAATGCTGCACGTTATCCGATCCTTTATTCTTTTCACCAACCGTAATATCTTCCGGCTTATCCATATAGTTGCTGGCAATCCGGCGCACATCTCTATCCATCGTCGCCGAGAACAGCAGCGTTTGTTTTTCTTC
>CAYGJQ010000002.1:14253-20709 GCA_964350285.1 uncultured Candidatus Peribacteria bacterium | reverse complement strand
TGTTTCCAAAATTTCATCCAGTTCTTCCTTGAAACCCATGTTCAACATCTCATCCGCTTCATCTAGTACCAGCCATTTCAAATTCTCCAATTTCAAAACCCGCCGACGGATCAAATCATTCACCCGTCCCGGCGTCCCCACCACAATTTGTGGTTTTTTCTTCAACTCTCGAATCTGCTTATCAACTCTCTCTCCACCAAAAACCGGCGTTACTTTTAGATAAGAGAGATACATCATGAATTTCTCAATATCATTCGCCACCTGAATCGCTAGCTCACGAGTAGGGCAGAGGATCAGGGCTTGGACATTGCTATCTTTTTCATCCAATTGATGAATCACCGGCAACGAAAAAGCCGCCGTCTTCCCGGTACCAGTTTGCGCCAAGGCAATCAGGTCACGTTCAGAATTAATCAAATGCGGAATAGTTTTCGCCTGAATCGGCGTCGGAGTTTCGAACCCAATCTCTTCCAGCGCCTGCTGGATCATCGGATTCAACCCAAGGTCTTTGAATGTAGTCATATATTCATAAAGTAATCATTTGAATCAAACTTCAAACCTCTTGGGAAAACCACTCACAAAAAACTCAAAGTTCAGGAGGTCCATCCTAGCATAAAAATATAAAAAAGCAACAAAAAAGCTATTTTGGCAAATCTCCCCATCCCACCTAAAAAAGCGCGATGGTATGAGTATGTTGAAGCAACGTCGGCAAAGAGGGAGATTGCTGCGTAGCAAAGCCTTGACTAGTTTTGCGCAGCCGCTATCTCCCTCTTCCGTGCACAGTTCTCACTAAAAAAGAGCGATGATTTCAGACTACTAGAATAATATCGCCTAGAATCATGAGCCACTGAGAGGCTAGCTGCTTATGCAAAATTATCATGCGCAAAAAAGGGCTTATGAGCCCTTTTTCCAGCGAAGGCTTGCACGCAAGCCGCAGCGTAAGCGAAGCTGTGCACTGATTTTGTGTAGCAGACGGACTCCCAGTGGCTCCGTCGAACCGTGCACAGTTCTAAGCCTTAAACCGTCGCGCCAACTGCACATTCATTTCTTCCAAAATCGCTTTAATCTTCAAATTAACTTCCGTCCGCACTTCCAAAAACCGCGGCCAGTTGAAAGGGTCTGCTACCCAGTATTGGACCAATAGATTCAGCGCATGCTCATCAAAATGTTCTAAATTCACTCGAAAATCAGTCACCTCACTGCCGAAAGCCTTTAAGTATTTGCGGATTTCCTCCATTGCCGTCACCAAAGTAGCTTGCTCCGTCACATTATCGATTGCCACTGTATATTGCGCTTTTACCGTTTGTCGGCGATCAATGTTTTCAATCACTGCTGCCGCCGCTTTTTTGGTTGGAATCAAAACTTCAGTCCCGTCGAATGTTTCCAATCTTACGCTTCGCAGCCCCAGCTCCTTTACCGTTCCTTCCACTCCATCAATCGTCACCCAGTCACCAGTGCGAAATGGCTTATCACCAAGCAATGATAATGAGGCAAAGATATTACTAATCGTCTCCTGCGCCCCCAAAGCCAAAGCCAGACCACCAATCCCCAGCCCAGTGACCAGCGAAGTAATATTTACATCCATATTCGCCAGCACAAACAGCGCCGCCAACACCCAAATCACTACATTTCCGAGTTTCCGAAAGAAATTCACAAACTGATCGTCCAGCACTTTGCTGTGCTCAGATAGTGGCCGCATGTAGAGCGTCAACACTGTATTAAACAAGAATTGAATTACTCTAGTTACCTTAAAAGTTAAAATCATTAAAATCCCAATATTCACAAACTTTCCCACCTGATCCTCAAATGTCAAAAACCCCATCGCCACATATAGCCCCGCTACAAAAATCAAAAAACCAGCGATCTTTCGCCAAATTCTTACCAAAACATCATCTAGCTTGGTTGAAGTTTTCTGCGACCAAATCTTAAATTTACGATGAATAATGTATTTTGCAATATATCCACAAACTGCAAAAATCACTACAGTTAGCGAAGCATAGAGGTATTGCTGCATGGTATTGCCGAGGAATTCATACTCCTGCAGGAATTCAATATTTGGCATAGTGTGGTACTTTAGAAAATGGCTTAACTAATTTAATAGTCTATCAGATGAAATTTTCAAGCAAGATTTGTATTCCCCTCCAACCAAAAACGATGTCCGAATGTCGTCAGTTGGTGAAGAAAGCTGAGAAAAGCAGTGATATCATCGAAATTTGGATCGACCATATTTCTGATCTCGATTTGCCGACATTAATGACGTTCACCAAAAAGCCACTTTTAATTGTCAACAAAGCTAAAAAAGAAAAAGGAAAATGGAAGGATAGCGAGATTAAACGTGTTGCTGCATTAGCTGAAGCCTCAAGACTCGGTGCCAAATATATTGATATTGGCATTCATACCAATCCCAAATTAATTAAAGAGTTAAATGCCGCCAAAAAGCGTTCAACCAAATTAGTGATTTCTTTTCATGATTTCACCAAAACTCCAACCGAGCGCAAACTCAATGAAGTAGTCACAAAGATGCGCCAATTCAAACCGGACATCATCAAAATCGCCACCCACTGCAAAAATCACACAGATACCCTCCGTCTCCTCACCTTGCTCAATCACCTCAGATCTAAAGGCCAAAAAGCGATCATTCTCGGAATGGGGAGCCACGGCAAATTCACTCGTATCTACGGCTGCTATCTCGGCAACTACCTCACATTCACTCCTTTGACCTCAAAACAAGCGCTCCCGGCCAAATCTCATTAAGTGATTTACAAACTATCGAAAAAATAGTATAATTTGATGATGGCCGCAAAGAATCTAAATTTCTTTGACCCCAAAAATGGAGCACAAAAATAAAAACAAAAATAGCTGGGAAGAATTTCAAAATCGTTTCAAGCACAAACGCAAAAAGTTGATTCGCAATGCCGCAGCTGTCTTTTTAGTAGCCCTCGTGATTCTCCTAAGTTTTGCCCAAACTCCCACCGATTGGCTCCGGGGCCAACTCCAAATCGGCGAACAATCTTCGCCAAAAGTATTAATCTGGAAACTAACTCATTTGCCTTCATCAGCTCCGGAAGGAACTTTGCTCGATCAAAGTAAATCAGTTACCTCAGCTGAAGACGCTAGTTACCAAGAAGTGATGAACATCGCCATCGAAGCCAGCACCACCGACATCACTCTCAAACAGTTAGCTTTCGAAATCGACTTCGACGACAACTCTGATGAACTCACGGTAGAGGAGGGAAGTGCTCGTAGCGCCATTGAGTACATCGCACTTTTCACCGAATCCGGCAAAAAACTTGGCTTCGCTCAATTTCAGCAACAAGACAGCCAAATCATTGCCATCATCAAAGATCTAAATACCAATATCAAGGCCAAAGAGATCGCCTCAATGTCCCTCCAAATCAAACCTCTCCCTGAGAACGATTCCTCAGTCTCAGTTCGCATCCAGTTACATGCCGAACAAACCATCGCCACTTCTCTCGATGCTAACACTCCAGCCACCATCGAAGCCAACCTTGGCCAAAACAACAATTCCAACCCCGCCGACGACCTTCTTTCTAGCGAGATTGTGCAGATTCAATAGCAGCACCTTGGTTGACAAAAGTGAAAAAAAACCTAAGGTGTTTTCGCAATTGTGGGGAATTGCAAGACTTTTGAAAAACTGGCAAACAAAGAAAGGACCAGCCAATGTCAAGATATCGCGTACTAGCGATCATGTTTTTGATCGCATTGGGGGTAGCATAAGTCATCATCCCAACCACCCAGACCAAGGGAGTTACATCAAGAAAGCAAACTCACCACAGGCCAAGATTGAAGCTGGGAAACGTGAGTTTCAGACTGGTCTCCAAGATCAGCATCGCCCAACGCGAAGAACTCTTCGCCAATATGAAGCGCGCCTACCTCAAACTTCAGCAGGTCTTCGGCAAGCATGCGCTTTATCACCAGCCCGCCAATTGTTGGCTTAAGATGGTGCCAGGCAAGGCTGATAACCCAACCGCAGATACTGGTTGGGCTCCGGACGTTTCTTTCCTTGGAGAGGGGAGTCCGGAAATCAAAAGCATTCACCTGGTAGATTTGGCACTGACCAGCTCAAACGAAGGCGTCCTGTTTCATGAGCTCGGTCACATCTTTCTCCAAGGAGGAACGCTGCTCAGTGTTAAGGACACTGAAGGGCCGATGTTTATGTTCCAAGACCTCTACTATCCAAAGGCTCAGTATCAATCTGGATGGAAGTTCACGGCCTTGGAATTCGAAAACCCACACGCCAAAGCGGCTCTTCAGATTGGACTAGACCACGACCGCTGGGACAAAATCCACGGCGGCGGCCGGCGCGGAAAGATCAAGGGACACGCAACTTTCCTCTGGTCTCAAGCCTTCCGAAAATGGCACAATCGCCACCCCAGATTCTTCGCCCGGCTCTATCAAGAAATCGCCCGCCAGCGAAGATCAGGTCGAGTTTCCTTCAGCAGACAAGAAATGATCGACTTAGGAGAGTCGATTCAGACTGGCTACCGTGCCTGGCATGACTCCATCAAAGTATTCGAAGGCATCCAAGACGGAAAAGTCTTTGGCGCTTTTCGAGTCCAAGAGGGCAAATACCAACACGTCCTCTACTACAATTTGAAAACGGTCTCGCGGAAGTTTCCCGATCCCGCCAAGGTAGAAGTGTTGATCAATCAAAAACCAACGCTCCGCCTCACCGCGACTGGCCGCAGAATTTTCCGCTCCAGTCGCATTAAAGTGGCAGGAGTCCAAGGGGTTGCCTACCGCTATCATCACCAGCAACTCTTTCTTCAAATTGGAGATCAGATCACCACGGTCAAATAGTTTTGCCAGACGCTTTCAAAGGTCAACCGCTAGAAGCTGTATACTATGCTTTGGCTTCTAGCGGCACCTTCTGATAAATATTCCGAGCTGATACCAATTTAAATTGGGGATTTATCGAGCAAAAATCTTTTTCAGTGGCTTTTTGACAAAACACCTTACAAATGGCAAATTAGCCGCCTCCTTGCCGTGCAAACCATTTGCCGCGAGCAAGGCGAACTTTCACAAAATGGCTCAGCAAAGTTCGCATAAAGGCAATTGTTGCTATTTCAGCTGCAGCTGCCTTTGTGTGAACAAGGGGAAAATCAATGCTTGCCTGCTGCTATCTCCACTTTGGGTAGCAGGAAAACAAAACGCGCTTGGAGGCGCCAAGAAATGGAGAAAGGCTATGGCAATCGAAAAGCCAAAAGTGATGATGGTCGGGTTCGAGTTCTGTCGTGTCAGCTTGCCAGGCGTTAAGCCAAAAAAGGTCGAATTCGAGGATTGGAACATCCTCATCGAACAAAGCTGGGACGCTCTCATCATTGACGGAACGGTTCGAGAAGCTCCGCTTCTTGCAGCCTTGGCAATGATGAAAAATCTGCGTCAAAGGACACGAGCTCTCATTGTCCTCGTGACAGAAAATCCAATGAAATTCCCCGAGGCAATGAGCGACATCATTCAATGTTCCAGCATCCAAGAAGCCGAGGCAGCCGTTCAGCCGCTGTTGAGGTTCCTGAATGCCAAAAGAGTCGCTTACAATGTTTTCTCGCCTGGGGGTATTGTTGAAGAAAGAGATGTAATCACGCCTTTTGAAAAGGCCGAAGCCGAAGCTGAAGACTTATTGCATCCGTCAGTCTTGCGGGCGCTCGAGTCGGCAGTTAACTGGGGACTCACGTACAGATTCCCCGACTACTACATCCGACTCCCCACCTGAGCCATCTCCCGATCAGCAGCTTACAATCGTAGCCAATTGCTGATCGGGAAGTTTGGTGAATTCCAGTTTTAGGTCATTGACAAAAACCTGGTTTAGTGCTATGTCTCCAGACCTCCTCACGTCATGGTTCGCTGTGGGTTGAGGAGGCGCAGAAAACCTTATCTCTTGCACCCCACGATCCCAGGAGGTAAGGTGTTTTTCGAGTTATCGAAACCTTTAAATCTATCGTCCATGTCATTGAAAGTTGGCTTTGTTGGATTGCCCAATGTTGGAAAATCCACTCTATTTAACGCCCTCACCAAATCAAAAGGAGCTGAAGCGGCAAATTACCCTTTTTGTACTATCGATCCCAACGTCGGCATCGTTGAAGTCCCCGATAAAAGACTCATCGAACTCAATAAGCATCAAGACACCCAGAAAATCATCCCAACTGCAGTCGAATTCGTTGATATCGCCGGTTTGGTAGAAGGTGCCAGTAAGGGTGAAGGGCTCGGAAACAAATTCCTCTCACACATTCGTGAATGTGCCGTGATCGCTCAAGTAGTCCGTGCTTTCGAAGACAAAAACATTACCCACGTCCACGAAACTGTTGATCCCAAACGCGACATCGAAACCATCGAAGCCGAACTAATCCTCGCCGACCTCCAAACAGTAGAAAATCGTCTCGGAAAAGCCCAGTCAGCATCAAAGTCTGGAGATAAAGCCAAGATCGCCTACGCCAAACT
>CAYGJQ010000002.1:13948-14243 GCA_964350285.1 uncultured Candidatus Peribacteria bacterium | reverse complement strand
TTCGAGCTCGCCAACCAAATGGAATTCGACGACGAAGAAAAAGAAATGCTCAAAGATCTCCACCTCCTCACCATGAAGCCAATCATGTACGTGGTAAACCTCCGTGAAGAAGAAGTTGCCGATTTCAACATTGAAGAATTCAAAACCAAGGCCGGCATCAAACCAAACCAACAAGCCATCCCCGTCTGCGCCAAAGTAGAGGAAGACCTCCTCGGTTTCGACGAAGCGGAAGCCATGGACTACCTTCAATCTCTCGGCCTCGAAGAAAGCGGACTCAACGCCTTCATCCACGCCG
>CAYGJQ010000002.1:7417-13938 GCA_964350285.1 uncultured Candidatus Peribacteria bacterium | reverse complement strand
CGCATACCGTACATTAAACCTCATCACTTACTTCACCGTTGGTGAAAAAGAAATCCGCGCTTGGACCATTCGCAAAGGCTTCACTGCTCCCCAATCAGCGGGAGTGATTCATACCGATTTCGAAAAAGGTTTCATCCGTGCCGAAGTAATCTCCTACGACGACTTCGTCAAACACCAGGGAGCCGCCAAGGCTAAGGAAGCCGGAGCCCTTCGCCTAGAAGGTAAAGAGTACATCACCCAAGCCGGAGACGTGATGCACTTTCGGTTTACGGATTAGGAAAATTCCAGAGTCTGCAGAATTTAAAGATGCTATACTCACTGAAGCATTTGGTGAGTTCCTGCAGGATTGCCAAAAACGCAGTTTTCTATTATAATTAATAGATTTTTTACACGTCAGCGGATGATCGAAATTCTTTCCATTGAAGACCCTAAAAAGCCGAAGAAAACTGCCAAAAAGCAGAAAAAAAGGCGCTTACATAAAGTGAAAGCGTTTTTAGCTGATCATTTCGAAAAAAAGCTCACCTACAAGCTCAAACTCCCATTCCAAAAGAAAGATCACCCGAAGCATCCAGCCAAAACTGACCATAAACCTGCAGCCAAGCACCAGTCAGTTACAACCCAACACATCACCAGGCAACATCCAAAGCCAAAAGCCCAAAACATCCCCGTTACCACTACAAAGAGCCAGCTACACCCTAACGCCAGCTACACTCTCAATATTGACCATTCCGCGCCAAGAAAAGCAAAATCACTCAAAAACCACGCCAAACCAGCAGTTGCCGCTGCGCCAAAGCCGAAATCACCGCCAAAACTAAAGCCAATAAAAAAGGCCCCAGCATACAATCCCGTTACCGAACGCATTTGGAATATTCTTCAACTGATCAGTACCGCAGCAGTTCTTTTTGCTTTGGCATTCATCGTCATGAACTGGTCGGCTTACAGTGTCATCCTCGAAAAACGTGTTAACGACTTCCTTGGTCTCACTGACACCACTACTCTCGAAAAACTAGCCGCCGATAAGCAGGTGGAACAAACGCTTCTCGCCGGGGGTACTGGGGATCAAGCCAGTAGTCTAATTCCAGCTCTTTCACTTGATGTTACTCCACCCGACACCAGAATCTTAATTCCGCGTATCAACCAAAACGTCCCTGTAATCCCCGTTAGTCCCCGCAACCTCATTCGTCGCGATTGGGGAGCACTTGAAAAAGATATCCAAGAAGCTCTCCGCGCTGGAGTAGTTCATTATCCCGGCACCGCTCTTCCGGGTGAAGACGGCAATGTCGTAATCACCGGGCACAGTTCTTATTTTCCATGGGATCCAGGCCGTTTCAAAGACGTCTTTGCCCTCCTTCACGACCTGCAAAAAGATGACCGTATCGTCGTTTATTACAATCAACAAAAATATATCTACGAGGTCGACAGCATCAAAGTGATTCTTCCGGAACAAGTAGAAGTCCTCGATCAAAAAGGCGGTCAACGTCTCACTCTGCTCACCTGTACTCCAGTGGGCACCAACCTCAAACGGCTAGTCATTGAAGCCAAACCAATCTAACTCAAAAAGACCCCTCAGATCTGAGAGGTCCTTAATTAATCTTTTACCTTTAAAGTTCTTCAAGCTGTTTCAATAGTTCTTCCTCAGCCGCACTTTCTTTCTCTTCTTCCGCTTGCTCAGCTGCTTCCAAGCTGCGACGTTTTTCTTTGGCTTCAAACTCTTTCCATTCCACCATGTGCTTCTCATTCAATCGGTTTAATTCTTGTTCGTACTCTTGATCCAGTTGCGCCAGTTGCTGTTTTTCATTCACCAAGATATCGCGGAGATTCTGCACTTGTTCATCAGTCATAATCGGTAAGATTTGAAACCAGTACTCGCGTTCTTCGTCATTCATTGATTCAGTTGCCAAAACTAGTTTCACTAGTTCTCCATGTTGCTGCATTACTGCCGGCGAGATATCGAATTTATCAGCACCTGGCAGTTGCGCCATCATTGCTGCTTGCGCCTGAGTTGCTTCTTGGTCGGCTTGTTCTTGAGCCGCAGTAATTTCTGCTGGATCAACATCGTCGCATAGTTGCGAGTCATCACCAGTAAAGTCATCATCCCCCAATTCATCTCCCAAGAAGTCTGCGTCTGATAATTCTTCCTCATCAAACAAGTCTTCTTCGTCCATTAGATCATCTTCATCAGTAAAGTCATCATCCCCGACGGCAGTATCATCGCTGAAATCATCATCACTGAAGTCGTCATCGCTGAATAATGCATCGTCATTAGTTGCTTGATTTTGATCATCTTGAACTGGGTCAGCGGCTTGGCCAGTAGCTTGTTGATCATCCTGATCTTGGATTGGATTTTGATCTGCCATGATTTATGAAGTTATTTCTTTGAGGGTTATTATACGTGAGTAAAAGCTAAATTTACATCCTATGTCCGACGTCGTTGTGTTTGTGAACTTTGCTGTGTTTTGTTTGCTGTCGGCTTCTTAGCATTGGCTTGCTTCGCGGGAGTTGCTTTGGTGTAAGGCCATTTTTTATAGCCGTAGTACAACAGGTCTTGCACTGGAACGATTCCCGCTTTCAAATTGCGATTATCAAATTTCGCTTTATGTTTTTTATAAACCGCCATTAATTCTTTTCGAAATTTTAGCGGCAGAGTTTTATCTTTCATCACTTTTCCCAGAGTTGTCTTTGTATCCATTAGCGTCGCCCATTTAGTTTTTGGAATCCGATATGTCGCCTGAATTTTCGTCAACTCTTTGGCCTTAGTCCACCGGCTAAACATTTTTCCAATTCGATCTCGCGCCCCCTGTAACTTATTGCCAAACCAAATGCTTGCTCCCCGTGCTCGATTAATCCATTTTTTGCCTTTCTCAGTGTAGCTATACCCCCATAGCTTGGTTGTCTTCGCCGAGATGCCAAAAAACAAAGTGGCCAAAGCCATCACCATTGGGTTTTTCAATAATCGATCCACCCATGGGTATTTTTGTCTCCACCGACCAACCATTTTTTCAGCTGGAGTCAAAGCTTTTTGCGCCTCTTGAGCCGCCTGAGCTTTTTTTGCGGCCTCCTTAGTTTTCTGATGTGCTTTTTGCAATTTCTCCGCTTCACCATCGAGTTTTTTCAATTGGTCAAATTCCCGTTTCAGGTGTTCTGGGTTTTCCGAAAAGCCAATTTGACTTAGCTTCGTTTCAATTTTTTGAGTTTTGCCCCGCTCAACTCCATAGAGGCGTTTCAAAATTCTCTGTCGTAGTTTTGCATTCCGTGACAAATAAGTAGTTTTTTTCATTATCGCACTAGCTGTAGCCGCCAAAGATGCCATTTGGGCGCCCGGAGCCTTAATTTTTTCTTTCAAACTAGCTGCTTTCTTCAAAAGAACATCTTTTACTTTGGCATATTTGTCCGCATATCGCCTTGGAATTTGGATTGAATTTAATTGTTTGAAAGCCTGTGCCACTAAATGAGGAGCATCGGAAGCTTTCAATTTTTCGCCTAGTGTTCCCGCACGCTGGCTCGCAAATTCATTAAACTGACGAATCTTAAACGCCGCATTCGCTTTGTCCAGCTGACTCTGCTCCATCGCCGAGACCCGATTAGTATCGAATTTAGTCAAATTATCAACGTAGTCCCGGATAGACTGTTCGACAAATGCCTCAAATTGCTTGTCATTGGCATTACCTGGGGTCGCCCCTTTTAGTTTTGTTTTGATCGTCGTCCAGGCGTTCGCTAACACCCCATCTTTCAAAGAAGCTTTTTTGGTTAAAAGCCTCCACGTACTCCAATTAAATTTGCGATACTCATTCGCATATTTTTTAAAGTATTTATAGTACTTCCCTTCTGGCTGTACGCCAAAATCACCGGAATGTGTAAAACGCCATTCCTTCAATGCCGCAAAAGTCGACTGTTCTAACTGTGTCCGCGTAGTGCTTTGTCTTACTTTATCCATCAAATTCTTCAATTTTTCCTGAGCTGCTTTCTTCTGATTTCCTTGAAGCGACTGAATCTGTCTTTCTAAACGATCTTTCAAATAAGCCACCCGCGCCTGCTTTTCCGCCGCCGACAACGGTGTCTTTGCTGGCTGATTACTTAATGTATTCGGTGCTTTTTTCGGCGCCACCGGAGCCTTCCGCGATGGAGAATTTTTTCCACTCATAGTTTTTGTTTTTAATTTTTACCCCCCCTAACCCCTAAATAACAAATATATCTCCAGCTTCATCCTCAATCCGTTCTTTGGTGAGCCGAAACTGGTGAAGTTTATTTTTAAATTGGTAAGTATCAGTTTGTTTTGCTTGGTATAGTTTATGAATCTCTCGCATTGTCGTTAGCAGATTTAAAGCATCAATTTCCGCTTGTGATTGCGCTTCTGGTGTTAGCTTTTCATACACCGGCTCATTCATTAATGACGATGTTTGGTAGAGGTTAATTTCTTTAGTTTCGATTTTTGACAACACCATTTTCAAAAATTTTTCATCTGCTTCATCAAGCTCTTGAGGATCAGTGACTGGCCGATTCAGCATTGTCTGGGTGTCTTACTTCAATTAAGTTTTTAATGTCCGATTATTTCAAATTATTATACCGGAAAAAGGGATAAATAACAACTCTATGACCAAAGAAGAAGCCCAAAAACGCATCGAAAAACTGCGTCAGGAAATTAAGCTGCGCAATTACGAATACTTTGTTCTCGACAAATCAAATATTCCTGAAGCGGTCAGAGACGGCCTGAAGCGTGAATTAATCGAACTAGAAACCCAGTTTCCCGATTTGATTACAGCTGATTCACCTACCCAACGCGTGGGCAGCACTCTTTCCGGCAAATTTGGCAAAATCAAACACCTCACTCCTAAGAAATCCCTCCAAGACGTCTTTTCTCCGGAAGAGGTCAAAGAATGGGAGGAACGCCTGGAACGTATTATTCCCGGTGAAAAACTCGATTTCGTCTGTGAACTCAAAATCGACGGACTCAACATCACTCTCCATTACGAAAAGGGAAAATTCATCCGCGCTGTCACTCGTGGAAACGGTAAAGAAGGGGAGGACGTCACCCACACCGTCCGCACTATCGAATCCATCCCCCTCGAACTCAACGAACCAGTAGATCTCGAAGTTGCCGGTGAGGTATTCATTGGTAAAAAAGATTTTGCCACCATCAACAAAACTTTAGAAGCTGAAGGCGCCGAAACCTTTGTCAACGCCCGCAATACCGCTGCCGGCACTGTCCGCCAGCTCGACCCCCAAGCCGCAGCAAACCGCAAACTCGACGCTTTTTTCTATTCCCTCCACAAAAATTCCCTTGATCAACAACCTGAAACCCAAAAAGAACTCCTCGAAACCCTTCAGCGTCTCGGCCTCAAAGTAAACAAGGAGTACCAGCACTGCAAAACCACCACCGACGTTCTCGAATTCTGCCATCACTGGACTGCTAAACGCGATAATTTGCCTTACGAAATCGACGGGATTGTCATCAAAGTGAATTCCAAAGCCCAACAAGAAAAACTCGGCTACACCGCCAAATATCCTCGCTACGCCGCTGCCTACAAATTCCCCGCTGAACAAGCCACATCAAAAATCGAAGATATCATTATCAGTGTTGGCCGCTTAGGAAAACTGACACCAGTAGCAGTGCTGACTCCCACATTCGTCGCCGGCTCCACTATTTCTCGCGCTACTCTCCACAACGAAGACGAGATCGCCAAGAAAGACGTCCGTATCGGTGACACGGTGATCATTCAGAAAGCAGGGGACATCATCCCCGAAGTTGTGGAAGTACTCATCAATCTCCGTACTGGCAAAGAGCAAAAATTCAAATTTCCAAAGAGTTGCCCCGTCTGCGACTCCCCTGTTGAGCGCGTGGAAGGGGAGGCGGCCTATCGCTGCACCAACCCAAATTGTTTTGCCGTTGAACAGCAAAGTTTCTTCCATTTCGTTTCCAAAGGCGCCTTGGACATCGATGGCGTCGGCCCCAAAGTCATCATTCAACTACTCGAAAACGGGCTCATTTCCGACGTTGCTGATCTTTTCACTTTGAAATTAGAAGACTTCCTCGGACTTGAACTTTTCAAAGAAAAACGCGCCCAAAACGCTATCGATTCACTCAAAAAATCCAAGCACACTACTGTGCCACGATTACTTTTTGGACTCGGAATCCGTTATGTCGGCGAGAAAACTGCTCAAGATTTCAGCGACTATCTTCGTTCGCACTGGACTGGCCAAACTACCAGCATCACCCCGCAACAACTTCTCGATCACACCTCCACTCTTGATCTTGAAACTATCGTCAACATCGAAGGGATTGGTGAAAAAGTTGCACAATCCCTCTACGATTGGTTTCAAAACTCAAAGCATCAGCAGTTAATGCGGAAGCTGGCCAAAGTTGGCATCACCATCGACTTCCCCGCCGCTGGCCACAAGCAAACTCCGCTCACTGGCAAAAACTGTGTCATCACCGGCACCCTGGAAACTCTGCCCCGACAGCAAGCCAAAGAACGTCTCAAAGCTGCCGGCGCTAAAGTCCAATCCGCCATCAGCTCCACCAC
>CAYGJQ010000002.1:4219-7359 GCA_964350285.1 uncultured Candidatus Peribacteria bacterium | reverse complement strand
AAAGAACTTGGCGTTCAAGTCCTCAATGAGCAGCAGTTCCTCGATATGATTTGATCGCTGTCAATAAAAAATAGCAACTCTATTTGCCCCGCTATAGTTGACCAACATCAGCTTTTTTCCTAACATCCTCTCCTGCATTTTTTAATGATATCCAATGCCCAAACCATTATCCGAAGCTGAATCAATGATTCAGCAGCCCCTCACTCCTGAGCAGCCAGATCTTAGTCCTCAGCTCAATGAGCAGGGAAAAATCCAGGCTACGCTCAAACACGTCAACGAAATTGAAATGTGTGCAGAAAACACTCGTCGCTTAGCTATCGGCAATGGCTCGAAGAGACTCCACGACGATTATCGCCACTGTTATCTTACCGTCGATGGTCGGTGGATTATTGATCTCCGAAATCCGCAAGAACAAAGTGACAATATTTTCGAAATCGACCGGGTTCAACAATTAATGAATGAGGAGATTGACCAAACGCTAATCCGCCGCACTGACCCAGAGCCAGGATATCAATGGCGTGGCACTGTCTTAAATTTAGAAGACGAGGGGATTGTTGTTTCCGGACAAACTGCTGAAAACCCCTACGGGCATCAGGTGAAATATATTTCTGATAACGAAACTAATAATATCCAGCCTCAAGCTGAAGGGTTCGGCCTAGAAGGCGAAGAACGCACAGCTACCCTCCTTCGTCGCACGCCAATTACAGTTCGTACTCAGCAGCCCGAGGCCCCAAAACACAATGAAAAAGGTTTGTTGTATGTCCATTCTCATGCTCAAGGTATTGCTGTTTTCCAAAACGGCGAATGGCAACAGGCTCAAGTTCTTCCAAGCTCGACAGTAGATGTCCAGATTTCAAACAATACCAGTCTCCAATATTCACAAGCTGGTTTCGATGGCGCCGTTGCTAAATATGATGGTAAAGAAAGTGTCTCCATCCCGGGAATTGAAGAGCACGTTGAACGTCTGGTAGAAACGGCACTATCGCTTCAAATTCCAATCGACAACATCGCCGCTTTCAAACAAATGGCAACTGAATTAATCATCGAAACTGTAAAACGTAACATCGCTTACGTCCCAGCGGGTCAAGAGGCTCAGCTTTACATCCGTCCTTGGATCGGTGGAACCAAAGGTGGTGCTGGAGCCAACCCAGCCAAAGAATACATTTTCAGCGTCGAGTGTTTCCCTTACGGTCTCTACCTTGCCGGCAAAGAAGCTAGCATCAAATGTGAAGGTCGTCTCGACATCGCTCGTCCACCAAGAGTTGGGTCGAAAAAACAGTCTGGAAACTACGGTCCACACACCTTCTCAGTAAAAGCTGATGCCAAAACTCGAATCGCCGCTGGCAGCATCACCGATGAAAACCCCGAGGGTGACAAGTACACTGAAGTAATCTACTTTGGGCCACGCTCCGATGGCCAAGCAGGGTTTGAAGTCCAAGAAGCCTCATCCTCCGCCGTCTTCTTCACTAAGAAAAAACCAAACGGCAACTACAAACTAATCTCCCCAGCAACAGTTCACGACGATCCCAAAGCCGACGCCATCCTCCCTAGTATTACCCGCAAACGAATCATTGAAGCAGCTGAACAAGGATTTATTCCCGGGATCGATGAAGTTGAGATTCGTCCAATTGTCGCCACTGAAATACCAGAAATGGACGGATTCTTCACTGCTGGCACCGCAGCTACCGTTACCCGCGGCGGCCAAATCGACATTAAAAAAGCCCCGGAAGACCAAGATCCAATTGTCTGCACCTTCAATAATACCGAAGCCAACTCTGTCATCGGCAACGTCTACGACTTCGTGGCAATGTCCCGAATGGGGGAACTCACCGGCCCCGCTGCCGTCCTCAATGAGCGTTGTCTCAAAATCAAAGTTGCCCCGAAGCGCTTAGCAAAATAGTTCAAACCAAAAAAGCCGCTGTCTTGATCCAGCGGCTTTTTTTTTATCCAAATAATTCCTCTGCTTTTTCAATCAGCTGATCCGCGGTATCCGACGGCTTCGGAATTTCTACCGCCTCTACTAGCACTGTCGTAACTTTCATCGACTGCCCCAGTGTTTCCATCACTGCTTCTTGAACCATCACTAATTCAGCACTTTGATTGACTTTGTCTAAATGGAAATTGGAGCTAAAACCAATCGAAATTGCATCCGCCGAGGCCGACGTGATTTTCCCCTGCTGCAAACTCATCCGCAGCGCCGGCGAGCTTACTTTCGCCATGATCTCCTTCCATTTACTTTGCAGATCTTCAATACTAAATGCCTTGTTGTCACCGGGGGGAGTCGCAGGAGCAGCCTTTTTCTCAGCTGGCGCCTCAGCCTCAACCGGGGCCGCAGTTTCCTTTTTGGCCTCTGCTATTTCACTAGACTTTTCTTCTTTCGGCTCTTTTTCTTGAGGTGGCTCCGTCTTTTCAATCACAACTTCCTCCTTTTTCTCAACCGCCGGAGCAGCCGGCACTGGAGGAGCGGGAACCTCAGCAACTGGTGCTGCTTCAGCCGGCTTATTTTCAACCACCGGAGCTGCAGCTGGCGTCGGTGCACTTGCTGTTTTCCCTTCACAAATTTTCATGATTGCTGCCTCTAATGGCAGTTGCGGAATCGGCGCCCCACTCATTTGCTCAATTACTTTGTGGGCCAATTCAATCATTTTCAAATCTTCATATGCCCCAGCACTATCGCCGGCCTGTACTTTCCCCACCATTTCTCCTCGCAAAAACCACATCATCTCTTTCACAAACACTCCAAAGTCCTGTCCTTCCACAAACAGCTCCTGAACTAAATCTAATGCCGCAGCAGAGTTGCCATCACATAAGTGTTTATATAGTTTTTTCAATGGTCCGCTACCTGTCACCCCCAATACTTGCTTCACATCCTCCGCTGAAATCTTTCCCGTCCCCGATAATTGTTCCAGCAAACCAATCGCATCTCGCATCCCCCCATTTACCTGATGCACAATCATCTCTAGCGCTTCTTTTTCCGCTTCAATCTTTTCTGATTCAGCAATAAACTCCAATCGTTTCACCAATGATTCCTCCGCAATCCGCTTAAAATCAAACCGCTGACACCGAGAAATAATCGTTTCTGGTATTTTATGCACTTCAGTTGTCGCCAAGATGAAATAGCTATGAGCTGGCGGTTCTTC
>CAYGJQ010000002.1:0-4209 GCA_964350285.1 uncultured Candidatus Peribacteria bacterium | reverse complement strand
GCGCATTAAAAGCCTCCTTTGTCAGCATATGCACTTCATCGATAATATAGACTTTCGCTTTCGCTCGCGTTGGTGCGAAGTGGAGCTTTTCCTTCAAGTCACGGATTTCATCAATTCCCCGATTTGAAGCTGCATCGATCTCGATCAAGTCGATCAAATTCCCTTCAGCCAAGGCCTTGCACATATCACATTTATCACAAGGCTCACCATCACCAGTAGGCGTTTCACAATTCAAGGCCTTCGCAATCAAACGGGCCGAAGAAGTCTTCCCCGTTCCTCGGGTCCCACACAAAAGATAGGCATGAGACAAAGCATTCTCTTTCACCGCATTCTGCAAAGTAATTCGCACATGATCCTGCCCCACCAGGTCACCAAATTTCTGCGGTCGATATTTTCGATAGAGTGCAATGTCAGCCATAGGTAGATTCATAAAAATTAACTACCATTACCCTAACAAATCCTCTCAAAAAAAATAGCCCTTCCGCCGTAATTTCTCGAAGTTATCAAGCCGATTTCTTCGATTGTTTGCCCTCGCAACAAACTTCATCAATCATCATTCCTTGCTTCAGTAATACTTTCACTATCCCCGCAAGCGCTGCATGATTGTAGGTAGCGCTATTTGTGACGCGTTCCATCTCAATTCCATCACGTTCATTAAACACCAGCTCAATCTGCTCTTTGATAAACTCCCCGATAGTTCTAATGGTGAGAATAGTCATCTCATCAATCACCACATCACTTCCAACGGGCTTCAATCTAATAGTTTGCCATTTTTCAGGGATCGAATCCCTTAATTTATTCTCCTCTCCCATGAGACATCTTTAAAAAGGCCGTCACCATAATGGACTACGAAAAAAAGTCAACTATTTACTCCGCCATTACTTCTTTCACCACTTTTTTAAACTTTCGTTTAAACTTCTCCGCAGTAAATTCTTCAGCTCTCTTCCGGATCGCCGCTGGCTTGTAATTATTATAATTAGCCAACAGCCGCCCAATCGCATTTTCTAATGACTCAATCGTCGGCTCATAGAAAAACTCACCAGTTTTCCCCGGCACCACCGTTTCCAGCGCCCCACCTTTTCCAAACGCCACCACCGGTTTCCCACAAGCCATTGCCTCCACCGGCACAATCCCGAAGTCATCTTCCCCCGGAAAAATCACACCACGGGCATTTTGCATATAGTCGGCGACTACTTCATCCGGCTGATTGCCAAGCAACTCCACCGTTGGGCCAGCAATTCGCTTCAAGTGTTCAAGATGCGATCCTTCACCAATAATTACTAAGCTACGCCCGACTTTGTTGAATAATTCCACTGCTAAATCAATTCGTTTATAGGGACTCAGCCTCGACACGATCAAAAAGTAATCTGCCGCTTTCGTTGATTTCTTAAACCGTTTCAAGTCAACCGGCGGATAAACAACATCTGATCCTTTACGGTAAAACTTTTTAATCCTCTTTTGTACATGTTCCGAATTTGCCACATATCGATCTACTCTTTCACTGGCCAAGAAGTCCCACTGTCTCACAGATTTCAGTAGTTTTCTCACCATTATTTTTTTCAATGCACCACCTCCCATTTCCTTCACATACTCATGGGTCCAGTCCCAAGCGTAGCGCATCGGAGAATGGCAATAACATATATGTTTAGTATTTAAATTAGTCACGATCCCATGTGAAAAAGCACCACTAGAACTAATCACCAAATCGTAATCACCAAGATTAAATTGCTCAGTGGCCTGCGGCATCATCGGAAAAAGATACTTGTGACGCGAACGCAAAGAGCGCGGCATCCGTTGCAACCAAGAAGCATGAACTTTCTCTTGCGGGAAAAGATCGCCAACCGCCTTTTCGTCATACAGCAAAGTATAGATTGGTGCTTCTGGATACATCTCTGTCAGTGCTTGGAGAACTCGTTCAGCTCCACCAATCTTGATCAGGAAATCATGGACAAGGGCTACTTTCATAGAATGGTTTAAATCTAGATCATTGTAGCGATAGAGAGAGCGGGCCACAACAATTTAGTTGTGACCCTGAACCAAACTGAGTCGACACCATGCTAGTGGCCAGCGCCGAACGTGAACCCGGTTCCAAAGAACCCCGACACCCTGACGTCTCCATCGAGTGTAAAGGATAGAATCGGGCCCGCCCTGGTGAAGAGGACAAATTTCTCATGCAGTTTCCACTGCAATCCCACAGTCAGGATCGAGTGAAAGTGCAATTCAAACCCCACTCCTCCACCGTCGAGTTCCAAGTGCATCTCCGGACCACCCTCAATTCGAAAGAAAAGCGCGACGGTCTTTCCAAAGTAGATTCGGTAGGTGATTTCCCCCAGTAGCTCAGCAATCGGTGCTGCTTCACCAGTTTCCAGGTCTAGCACCCCACCCACCATCACATGAGCAGCAAACTCGATCGGACCGATGTGAAAACCCGCCTCACCACCAACCGCCAAATGCAAGGGGCTGCCAATCAGGGTCGCCTCCACCAGCAGCAATAAGTGACCATGAACCATGCCATGATCATGCTTATCGTGGTCCTCGTGGCTGCCACCGTGGCTATGATGGCCATGGTGGTCATGATCATCATCGTCGGCAAAGGCATTTGGGATTGCCAAGAACATTGCCAAGAGCAAACAACTTAAGAGTCTCATCTATTAACCTCCTATAGGTTGAGAAAACTGTACAACAAAGAGCGAAAATTGGTTCGCCAGGGAATTTACACTTATTGCAATAGTGTTGCAATAGTATTTGGGGGAGGCTTTTCAAAAGGTGGATTCAACATAGCTGGCACCAGAAAGGACAGGCCTGAAACCAAGAAAAAAACAAATCTCGCTTTCCTCCTGCCGATTCATTCCTTTTAGCCCCACTCATCTTGGCCTTCACCTTTTAAGACATGATTAGAAGACCTCGCCTTCGTACTAACCTAACTAACATCCTCATTGTCATGACAAAATAACCCTAGCAAACAAATATGAAGAAAAAATAAAATTTTTATGAAAAAAGATGAAATTCCCAAGTGGATTCCAGCTGAAACATCCTGATAGCTACCCTCCTAGTTTCCTAATTCCTAGATCCTAACTTCCTGCTTATCCCCACCACTCCAACAACTTCTCAACGTTCCTCGTATTCAAAACATCCTTCTTCTCCAACCACCCCCGACGCGCCATCCCAATCCCATACTTCAAAAAGTCCTTCTGCGAATGGTGATGCGCATCCGAAGTAATCACAATCTTCACCCCTTTCTCCTTTGCCAACAAACAATTGCTGTCATAAATATCCAACCGCAACGGTTGACTATTAATTTCAATCGCCACTTTATATTCCTTCGCCGCTTCAATCACCCGCTCCATATTCACCTCATATCCTTCCCGACGGCCTAGCAATCTCCCATGAGCATGCCCCAGAATTTTCACATGCGGATTCTGCATCGCCTTAATAATCCGCTCAGTTTGCTCCTGCTCGGACAATTTAAAAGTGTTATGCACCGAAGCCACCACAATATCGAGTTCCGCTAAAATTTCATCCGGATAATCAATGCTGCCATCAGGCAAAATATCAGCCTCTGTTCCTTTCAACACTCGAAAGCCTTTTAGCTTCTTATTCAACTCATCAATCTCCTTATTCTTTTTCTTCAATCGATCAATCTCCAGCCCATTAGCAATTTTCAAAGAAGGGGAGTGATCGGTGACCGCAATGTAATCAAATCCGGCTTCTTGATAAGCGGCGGCAATCTCCTCAATCGAATTTTCCCCATCTGACCAAGTTGAATGCAGATGTAGATCTCCTTTTAAATCTTTCAATTCAATCAGCTGGGGCAATTTATCTTTTCCTTGGAAATCCAATTCCGCTCGTTCAATCTCACCTCGCGAAGTCCGCATTTCCGGCTCGATATAACTCAAACCCAAAGATTCGAAGAGTTCCTTTTCACTCTCTCCCGCCACCATTTCTCCATGAGTTTCATGAACTATCTTTGCTTTTAAATGCTGATTCTCTTTCGTTTTCTTGGTGCGAAAAACACCATACTCATTCACCTTCAAACCCATCTTTTGAGCTCTCCCCCGCACCGCAATATTGTGTTGTTTCGATCCAGTAAAATAATGCATCGCCGCCCCAAAACTCTCATCATTCACTACTCGAAGATCAACCTGCACCCCACTATTCAAAAGCACTGAAGATTTTGTGTCACCTCGCGCAATCACCGAATCAACCTCT
>CAYGJQ010000001.1:38149-45449 GCA_964350285.1 uncultured Candidatus Peribacteria bacterium | reverse complement strand
TGGGGGAAATTTTTTGTTTCTGCGATGGCGTCGAGGCTGTTGCATTCGACGGTGATTTGTTCGAGGTTTTCTAAGTCTGGGCCGCCGGGGAAATTTTTAATGTAATCCGGGTTGGCGGGGTAGATTGATGAGGTGGCAGGATTTTGATTGATGTGAAGTGTTTGGGGGCCGTGTTTTTCGGCTAAACCTTGGGGAATAAAATTGATGTTTTCCGGAGTGGAATTTTGGAGGCGTTGGCATTCGTCGGTGGCTGGTTCGAAGCAATAAGCTTGAAGAAGATGCTGGAAAGGTTGCCATTCTTTGGGAAGGCCGCCGCGGGCACCAACGTCGATAATTGAGGTGGGATTTGAGGCCGCATGTTCTTGGAAAAATTTGCTGCTGGTGAAATTGGTTTTGATCATGAAGAAGGGATCATTTCTTGTTTGATTCTATCAGTTTCGGCGTTCATTTTTGCGAGGGAAAATTTTTCAGAGTTTTCGAGGGCTTTTTCTTGGAGTTTTTGACGGTAATCTGCGTCGATGATGAATTTTTCAATTAGGTCGTGAAGCTCTTCCTTATTTTGATAGGGAAGATATGAAGATTCAATTTCAGGCGTGATGTTGTATCCGGCAGGGACGATGCAGGGTTTGGCGAATTTGACGGTGTCGGAGAAAGTGCCGGTGCCTTTGGTGTGCGAATAGACTTCGTTGACGGTGACGGAGTGGTAGTTGAGTTTTAGTGGAGCGATGATAACGTCGGAACTGTAGAGGGTTTCTTCGAGGAAGGTGGCGGGAACGTATTCGAGGGGATACCAAATGTTGTAGCCTTTGTCTTTGAGTTGGCCGCACCAATCGGTGATGGTTTTGCCGTAGTCGCCGAGCGGTTTGCCAAGGAGGAAGAGTTCGATTTTGTCGTTGTGTTCGGTGAAAAGTTTTTCGAAAGTTTCGAGTACCGGTTCGTAGATGCGGCGATTTTGGGCGATCATTCCGGGGAGGGCGAAACGGATTTTTTCGGATTTTTTGATTTCAGGTAAGCCTTCGAATGGTCGGTTTGGGAGGAAGTAGACTGGTTTTTTGTAGCCAAGTTCTTTGGCTTTTTCGACAAATGATGGGTATTCAACAATGACACCAGCGTATTGAGAGAGAATTTTTTTGCGGATGGCGGGGCCAATGATGGCGTTGGCCACTGGGTTGTGGTGGATGATGTTTTCCCAGGCTTTGAATTTTGAAAAATATCTTTTGATGCCTTTGGTGTCGACAAGCCAGTAGTTGAGATTGGAAATGATTGGTAATGTCGGGCATTTGGGGTTGAAGAAAAGGAAATGCCAGGTGCGGAGAGTGTTGATATAGGCGAGGTCGATGCGTTCGCTGCAGATTTTTTCGATTCGTTTGAGGTATTTGGTGTAGCTTTCACCTTCTTTGTCTAAAACCCATTCGAAGTTTTCGGTTTGGCCTTTGAGTTCTTCTTCGATTTGGGGGAAAAGTTTGCGGGTGGTGAAAATGGTGATTTCGGAATTTTCGGTGTTCCACATTTTCGCTTTAGCGGAAATTTCGTGATTGCGACACTTGGTTTCGATCAAGCCGATGCGATATTTGGAAGAGGTCGTCATTAAAGAAGAAAGTTATTCGATGACGATGCCGCCGGCACAAGTTTGTTCTTCATCGACGAGGAGGCAGCGTCCGAGGATTGGGAGTTTGGTGAAAAGGTCGGCGGCGGCTGGTTTTTTAAGGTTGATTTCGGCGATGGCTACTTCGTTTTGTTCGAGTGTTTGGCCGTTGGTTTCGATGGTGGTGAAATCGGAAGAGTTGATGCGTTCTTGGAGGTTTTTGATTTGGCAGGGGACTTCTTGGGTGGCGATGCGGAGGGTGTAGTTTTTGTTGGGGTCAAAAGATTTTTCAGCCAGCCAGAAGAGGCGGATTTTTAATTCATTGTGGAGGAGCTTGCTTTGATCACCATGACAAATGATTTGGCCGCGGTGGAGGCGGGTGTTGTTGGTGAAGGTGAGGCCGATGCTTTCTCCTTTGCCGGCGGAGGTAATTTTTTCATTCCATTTTTTGATTTCTTTGATGGTGGCAGTTTGGTTTTCAGGGAGGATGGTGATTTGATCGTTGGTGGTGAGTTGGCCGTTTTCGATGCGGCCGAGAGAAATGTTTTCGCCGTCTTCGAAGCAGTCTTGGATTGGGAAAATGAGATTTTCGTTGTTGTCGGTGTTTGCGATTTGGAGTTCGTCGAGAATTTCGAGCAGAGGTTTGTTTTGGTTCCAAGAAAGGTTTTCGGAAGGTTTGGTGATGTTGTCTCCTTGAAGCGCAGAAATTGGGACGATTGTTTTGGCTGTCAGGCCGAGTTGATTGAAAATCTCGGTGATTTTTGTCGAGATTTCTTGAAAAATTGATTCTGAGTAGTCGACTCGGTCCATTTTATTTACGCAAACAATGATGTTTTTGATGTCGAGCATTTTGAGGACGTAGGCGTGGCGTTTGGTTTGTTCTTGGATGCCTTCGTGGGCGTCGATCATCAAGATTGCGGCGTCAGCAAGGGCGGCGCCGGTGATCATGTTTTTGAGGAATTCGGCGTGGCCGGGAGCGTCGATGATTACGTATTCGCGTTTTGGGGTTTTGAAAAAGATTTGAGCGGTGTCGATAGTGATTCCTTTTTGGCGTTCTTCTTCTAGTTGATCAAGAAGGAAGGCGAGTTCGAATTTTTTGCCCAGTGATTCGCAAACAGCTTTGATTTGATTGAGTTTAGTTTCGGAAATTGATTCAGTATCAAAAAGAATCCGACCGATGAGAGTAGATTTTCCGTGGTCGATGTGACCAACCATGACGAGATTGAGTTTTCGTTCCATTGATTTTTGATTACATGTATCCGAGAGCGCGGAGTTTTTGCATCACGTAGACTGATTCTTTGTCTTGGGCGCGGCCGGCGCGTTCGTCTTCTTTGGTGGCTTTTAATTCGCTGATGATGTCTTCCACAGTGGTGGCGTTGGATTCGATGGGGGTGGTGATTGGCATGCAGCCGAGTGAGCGGTAACGTTTGTTGTCTTTGGCGAAGTAGAGTTCGTTGATGGGCATTTTTTCGCGTTGGATGTACTCCCAAATGTCGACTTCAGTCCATTGAAGTAATGGGTGAACGCGGACGTGGGTGTTTTCGGAGACTTGGGCTTTATAGAGGTCCCACATTTCTACAGGTTGGTCTTTGTAATCCCATTTGAAGTCGGATGAACGTGGAGAAAAGAAACGTTCTTTGGAGCGGATTCCGTGTTCATCACGGCGGATGCCAACAACGATGGCTTTAAATTGGTGTTTGATGATTGCTTTTTGCAGAGCGACGGTTTTGAGTTCGTGGCAGCAAGTGAAGGCGTCGGCGTTGTCGTAGTTGATGCCTTTAGCGATGGCTTCTTCGTTGGTTTCGACGATTAGATCTAAATTCCATTCTTTGGCGTAGTGGTCGCGGAATTTATACATTTCGGGGAATTTGAAAGTGGTGTCGATGTGCATTACTGGGAAAGGGACTTTGCCGAAAAACGCTTTGCGACAGAGCCACAAGAGCGTGCTGGAATCTTTGCCGATCGACCAGAGGAGGCACATGTGAGGGAATTTGGCGTAGGCTTCGCGGATCATGAAAATGCTGTCGTTTTCTAGTTTGTCTAAGTGGTTCATTTGGTTCGATAAATTTGGGCAGTGGTTTTATATTAGGGGAATTTTTGTTGGGTGCAAGGGGAGGAGTGGTTTAGAGGGAAGCGCGCGAAAGAGAGTACAGCTACGCAAAATTAGGACGTGCTTCGCTTACGCTTCGGGGCGCGTGCGCCCCTGCGCTGAAAAAGCGGCTCATGAGCCGCTTTTTGATGTTCGATAATTTTACTTTAGCTGACTCTCTTCCCCACGCTTCATGACTCTAAGTGTTTTTTGCTTTCTAATTTTTGATTGCGTGAGGGGCCGTAATATGGCGGTTTGAATCACTTTGACAAAGTGTTGAGTGGGGGAGGGTGGTGTGGCATAGTTTTTGGGATTTTAAATTTTTTTATGGGAGATAATATTGTTTTGATTGTGGTTGATTGTTTGCGGAGAGATTCGGCGGATGATCGTCAATTGATGCCGTTTTTGAATTCTTTGAAAGCTGAAACTGAGTGGCAGGTGGCCGAGCGGTCTTTTACGAATGCGGCGACAACTTTTTTTGCGATGCCGACAATGATGACGGGAGTGTTGCCGTTTACGCGAACGAATAAGGCGGGAATTCAGCCGGAGCATGCTGGGGCGTTTTTGCCGCAGAAATTTAAGCAACGAGGTTATCGAACGACGGGGATTACGGGGAATGTGATGACTTCGCGGGCTTTTGGGTATGCTGATGGGTTTGATGAGTTTGAGGATTTTTTGTTGGAGAAGATTCAACGGCCGGCGGCGAATGGGGATTGTGGAAATAAAGATTTGGACTGGGATTTGGATTCGAAGGTTTATGGCGAATTGATTTTAGAACGATTGAAACGAGTGAATTTGAATTCTCAGGGGAATTTTGTGTTTTTACACTTTATGGAGCCGCACGCACCTTATTATCCAACTGACCGTGAAATTGATCGGGTGAAACTGGGGAAGGCGACCGAGAAACTTTATAAATCGCCGGAAACTTTGGAAGCGGATGAGGTGGCGTTTTTGAAAGGGCTTTATGACTTGGAGGTGTATTCGATGGATCGGTTGTTGAAAGCGACGATTGATCATTTGAAATCGACTTTGGATTGGAAAAATACGAAAGTGATTATTACGGCTGATCATGGTGAAGCGTTTGGGGAGAATGGTTATTTCGAACATGAGTCGGCGCATGTGAGTGATCGAAATCATCGGCAAACACCGTTTTTGGTGAAAGGGTATGAATTAGAGGATCGAGATTATTGGACTGCTGATTTGTATGATTTGATTTTAGGAGAAGATGCGAATCGGGGGTTTTATCAATACATGGTTGGGTATCGACCGCATGATAAAACGGTAAAGCCAATGTTGAGGACGTATTATCCTTGTGGCGTTTTTTGTCCGACTCGAGGGCAGTGTGTGGAGAGTGAGGATGAATTAGAATTGCCGAATTAATTGCTTTCGACTTCTTGCGGTTGTTTGCGACGGAGGAAGGTTTTTGCTTTGTCTCGGAGTTCGCGGAGTTTGTCTAGTTCGTCGGGTTCGAAAAATTGGAGGACGAAGAGGAGGAGCGGGAAACTGACGATGGCGATGGTTTTAATGAGGATGGCGAAGAAGATGGAGTCGGTTGGGTAAAAGAAGGCGGCGGAAAAAAGGAGCAAGGTGAGGGCGCTAAGTTTGAATAGTCGGTTCCATTCTAGTTTGAGTTCGAGGAGATGTTGGTTGTAGAGGAGGAGGGCGATCATCATCAAGGCGTAGGTGCTGACGGTGGCGAAGGCCGCGCCCATCATGCCAAACCCAGGTATCAAGAGGAAATTTAGGATGACGTTCATTACCGCTCCGGTGAAGAAAAGTTTGGCGGCAAATTTGGTTTTGCGTTTGACGAGAATCCCGACGTTCACTACTTTGCGGATTCCCCACATCGCGTAGGTCATGACGATTAAGGGGACAGCGAGGTAGGCGTTCCAAAAGTTTTCGGTGGTGAAAAGTTGGATTACTTCTTTGGCAAGGAGGCTAACGGCGAGGAAAATGAAAAAACTAATTAATGTGGCGTAGGTAATTGCTTTGCGAAAAAATTCACCACTGTTTTTGTCGTCTTTTACTGAGAGGTACATTGGGCCCCAGATCAGACCAACTGGTTGGGCGAAGGCGACAATTAGGACTAGGCCAAATTTGTAGGCGAGGTTGTAGAGTCCGACTTCGTGGAGAGAAGAATAGTGATTGAGAAAATATTGATCGCTGGCTTCGAAGACGAAAACGCTGAGATTGGCGATCACCATTGGGGCGCCGTAGGCGAGCATCTTTTTTGCTTCCATTACCCAGAAACTGCGGGTGAATTCGTGGCGGATGTAGAAGTATAGAACAAAGAAGGTGGCGACGTTGGTGATTAATTGGGAAGTGAGAATGCCGAGGATTCCCATTTTGAGGCTAGCGATGAAGTAGATGTTTAAGGCAATACCAATCAGAAAGAAGCCAAGTTGGGAAGAGATGAAGACGCCGGATTTCTTTTTGCTGCGGAAGATTAAGAAGGGAATTGTATTGAATATGGCGAAGATAGCGTTGATGATTGCGATTTCGAAATAGAAGCCGAAACTGGGGTCGCCGAAGAGAATTTGGGAGAAGTAGGTGGAGAAGAGGATTGCAACGGCGAGGAGGCCGATGTTGTTGAGGGCGAGCATGAGGAAGCCAGTGGTGATCACTCGTTTTTGGGACTGGGCGTCTTTGTAGTCGAAGTATGAGCGGAATAGGCCGAGATTGATGCCGAGGGTGAAAATGATGGTGAGGACGCCAGCGGTAGTAGAAATTACTCCGAGCTCGCCGTATTCGGTGGTGGATAGATGGCTGGTGTAGAACGGTAAAAGCACGAGGCCGAGGGCAGTTTGGAGGCTGTATCCGAGGCCGAAGATGATTCCGTGTTTGGCGGTTTCTGAAAATTTTTGGAAGAGAGTGGTTTCTTTAGCCATCAATTTGAATTATGCGAGATATCCGAGGTTTTCTAGTCGTTTATTGAGTTCTTCTTTTTCTTTTTCGGAGAGTGCTTTTCCTTTGTCTTGAGTGTTGGGGACAGGATTATACGTATGAATCTCACGATTGGCAATTGGTTCAGTAAAGATTTCAGTGACCACTTTTCCATCGCAATCTGAGGGGATTGGGATGTTGAGGTAGTGGAGGAAAGTAGGCATTAAATCAATGATTTCGCAGTTTTGTTGGTGACTGGATTTGATATTTGGTCCTTGGGCCGCCCAGATACCAGTGATGTCGTGGTTTCCGGACCAGTAAGGGTAAATGTCTGGAGAGACGGTTGGTTGGTCTAATTTATCGAGATGAGGGTAGTAATAGAGGACATTTTTTTCGGAGTAGAGGACGAGGTCGGGGGCTTTTTCGAGGTGTGGGCCGGCGAAAACTTCTTCTTTGGTGAATAGATGTTCGATCAGAGGTTGGTTGTTTTCGTCGGTGAGTTTTTTAAGCGATTCTTTGAAGTTGTTGATGAGGTTTTCTTTTTCTGATGGTTCAATGCAACCTTGAGGATCGCGGCCTTTGAGGTTGATGCAAAGATTGCCCATGCCGCCGAGGGGATAGATTGATGTTTTTTCCCAGTCGATTTCTGATCCTTCAGCGGTGATGTAGGTGTCGTTTTGTTCAGGGAAGACCATTTTGTCGATTTTGGCCATGTGCTTGTTAATCATGTCGTAGTCTTGGTC
>CAYGJQ010000001.1:11398-38139 GCA_964350285.1 uncultured Candidatus Peribacteria bacterium | reverse complement strand
CTTTGCGAACTGCTTTTAGGGTGCGCATCGGGAGGGAGTTTTCGGAGAAGTTGTTTTTGATTGAATTAGCGACGGCGAAGACGGCTGTTTGCAGGGTTTGTTTTTTGGCTTTCGATTTTGCTTCTTTTTTTAGGGTCATGTAGCCTTCGTCGATCAGGAATTTGTTGATGTTGATGTCGGTGGTTTTGGCGCCGAAGCCGTGATCGGACATCAAGAAATAGGTCGGTAGCTCGAATAATTGATTGAGTTTGCCGATGAATTGGTCGATTTCTTGGTAGATTTTCATCAGGCCGTTTTGGAGGGTTGGTTCACCATCTTCCACATCTTCTGGTTTGCCCATGCAGTGCCAGATGAGGTGCTGGGCCATGTCGGGGTTGCCGAAGTAGAAGAGCATTACGTCTTGGGGGCGTTGTTCGGCGAGGGTGTAGGCGATTTCGGTTTTTTTGCTGATGTTTTTCAGTTCTTCTTTCAGGTAGCCTTCGTAGTCTTGTTCGTATTTGGCCATGTAGCCGGGTGAGTCGATGTCGTAGCCTTCGGTGTTGATTTCTAGTTGGTCGAAAAGATTGGTGGGGTAGGTGAGACGGTCGGTGTTTTTTGGGGAAAAACGGCCGGAGATCATGAATCCGTCGACGTTGTCGGGGGGGAAAGTTAGAGGGAGATTGAAGATCCCGATTGACTTGTTGAATTGATTAATCACTTTCCAAAAGGGGGTGTTGTTCCCTACCGATGGGGAAACGGGATTGATTTGATATGAGTTTGGTTGTTTGGCGAAGAGGTCGAAAATTCCGGTGTTGCCAGGTCTTTTTCCGGTAGAAAAACTGGCAATGGCTGGTCCGGTAACTGGAGGCATCACGGATTTTAGTTCGCCGGAGGTGCCTTGTTTGATGATGTTTTCGAGGTTTGGTAAAAAGCCTTTTTCAATCCAAGGGTTGAGGAGTTTGAAAGTGGCGCCGTCGAGACCGATGATGATGGTAGGGTTTTTCATGTTATTCGGTAAGGCCGGCGTTCATGAGTTCTTCAACTGTGGTGCCTGGTGGCATTTCTCCTTTGTGGCGAGTGATGCGATCCATCCGAGCGACTGTTTCGATGAGTTTGATTTGTTTTTCGTTGTAGCCGAGTTGAGTAAGCTCTTCAGCTGCTAATTGGAAAATGTCATGGTTTTCTTTTTGCATTTTGCGACGTTCGCGGCTGACCCATTCGATGGTGCCCATTTCTTCGCGTTTGTGGGGCATCGAGTAAGTGAGGCGGACTCCGGTGAGATCGTAGAGTTCGTCTTCGTCGTTGTGGTCGTCGCCTTTGCCCCAGAGGTCGGGGGTTGGGGTGGCGTTGATGATTTCTTCCGGGACGCCGAGGTGTTTGGCTAGTCGGTAGACGTCGCCTTTGTAGAGGCCGGCGATCCAGTTGTTGTCCACTTCGCCGTCGCCGCCTTTTTGATAGAAGCGGAGATATTCGTCTTCGTCGGCGTTGCCGGTGCCCCAGCGGAGGCCGTCTCCAAAGTAGCGGTTTACTGCGCGGCCGATGGTGGCGCGGAGGATGCAGCGGAAAGCACCGTCGCGGAGATCGGTGGCTTGGAAATCGATATCGCGAGTTTTGAATTCTGATTGGAGTTTTTCTTTGAGGCTGGCGAATTCATCAGAAACATCGAGTTCGAGGAGTTTTACATTGAATTTTTTGCAAACGAGTCGGGCGCGGTTTAGCGCTTCGTCACTGGAATTGATTGCAATGCTAACGCCGATGACGTTTTCCGGTCCAACGGTTTTGGCTGCTAGAGCGAGAACAACCGCGGAATCGATGCCGCCGGAAACATCTACTTCTACTTTGTTGGTGCCGGCTTCGTCGAGTTGTTTTTTGGCTTTGGCTACGAGGTAGTCGGTAAGTTTTTCGTAGTCTTTAATCATGGGAGAGGTGAAGTTAAGTGCTGGGGCCGGGTAAAGTGACGTTGCTGCGAGAATTAGTCCAGGCTTCGCTACGTTGCGGCTCGCATGCGAGCCTTCACTGATAACTAGGCTCATGAGCCTAGTTATTCTGTCCAATAATTCTCTTCGCAATGTCCCTTCCCCCGACCCTAGAAGTTAATTTGTGGGAGGAGATGTGTCGCTCCAAGTTTTTCACATTGGGCAGAGTCAAACGTTTAGTCTTCGTTTTGGTGGAAGGAGAAGTTTTCGAAGTCGATTTTCTTTTTGCAGGCTTCTATTTCCGCTTTGTCGGCGACGATGTGGGGGACGGCTTTGAGGGCTTCTTCGTCGGCGCGGGCTTTGGTGATTAGTTCTTCTGGGCTGAGGCCAGAGAGATTGCGGTCGTGGATTTTGATTTGGAAACCGTCAGCGATGGCGCGGAGGGCGAATTCTAATCCGACTGAATGGCGGAATTCGTCGGCGTCTTTACGCATGGTGAGGCCGATTAATCCTAAAGTATCACCGGATTCGCAGTCTTTGGTCCAGTTGTGGTAGAGGAAATCTTTGTAGTTTTCGTTTGATTGAAGGAGAGCAGTGCCGATGCCGGTTTTGTAGATTGGTTCGTAGTATTTTGATTTGTCGATGATGGTTTGGTAAATCTTGGCGTCTTTGGGGAGACAGGGGCCAGAATATGGGACGCCGGGCATCAAGTGGCTTTTGGTGAGGAGACGGCCGTTGGGGGTTTCGTCGAAGCAGAGGTCGAAGATTTCTTTTGGTTCGAGGTTGTATTCGTCGAGGAGCATACCGAGTTCGTTGGCGAAAGAAAGTTTGGTGGTCATGAAAATGTTGTGGACGAGTTTGATCCATTCGGCGTTTTTCCAAGCGGTGAGTTTCATGTATTTACCGAAGTTGGTGTTTTCGTGCCATTCTTTGAAAGATGTTGGGATGTTTTCTGGGTCTTCGAAACCGAAAATACATTTGGCCGGGAAATCGTAATCACTGATTCCGGTGCCGACGCGGAGGAACACTGGGTTGTAGATGAGATGGAGGTCGTTGCGGGTGACTTCGCGGATTTTTTGATAAGAGTTGCCGAAAAGAGTTGAACCGATAACGATGCTGGCTCCTTCAGGGGCTACTTCGCTGATCGCGCCGAGGGCTTTGTGGAGGCTTGAGTATGAAACTTCGCCGTTGATTTCTGGGGTTTCGACACCGATGAAGAAAACGTTGCAGTCTTTGATGTCTTGGAGTTGATCGGAAAAGCGGATGTCGGAATTGTCGCTGTAAATGATTTCGACTAATCCATCTTCGTCGAGTTGGAAAGTCTTGTTTTGGAGTTTTTGGATTTTATCGGAGTTGATGTCGTAACCGATAATTGATTTGCCTTTGGCTAATTGGGCGGCCATCACACAGAGTCCCATGTTTCCGATACCTACAAATGCGATCATTTTTGAAAAGTTGAATGTCTAAAAATTGCTTTTTGAGAGTAGCACTGGACTTTTGGCGGGGCAAGAGTGTCAGCGGTTTGACTTTGGGGTTGAAGCGGGTATAGTAGTCTCCTTTTTGTAAGCTAAAGTTGTTGAAATTATGGAAATATTTGATGGAGAGAGAGAGGATTTGCTTTTTTATGAAGAATTGGGGCGAGAGCAAGAGTTGAAAACGGCGCTAGATGAAAGTTTGCGTTTGTTGGATATGCGAAAGGGAGTTGATGAGCAAGAAATTAGTGAAGAACTTGATCGGACACAGCATTTTTTGGCGGCATTGGCCCGGATTCAAATGAACATGGCTGATATGGAGGGTAATTCGGCTATGACTTTAAGAATCAATCAGTTGCAGGCATTGAGGGATTTTATTTCGTTTTTAAAAAATGATGGAGAAGGGGGGAAGCTGGGGTATTTTCATCAGCCGACTGGAGCTGGGAAGACTGTTTTAATGGGGCTTTTGTTGTATTTGGCGGCTGACCAGGGATTGGTTTTGGTGCCGAATAAAAACTTGTTGTCTCAGACAAAGGATGAATATATGGAGATTCTTGGTATCTCCGAAAAAGAGATTGGTTTAGTTGGTGGTGGGTATGCTGAATTTGGTCGGAAATATACGATTTCTACTTATGGGTCGTTGAAAAAGGTGATTGAAAATGGTGGAGCGGATATTGATATGATTATTTTAGATGAAGTGCATGCTGGACTTGGGGATGTGACTCAGGATCAGCTTGCTGAGATGGATGATCAGGAAATGTCAGTTGAAGAAATGGAGGAAATGATTGGTGAGTTTGCACCGAGAAGTGCGATTAAACTGGGTTTTACGGCAACGCCGAATTTGAGGAACAAGAGAGTTAGGGATTATTATCCAGTGCTGATTTCAAGGGTTTATATGGCGGATTTAGTGGAGGCAGGGATCTTGGTGCCATTTAGAGTTATTCATGTGGAAGGCGAGATTACGGCGGAAGAATATGGAGTGAAGGATTTTACGTTGGATCAAGAGAGAGAAGTTTTGGAGCGTGAGGATATTTATTCAAAATTGATTGAAAAGTTTTTAGAGACAGATCAATCTTTGGATTTTTCTTTGTTGCCTTTGGCTTGTTGCTCTGATGTCAGTGAATGTGAGCGGTTTTTGGATGTTGCAGCAGGATATGGTTTGTCGGGGACGGTTATTGTTGGGGGGAATGAAGATGAAGATTTGAGACAAGCAGAAAACGATCTGGAAGCGGGGAAGATTAATTTTATTGTGACGGTGAGGAAGCTGGAAGCGGGCTGGAACTGGAAAAAATTAAATGCTGTGATTATGGCACGGGCAACAAAGAGTCCTGTGAAGTTGATTCAGCCTGCTGGACGGGCTTCAAGGTCTTTGGCTGGGAAGCATGCGGCTTATGTTTTTGAGACAGACTGGAAGGTTTCTGGGGCTGCTGATTTGAGTGGAAAGCTTGGTGCTGAAGAAAATAATCCCGGTGTTGATAGTTCTTCATCAAGTGGATCGCGAGCTAGTAATCGTACTTTGAGTCGAAGGCCGCTTTCGTTGATGTCCGCTTTGCAGATTAGTGGTGAAAGGGATGTTCATAAGATTGGTTCGGGATTGAATGGTGAGCCAATGGATTTTATTCAAGAGTACTATGCTGATGAGAGTGGAGTTTTTGTTGCCAATTTAGAAGGGAAGGAAGTCGAAGCTGTTGTGTTGTCGGCTTATGCGAAAACTAACGGATTGTTTTACGCTACTTTGCGTGACGCTGTTGAGAATGCTGGTTTAAATCCGATTCGTAATGTTGTTGGTTGGAGTGGGCCGCATTTGATGCCGGTGTATTTGAGGCAGGAAGTAGATGCTTTGCTGCCACGTCAGATTAATGAAGATGGAACGGGCATAGCAGTGATTGATGGGAAGGAGGTTGAAGTAGTGAATACTTCACTGTACTCGAAGACAGTTGGTATCAAGCGTTTTAATCTTGGGAAATTGGTGCAGGAGGCTGGAGTGGAAAAGATTCCCGGGGTGATGTTTTTGAATCAAGGAGGTAAGCGGATTTCGGTTTATTTGAAATCAGAAATTGATGATTTGTTGCCAAAAAAATTAGATGATAATGGCGTTATTGTGTTGAAGATTGATGGCAAGGAGGTCGAATGTGTCGGGCTTTCGAGGTATGGGGAAAGAGTTTTAGAGATTAAGAGTGATACGGTGAAAGCAAGAGTTGATGAAGCAGGGGTGGTTCCGGTGCCAGGTGTGAAAGTTTATGGAGGGAGGTTGCCAGTTGATGTTTATGTGAAGAGTGAAGTTGATAAGGTAGCTAAGCCAATGAAGGTTGATGAAAATGGAGTGATTCAGTTGCCTGGTACCTTTGAGGCAGTGAATTTGGGGAATTATTTGCCTAGTAGAGGCGTTGATCGACGTTCTTTTAAGGCAGTGGAATCTCAATTAGGGGTGGAATTGCCTCAGGAATTGACGGGGGTTCGTGTTTATAATTCAAGTGGGAGAACAACTGTTCCGTTAGTAAAAAAGTCGGAAGTTGATGAGTTGTTAGATCGGATTTTTGATGAAAAAGGAGAGGCCCGAGTTCAAGTGAACGGAGAATTAATTGAAGTGGTTCAGCTTGATATGAAGAGAAAAATAGTTGGGATGGGAAAAAAGGCGATGCTTTCTAAGCTGGAAGAGGCTGGAGTGCAGCCTTTTACTGAGATTTTGTTTATTAAAGGGAGAAAAGTTGCTTCAGATGTTTATTTGAAGGTTGAATTTGACCGGGTTTTGGGTGGGTAGTGTTGGAGGTGAATTGATCTTGTTAGCTTTTTAGTGTATTTTAAAGTTATCTTAAAAGTATACTTTAAGGTTTGCTATGACTAAGTTTATTGGGATTAAAGAGCTTCAACAGAACACGAAGAAAATTCGTGAGGAAGTTGAAAAAGGGGTTCGTTTTATAGTTATTTATCGTTCTAAGCCGGTTTTTGAGATCAAGCCGTTGGATGATTCTGTGAATTTTGTAAGTGGAATGAAGGCGACGGAATTGTATACTGATGATTTTTTGGAACGGATGGCGGAAGCGCAAGGAGATGTAAATAAAGGAAATCTTAAAGAGTACTCAGTTGATGACTTCATGAAAACTCTTTAAATGAAAATTAAAGAAACTGCTCGTTTTCGAAAATCTTATGATGCTTTAGGTAAGACTGTTCAGAAACAGTTAAAGAAACAGGTCGGTTTGTTTGTGAAAGATAAATTTCATCCTTCGTTGAATACGGAAAAGTTGGAACCGAAACGTGAAAACATTTGGTCGATGCGAGTTAATAAAGGATTTCGGTTGGTGTTTACTTTTTTAGATAAGGAGGTGGTTCTATTTTTGGATGTGGGGCCGTATGATATTTATCGGCGGAAGTGAAATCACTTGAGGATTTTTCTTTTAATGTCTCCGAGTTTGGCGTGAACGCGTTTGATCAATGAGGGCTTTGGGTATTTGAGTTTGGCGAGGATGTTGTATTCGTTTTTGGCGGCTAGTTGTTGGAGTTTTTTGAGGACTTCGTCAGAGAGGGAGCCGCCGGGTTTCATGAAGGATTCTTCGCCAGCTGGGGCGTAGGTGACGATGGGTTTTGAGGGGTCGAAGTTTAGTTCTTGGCAGATTTTTTGGCGGTTTGCTTTGGTGTTGAGGCGAAGGAAGTCGTCGGCTTTGGGGTAGCCGGCGATGTGGGCGCGGTTTTTATTTGGGCCGAGGAGCATTTCGGTGCGGGCTTGGCCGACTTGGCCGGCGGTGATGTGGAGGTTGATGTCCGGGAAGTAATTGTGTTTGATGTAATCTTTTTTGGAGTATTCGACGTTGGCGGTGCCTTGGCCTTTGAGGCCGTGGTCGAAGTGGACGCGGTAGCCGGGGCCGGGGAAAGTGAGGCTGCCGAAGTGGGCGCCGATGTAAATGTGGTTTGGTGATTTTCCTTTTTTTAGTTTGGCAGTGAACTTGGTTTTTAGTTTGAGTTTTTTGGCGGCTTCGAAGAGTGGTCGGAGATTGGTTTGGAGGACTTCGGAGTTGAGGTGAACGAAAGAGAAATGTTTTGGATCACGGCCGTCGAGTTTGGCGTGGTGGATGATTTTTTTGAGGATGGCGGTGGAGTTGGCTTGATGCGGATTGTGGATAGTTTTTTTGAGCCAATGTTTACGTTTCGGGGCGTACTCTTCCGGGTGTTTGATTGAGCGATTGATGGCTGACTCTAAACCGTCGAGATCAGTGAAAATGCCGATGTCTCCGAAGTTTTCGTGGAGCCAGTCGTTGGCGAGGAGGATGATGGGACGGTCGAAGAGGAGGAATTCGTAATTGGTGTCCGACATGTCGCCGATGAGGATGTCGGAGGCGGAGAGGTATTTGGGAGCTGGGGAGCCGATGATTTGGAAGTTGGTGGGCATTTTTTTGTTTAGCTTATTAGTTTTTTATCTTTTTCGAGGTGGTGACGTCAATGGGCTGAAGGTGTTGACGTTTTTTGGTTTTTTTGTATAATCTCTGTGGCCCTGAATTTGGATCAGGGGTTTGTAAACTAAACGAACCGCCTGACCATGGGGGTCGGGTTGTGTTCTTTGGAAAGAAGGGATCGATATGAGTGATTCAACAAAAATCTCGGAAGAGTTGAAACAACGCCAAGTTCATTTTGCGAAAGGAATGGTTCCGGAGATTCACCCGCACTGTGTAAATGGCCGCAAAATTGTGGCTAATTTTATGGAGTTGTATGGGGTGCAATCGGTAGCCTTTCTTGGTGTAGGGGGGACAGGAGCGGAGGCGGTTCAGATTTTGAGCCGTTATCCCGATGTAAGAAGCGTTGTTGCAGTAGATGGCGTATGGAACTCTGATGAAGAGACTCAAGAAGTTCAACAGCGTATTGCAGAACAAGTTAGCGGCGGTCAGGTGACTGTAATCAATAGTGATTTTACTGCTGTGAACTTTTGCAATGGTGATGTGGAGTTGGTAGTCATGGGGTTTTGTCTTCATGACAATAGCCAGGCTTCACAACATGAGTTGTTGGAACGTTGTTTTAATTCAGGGGTTAATCGTATTGCGCTGTTGGATGTTTTTTTGGAGGGGGGGCAGCCGAATTATGGTTATCATCATTTGATGGATTGTCCGCAGATGATTAAAAGACAATTGCGGGTGTTCTATCACGAATGGAGGGATGCATTAAAAAAAGAGATGGAGGCCCTAAATCTTTTTGATAATCATCAAGAGCTTTATGGGGCTTACGCCGAGAAGTTGGAAGAAGCGCAAATGAAGGCAATGGAAGATAATTCATTTGAACAGTTTGAAACTGTTGAGAGCGCTAAGGAAAAGTTTGCGCTTCACGGTTATCAATTGACTGGCTTCCATTCAGTGCCTGGTTCAAAGTTCGTAAAAGTTTTGTTTTTCACTGATATTGATACTTTGGACTTCTAATAGCTTTTTTCACAACCCACAAATCGCCGGGTAGATTCTTTATCTGCCCGGTCCTGCCTGACTTTACCCCTGCGCAAATTTAATCGTTGCCTTCACATATTCCAAATTTGGATTAACAAGCGGAATTCCATTTAATTCATTTTCGGGATAAGCAATCGGTAGTTCGGTGCACGCGAGTACAACGCAGTCGAATTGATCTTTGTTTTTTTCGAGGAGAGTTTCAAATTGTTGTCGGGATTCGGTCGACAGTTTTCCGGTTTGTTTGATTTCGCCGATGATGCCGCCGAGGCCTTCGGGGCCGTGGATGATTTCGTTTTGTTCTGGGGTGAGGTAGACGGCGTTTTCGATGTGGGTGTTGTAGGTTTTGTGGTGAATGGTGACGTAGCCGCCGAGGATTAGTGGTTTTTGATATCCAGATTCAATGATTTTTTTGGCAGTGATTTCAATGATGTTGAGCCAAGGGATTCTAATTTCGGGGGTGATGTGTTTGTAGAAGTAGTGAGCGGAATTGCAGGGGACTACTACAAAGTCGGCGCCAGCAGTGGCGAGATTGTTGATAGCTTCGATCATGTCGGGGACGGGATTGTCGCCTTTGCCGAGGATGGCGCGGGTGCGGCTGGGGATTTTTACCGCCATGTCGTGGAGAATGTGAAAATGATCCCAGTCTTTTTCAGCGGGAGTGTGGTCGAGAATTTGACGATGGAAATCGAGGCCGGCGTAAGGGCCCATGCCGCCGAGGATACCGATGGTTTTTTCCATGCTAGTGCGTGAAGAGGTAGAGGTTATAGCCGGTGCCTTCGATGTTTTGGTGGTGGCGGAGGTTGAATTGGTTGAATAAGGCTTTTTCTTCTTCCGGGCTGCGGCGGATGATTTGATAACCCGTGTCGCCTTTGAGTTTTCCTAGTAGTCCTGGAGTGCGGTTGTAGACTTTGCGGTTGAGGGTTTCGTCTTTGAGGACGACGTTGCGGAGGACAAGTAGGCCGTTGTTGTTCAACATTCGACGACAATTTTGGGCGAGAGTGGCGACGTCTTGGTCGTCCATGTAGGTGATTAGTCCAATAATCATGATCAGGTCGAATTTTTCGTCGGTTTTGTAGTTTTGGGCTGGGAGGCAGTGATATTCAATGTGATCGTGAGTTTTTTTCTGGTTGGCAGTGTCGATGAAGGAATCAGAAAAGTCGACACCGACGTATTTTTGACAATGCGGTGCAAGAATCTCTGCCCAACGACCGTTGCCGCAGCCGAGGTCGAGAATTTTAGCGGTTTTGTTTTGAAGTAAGGGTTCGATATGTGGGAGGATGGCTTTTTCTTCGATCGAAGCGCTTTTTTCGCTGAAGACTAGGGTTTGGTTTTTGTCAAAAAAAGATTTTACTAGTTTTGGGTCGATGTTGAAATCGCGGTTTTCGTCTTCAGACCAATGATCTTTTTTAGCCTCGAAGAAAGAAGTCCATGAACTCATAGCTGTTGATTATCGATTGATTGTGCTTTTCGATTTCGCTTTCTGAGTATAGCTGGGCGTGATCCCGTTGTACATTTTTGCCGTAGATGGTGTAGGGGACGGGGGCGTCGCCGTGTTTGCCGTTGTGGAGGAAGGTGTAGTGGTCGGGCATGACGGCGATTTTATAATTGTTGGCGTAGTTTTGGTCGAGGAATTCTAGGAGGGGGCCGACTACTTCGCGATCGATGCGTTCGATGGCAGCGACTTTTTTGGCGGTGTCTTTATTGTGGGATTCTTCATCGGGGGCGTTGATGTGAAGGAAAACGAAATCGTGATATTGGAGGTGAGCAATGGTTTCGCGGAGTTTTTCGGGCATGTCGGTATTTGAATAGCCAGTGGCTCCTTTGGGGATTTTGTGACGCATGGCGGCGGCGGTGCCGATGCCGGATAAGAAGTGCATGCCAGTGATGATACTGCCGTCGAGTCCGAATTTTTTGTGGAAGGAAGATAGTACCGGAGCGTTTGATGGGCTCCAGATCGCGAGGCGGGTGGCTTTGGTGTTGTGGGTTTTATTTAGTTCCGCGATTTGTTGTTTTGATTCTTCCATGAATTTGTTGAGCAGATCTGCGATTTTTTGGGCGCGATCGGTGGTGGCGGTGATTTTTAGTGCCGATTCAGGTTCGCCGACGTTGCTGTGTGGTTCGGGAGCGATGATTTCGTTGGCGGCGCAGTCGATGTTGCGGAGAATGATTAGGTTGCGATAACTGAGGCCAGGGTAGATTTCCATGTTTTCTGCTGGCAGTTTTAAATTGTTGATGATGTTTTTGGCATCTTCACATTCGATATTGTCGGCGGTGAAATCTTTGATGTGGCCGTTTTCGGCGGTGAGTAAGTTGCAGCGGAAGGCGAGGTCGTTTTCGCCAAGGTGGATGTTTTGGGCTAAGGCTTCGAACGAGGCACGGCCGTTGGGGTAGTAGCGCAACGGGTTGTAGCCGAGGATGCCCATGTTGGCGACGATTGATCCTACTGGTAAGCCTTGGAAGCTGGTTTTGATTAGTCCAGTTTTTCCAGCGGCAGTGATGCGGTCGATGTTGGGGATTTGGGCGGCTTCGAATGGTGTTTTGTTGTTGAGTTCGGGAATAGGTAAATCAGCAGCGCCATCGACAATAACGATGACGTATTTGGTTGGTTTGAAAATTCTTTCGGCGCGTTTGACGTCGTCAAAGTTGTCGAGTTCGGCCCATTTGGCTTTGTTGGTGATGTCGCAGACGTGGAGATCGGCGTCGTTGAGGTGTTTGGCTAATACTAGGTCGTAATAAATGTTGGTGTTTTCAGCTTGGACTTCTTGGTCAAGCCATTGGGCGAAGTGTTGTCCGTAATTGGACGAAATTTTGAGAACGCCAGTTGATTTGAAGAAGTTGTCTTTGTATTCTTTTAATTTTCCCCGCACGATTTCGATTTTTTCAATTCGTCCTTCGGGATCGCTGATCGACATTGAGCCAGTGTATTCTTCAGTGAATTGGTCGAGACACCAGTAGGATTTGTCTGGTTCGGTGGCGAGGAGTGTGGATAAAAGTTCTTCGTCGAAAATAGTGTCGCCTTCGATTACTAGGGATCCTTGGGCGAGGATGTCTTTTGCCAGCCAAAGGGAATACATCGAATTGGTGGTGTCGAAGATGGGATTGTCGATGTAGTTAATTTTCATCGATCCATAATTGTCGCCGACTTTTTGACGAATAATGTGGCCGAGGTAACCAATGACGATAGTCACTGTTTTAATGCCGTGGTCTTCAAGAATTTTGAGGTCGTGGAGTAAAATAGGTTCACCGTTGATTTCGGTGAGACACTTGGGGACTTCGCTAGTGAGTGGTTTTAGTCGACTGCCGAATCCGGCGGCAAGAATGATGGCGTTGGTCATGTTGGGGGGCTAGGGAGCTAGGACCTAGGAGCTAGGAACTAGGTGGGTAAGGTATCATTTGGTCGCGGGAATTTAAAGATTAACTTGGATATTCTAAATTTTGGCGGCCACGCTTGACTTTTTCTTTTCAGGTTGTAGAATGGCGTCCATTTTTTAAATAACTTAAGGTATGGGGTTTAAGGATTTGTGGCGGAAAATTACTTCGTCTAGTGAAGAAAAAAATCAGCAGCCGGTGGTGGAATCGCGAGAGGATAATGAATTGTTGGAGTCGGTTGGTTTTGTGAATCGGATGATTGCGAGTGTAAGAAGTTTGTTTGTTCGTGGTGAAGTTGAATTGAATGATCAAGGGCCGACTTTGGCAATTGATGATATGCAAGAGCTCGAAGAGGAAAATGAAGAGGTTGCTGCTGTTGCAAATGCCGTCAGTGCTGAAGTTGGTGAGATTGAAATTACTGTTGAAGATTTTGGGGCCTATTTATATTCCTTGCGTGGTTTGATTGAGGATTTTTTATCAGAAATAAGGGGGGAGTTGGATTTTAATCATCGACAGCCTGGTGTGCGAACGGCTTGGATGAAAATTGTTTTTTTTGTGGCTTGTCGAGGTTTTAATGCTGAGGTGGCTCATGCATTGATGATGCGTGATGGTGTGGGCTGGGGGATGTATGACGATGAGGCGAGAGTTTTTATTAATAGTAATCCAACTTGGGTAGAGGATGATGAGCGAATGGAGCAGTTAGAAATTATTAGTGATTTTTTGTCTAAATTAAGCGCTATTAATGATCCGGTTGTCGAAAAAGAAATGATGATGCCGGGAAGTTTGATGGCACTTGATATTCCTGAGCGTGAGGTTATTGATAAATTAGTGCGATGTATTCGGTATTATCTGCCGGATGCAGATAGTGATGTTTCGTTTGAGTGTTACGATTCAGTTACCTGTTTGGAGCAAGTAAGTGTTGATGCGCTGAGTGATCTTTTGGATAAAGTTGATTGTGCGAATTTGCGTTCGATTAGTTTGAATCGTGGGGTTTTGAATTTGGATTTGGCTGAGAAGATTGCTGGTTTGGAAGGAGTGAGATTGGAGACTTTGAAAATTGAAAGGAGAGGCGGGGCTGATGCGATTGATAGTGATGCTCTGGCGGTGTTGTTGGAGTCTGAGGTTTTGAGTGAGTTGAAGTCTTTAGATTTGTCCCGTGCTGGATTGAAGGAAGAGCATTTCCAGGTGCTTTTCAACTCGCCTTTGGTGGAAGGATTAGGATTCTTGAGCTTCAAAGGGAATAAAATGGGGCAAGGTGAGGTGACGGCTTTATTGGAATCAGATTATTTTGCCGGACTGGATTCTTTGAGTTTAAAAGGGTGTTTGTTGCGTGAGTCTGGGCTTGAGGTGTTGGCTTCTTCAGCAAAAGTGCAAAATTTGCGTGAATTGGATTTGGGAGCTTGTTTGTTGGAGGATGCTGGTTTTGCTGTTTGGGCAGATTCGTTTATGTTTGAGAATTTGAAGGTTTTGAAGGTTGCTGGAAATGGTATTACTGATGAAGGGGTAGCGGTTTTGGCAGACTCTCCTTATTTTAATGGTTTGGAGGAGTTGGATTTGTCATGGAATGGCATTACTGCGGAGGGTGTTGCTCGTCTGGCTAATGCCCAAAGGCTCGGTGCGTTGAAAGTGTTGAATTTGAATGTTTGTGCGATTGGTGATGAGGGGTTGCGGAGCTTGGTGGAGTCCCCCTTATTTGCTCAATTGGAAGAATTACATTGTGATAATTGTCATCTTAGTGATGAAGGGGTGAAGTTTTTTGCTGAAGCGGCGAAGAAAAGCGGGCTTAAAGTTTTGAACTTAAATAGAAATGATATTGTCTCTGAAGGAGTAATTGCTTTGACTGAAAACGCGGGCAAGTTTTCCCAATTGGAAGTGTTGGAGGTCTCAAGTACATTTAATAATCAAACCGGTGTAGCGCGCGAAGGAATGAATGACGAGGCATTGATTGCGTTGATTAATTCTCCTTTGGCTGATCAGTTGAAAGTTTTAGTAGCGAATCATTCTTCGATTACTGATGAAGGCGCGAAAGCATTGGCGGAATCGCAGATGTTTAGACGATTGGAGCAACTAGAGTTGTTGTTTCACTCAATTGGTCCTGAAGGAGTAGCAGCTTTGAACGCTGTGATTGAGAAAGGAGAGGTTGATTTTTCTCTTTTCTCCGTACGCTAAGAAGTCATTGCTACCTCAAAACTAATTTCAGTAGCTAAGAATTGGTCTTTTAGGCTGATCGGTAAATTTTCTTGTTGGCCTTTGAGGAAGGCACCCCATTGGCGGAGTTCTTCGTGGTGGCCTTTGTCTTGGGAGGTGCCGGTTTTGAAATCGTCTACTAGGAAGGCTTTGCCGTTGGCGAAGATTTCGATGCGTTCTTTGGGGAGGGTTTTGTCGCCGAGGGCGGTGTAGATCAGATTACATACAGCGCCGTTTTCGTAAGTGATCGTGGTGACGACGTTGTCGTGGGGGAAGAATTTGTTGTTTCCGGGGGTGATTTTGGCGGTGTGGATATTTTTTGGAGTGGATTCAGTGAAGAAATTGAAAATGTCGAACATGTGGCAAGCTTCACCGATGATGCGGCCGGCGCCTTCTTCGGTTTGGGTCCAATGTTCAGCAGGGAGGTAGCCGGCGTTGACGCGGTAGTTGATAAGGAGAGGGGTTAGGGATTGGGGATTAGGGATTAGGGATTTGATTTTTTGGATTTGGGGGGCGAAGCGGCGGTTGAAGCCGGTTAGTAGTGGGGCGTTGTTTTTTTGGAGGGCTTTTTTGATGGTGGAGAGTTCTTCGTGGTTTACGGCTAGGGGTTTTTCGACGAATACTGATTTTCCGGCTTCGATCGCTTTGATGACCATTTCGCCGTGGGTGTTGTGGCGGGTGCAGATCATAATGGAATCGATGGCGGGGTTTTTGAGGATTTCATCGTAGTTGGTGCTGGCGTCTTCGAAGCCGAGAGTTTTGGCTGCTTCTTTGGCTTTGTTGCCGTTGCGGTTCCAAACGGTGTGGAGGTAGAAGTCTTTTTTAAGTTTCTGGAGATTTGGGTAGTGCATTCCTTGGAAAAATGATCCAGCGCCGATAACGGCGAGAGAAATTTGGTCGTTTTTTTTGTGAGTTTGGTTGACGTGGATTGAGGTGGTGAGATCGGTGGTGGCGGGTGGGGTAGTGGTAGCGTCGGGGTAGGAGAGTAGTACTGCTAGGGGTTTTTGTTCGGCGTTAACTAGATCGGAGTAGGCGTTGGCGGCTTGGTCGATCGGGTAGGTTTTTTCTACTAGTTTGTTGAAGTTGAGTTTTTGTTCGGCGATGAGTTGGAGGTAGGCTTGCATGTTGCGGTTTTCGGTCCAGCGGACATAGCCGTATGGGTAGTCGATTCCTTTTTCTTCGTAGTCTGAGTCGTAGCGGCCGGGGCCATATGAGCAGGAAATTTTGAGGTCGATTTCTTTTTGATAGAAAGGTGAACGTTGGAGATTCATGCCGATAGCGCCAACGATGACTACTGTTCCTTTTTTGCGAGTCATTTCCATTGATTGCTGGAGGGGGGCGTCGCTAGCGGTGGCGGCGGCGATGATGGTGCAATCTACTCCGTGGTTTTGGGTTAACTCTTTCGCAATTTCTACGGGGCTTTCTTGGGCACCGTTGATTAGGTGGTCCGCGCCAGCTGCTTCAGCAATTTTTAAACGATGATTGTCGAGGTCGATACCGATTACGCGACAGCCGTTGGCTTTGAGGAGTTGGACGGTGATTTGTCCCAAAAGTCCGAGGCCGATGACAGCAACGGTGTCGCCGAGTTGGGGGTTGGCTTGGCGGACTCCTTGCATGGCGATGGAACCAAGAGTTACGGAGGCGGCATCTTCAAATGAAACTGTTGACGGAATTTTGACGACAAGATTGCGTGGTACGCTAACATATTCAGCATGGTTGGCTTTGCCGGCGCCGGCGCAGGCGACGCGGTCGCCGGGAGAAATGTCGGTGACGTTGGCGCCAACTTCAATTACTGTTCCGGAAAGGCTGTAGCCAGTGGGGACGCCGTGGCCACCACCGAGGGCTTTTTGGATTTCGTTGTAGGTTTTTGCCCAGCCGTCGTTGATCAACATTTTGGCGGCGTTTACTACTTGAACTGGTTTTTGGGTGACTTCTTTAACTAATTTTTTTACTTTATTTACTTGTTTGTTTCCAGAGGACATGCCGCTAGTTTCGGTGCCAGTGGAGATGACCGAGAAATGTGTTTGTACGAGGATTTCGTTGGGGCTCATGTAGGGGGCAGGGACGTTTTCTACTTTGGTGCCGGAGGCAGTGGAAAGAACTTGTTTCATTTTTGAAAAATACGTTTAAGAAGTTTGAAGTATGAATTTGGGTTGAGTAGGAAAGGGAGGAAATAGCGAAAATGCTTCATTTGTCTTGCGGTTGATAGTGGAGTGATTTTGGATTTGGTGTCGCTTTTTTTACCGATGATATTGATACACCAGAGTTTTTGGTGAGTAACCCATTGGTATTTGGTGCTGAAGTGAATCACGTCGAGTCCGGCTTCTTTTAGACAATTGGCGAGGCTTTGCTCGGAGAAAAAATTTAGGTGGGTGATTGGTTCGGGGAGGAATTGCCATTCGCGGAAACAGCCAAGCGGGACTTCGATGTAGAAGATGCCGTTGGGGGCGAGGTGTTTGGTGATTTGTTTAATCAGGGTGGTGGGTTTGATGGCGTGTTCGAGGGTGTGGAGCAGGAGAATGATGTCGAATTTTTGATTTTCGTTGAGGGCGGTTAAATCTTGGCCGAGGTATTTTACTGATTCGGGTAAATCCCATTTTTCAAAATCGAGGACGTTGCAATCGAAATCTTTGGTGAAAGGTTTGAGGTTGTAGCCAGCAGCACCGCCGTAATCAAGAATAGATAAGCGATGATCTGGTGATTTAGGGATGAATTTGGTGATTAGTCGTTTGATCCGTTGGGCTCGTGGTTCTAGTTTGGTGGGTGGGTTTTCTTTGAGGCGTTTTTTGACTGATCCTAATTCATCGATGGTTTGATATTTGTTGCTGATGTCTTTTTCGTCCATTCGGGGATTGGAAAAAAGGAAGCCGCATGATTTACAAAGGGTGATTTGAACTTGGTGTTCAGTTTTATTTTCGAGAATGCGATTGAATAAAATCCATTTGCGGGTAGAGATTGCGTCGGAGTGATTTGGTTGGAAATTTTCTGGTTTGCGATAAATATGCTTGGTCAGCACTTGGAGTTTTGTCTTGTTGCAAACCGGGCAATGGCTAACTTGGTGCATGGAGTGGGAATCAGTTTATTGAGATTCAACACTTTTCGGAGTTTCTTGAGCAGCTGGTTGAAGTGGTTGGTGAGAGCGATTTTGATCAGTAGTTGGGAGATAGTTTCCGAGGGTGACGATTTTTGGAGATGAACTGTCGTTTTCAGTGAGACAGTTGCGGGTGTCGACGATCGTTTGGAGATTTGGGTGTTTGTCGAAATCAATTTTTTTATAAGCGGTGTGATCGGTGACGATGGCGGCGATGGTTGACTGATTAAGAGTGGTTTCGATGTCGGTTAATTCGTGATGATAGTCTTTAACAAAGGGGTCGGTGATTAAAAGTTTGTAGCCTTTTTGTTTGAGAATTCGAATGACGTCGGTGGCGGGTGTTTCGCGGGCATCGTCGACATTTGGTTTGTAGGCAACGCCGAGAATAGCGATGGTGTCTGATGTTGTGGCGTGTTTTTCGATGAGATTTACTACTGTCTCCGGCATTGAGTCGTTTACTTCACGAGCAGCGGGGATGATTTTGGCGTGTTGAGTTGATTCGGTGAGAAACCAGGGGTCAACAGCGAGACAGTGTCCGCCAACACCTGGTCCTGGGGTGAGGATGTTTACCCGTGGGTGTTTGTTGGCGAGTTGAATGGCTTCCCAGACGTTGATTTCGAGGTCTTCGGCGATTTTGGCGAATTCGTTGGCGAGGGCGATGTTGGTGTCGCGGAAGGTGTTTTCCATTAGTTTGCAGGTTTCTGCGGTGGTGATGTTGGTGAGGAAAATTTTACCTTTAACGAAATTGCTGTAGATAGTTTGCGAGATTTCGGCTGCTTTGGGAGTGAGTCCGCCGATGATGCGGTCGTTGTGGACTAGTTCGTAAAGGGTGTTTCCGGGGATGGCGCGTTCGGGGCAGTGGGCGAGGTGGTAGTTTTTTCCGGCTTGATCGAGGATTGGTTTCAAATGCTTTTTACAGGTGTTTGGAGCGACTGTTGATTCGAGGATTACCAAGTTTCCGTCTTCGATCGTGGTCGCGATGGTTTCGGTTGCGGCTTTAACGTAGTCGAGATTAATTTTGCGGTCTTTTTCTGGTGTTGGAACGCTGATGATGAAGATGTCGGCTTTTGGCATTTCGGTTTGGGCTTGGAGTTTGCCGGATTTGTGGGCACTGGTGACTAATTCTGGTAGTCCAGGTTCGTCGAATGGGCATTCTCCGCGGTTTACGGAAGCAACTTTTTCAGGATTGATGTCGACACCGATTACTTGGTAGCCGTTGGTAGCGAGTAAACTGGCAGTTGGCAGTCCCATGTATCCAAGTCCGACTACACAAACGGTGGTGTTGGCGTTTTCGGTTTTTGGGGCGGTTTTTCCGGTGATGATTTCGATACATTTTTTGCCAGTGGTGCCGTCGCCGAACGGATTACTCCAGGAAACTTCTTTGTCGAGGAGTTTTGTTACTGATGCTTTGATTTTTTCTGGTTGGATTCCGGCGATGATGTTGCCACCGACAGTCACGGTTTCCGGTCTTTCAGTGTTTTCGCGGAGAGTGATGCACTTGGTTTTGAGGATACAGCTTTCTTCTTGAAGTCCGCCGCTATCAGTGAGGACAAGTTTGGCGTTTTTGATCAGGATTAGCGTGTCGAGATAACCGGTTGGGGAAAGGGTGGTGATTTCTTCAGGGATTGTGATGTTGTGGGTGTCGATTTGTTTTTGAGTGCGGGGGTGAATTGGGAAAATTACTGGGAGGTTGTATTGGTTGGCGAGGTCTTGGAAAAGTTGGATGAAACCTTTGAGATGTTCGGGATTGTCGATGGTTTCGGCGCGGTGGGCAGTGACGAGGAAATAGTTTTTTGAAGTAAGATTAAGCTTTTGCAGAATTTGCGACTTTTGTTCGGCGAGTTCGATGTGTTGGTAAACCGCATCAACGACAGTGTTGCCGACAATGTGAATTTTTTGTGGTGAAATTCCTTCGTTCAGGAGATTTTGTTCGCTGGCGGCAGTTGGGGTGAAACAAAAATCGGTCATGTGATCGACCAATGTGCGGTTGGTTTCTTCCGGCATGCGATTGTCGAAACTGCGGAGACCGGCTTCGATATGGCCAACGGGGATGTTCATTTTACGGGCAGCCAAAGCACCGGCGAGCGTTGTATTAGTGTCACCTTGAACGATGACATGGGTGGGTTTTTCTTTGAGATAGACTTGTTCGATGCGTTCGAGCATGCGGCCGGTTTGTTCGCCGTGAATACCGGAGCCTACTTCGAGATTGTAATCAGGTTGTGGTAGTTCGAGATCGGCAAAAATCAACTCGTCCATTTCTTTGGAGTAGTGTTGATTGCTGTGGATCACGAAATACGGGGTGTTGCTTTGTTGGCAAGCGCGGATCAGGGGGGCCATTTTGATGATTTCTGGTCGGGTGCCGAGGACGAGTCCGATTTTCATATTTTCTGATTAATAGTCTACGGAGACGTGCGCGAGTCAATAAGTTACAAAAAATTAGTCCACGCTACGCTACGCTTCGTCCCGCATGCGGGACTGCGCTGAAGATTTGGATCATGATCCAAATCTTTGTGTCCGATAATTTTTTTCCACTTATCGCCTCCCCCACATCTCGGACACATTTCGATGTTTTATTTTTAAGATTTTAATGCTGCTACTTCATCCAGAACTCGTGCCAATTGTTTGGTGAGGTTGCGGCGGGAGAATTGGTAGAGGTAATCGAGGTTTAATTGCTGGTGTATTGTAGGGTTTTGCGCTTGATTATACAAGTTTAATAGTGCTTCGGTAGCGGCTTTGTAGTCGTCGTGTTCGATGATCTGACCGAGGCCAGATTTTTTCATGATTTTTGAGGCTTCGCCATCGGGGTAGGTCATGGCGATGATTGGTTTGCGCATCGACATGTATTCGAAAGTTTTGCCAGCGACGATTTTTTCGCCGCCTGGACGGTTTCCCGTGAAGAAAAGAAGAGCGTCGGCGGCTTTGAGATGAGCGATGCAGGCTTGATGTGAGAGGAATCCGTGGAGGTGGATGATTTCTTTGAGATTGAGACGATCGATTTTGGTGAGGATTTGTTGTTTGAGGTTGTGTTCGAATTGGCCAAAGAAGTGGACGCGGAGACGTCGGCGAAGTTCTGGTTTCTTTTTTACTGCGAGTTCAACGGCGTCAAGAAAGGCATCGGGGGTGCGGAAGGGAGTGATGGTGCCGGTGTAGATGACATTGAAGTAATTGGTGTCGATTTCGAGGGGGACATTTTCGAATTTTGATTTGATTGCTTTGTGGTCGAAGCCGTTGTAGATAGTGGTGAATTTGTCGGCAAATTGGGGGAATTTTTGGGCATACATTTGAGTGGTGTCGGTAGTAGTGAAAATGCACTGGGCGGCGTTTTTAATTACCCATTTTTCGAAGAAGCGGTTGAGGCGAGTGTTCCAGTTCATGTAAGGATTGAGGGTCCAAGGGTCGTGAAAACTGAGGACGAGCGGGGTGCCGGTGAGTTTTTTAAGAATTGTGGCGATAACGAAAATTGAAAAAGGAGGGCCAGAAGCAAAAATTGCTTTTGGTTGGTGTTTTCGTTGGATTATTAAGCCTTTGATGAGGGCGAAAGGGGCCCAAATGATTTGGGTGTCCGGTTTGAGCAGTTTTTCCGCGAAGTAATTTAGAAAATTGATGATTCGGGATTGCTTTTTTTTCTTTGGTGTTTTGGTATTTGTTGTCGGTTTTTGGGCAACGGTTTGCTGTGGGCCGTTGATTTGGCGTGGGTCGGTGATTTGTTTTTTGAAGAAAGAAGCAAAACTGATGGCTGGTTCCATGATGACTTTGTCTTTCACATCATCCCAGAGTTGGAAATCTACTTGATTGCCGATAACTACTTTTGGTTTCATGATGACTGGTCGCCAACCGAAATCGGGGAGATATTGCGAAAATTTAGCAATACGGTGGGTAGCCGAATAGCTGTGAGGAGGGTAGTAGTAATTAATGAAAAGGACTTTGTTTTTGGCTAAATTTAGCGATTGGTGCTGGCGTTGGTGGTTTTTCATTTAGCAATTATTTGGTGATACACTTCCTCCATTTTTTTGGTGTTGTCTTCGATGTTAAATTTTTCGGCTCTTTTTCGGGCAGATTTTTGGAGTTTTTGTTGTTGTTCCGGGTTTTTTAGGAGGTTGACAAGTTGGAGAGTAAAGGTATCACCATCGAATGGTGGAATCAATAGCCCGTTGGTTTGGTCTTCGATGATTTCCGGAATGCCACCAACGGCGTAGGCGATAGTGGGGAGTCCGCAGGCCAATGCTTCAAGAACGGCGATGCCGAAGCTTTCCATCCGGGAGGTGAAGATAAAGGCGTCGGCTTGGTGGTAGGCTTTGAGGATTTGGTCGTGAGTTTTGTAACCTTGGAAGATGATGCGATCGGTATATTTTTCGAGGTGGTATTTTTTGATTAGTTGTTTTTTGTAGGATTCTTTGCTGGCGCCGATAACGGTGTCTTTACCGATGATGTGAAAGGTAGCTTCGGGGATTTCTTTTAGTGTTTTGAGGGCGACTTCGATTAAGAGGTCGATGCCTTTGGCTTTGGAGATACGGCTGACGGTGATGATTTTTGGAGCTTTGTTTGTTGGTGAATTTTGGTCAACATTTTTAGGGTGGAAATATTTGGTGTCGATGGCGTTGGGGATGACGGTGGTTTTGGGGGCGATGATTTCAGGAGGGAGGAATTTTTTAATGACGTTTTGCATGTCTTCACTAGGGGCAATCAAGTGATCGGCGTGACGGTAGCAGAAAAGTTCGGTGCGCTTGAGGATCACTTTGTTGATTCTTTTGAGAATTTCAAAAATGGGGGAGAGTTTGTGGTCGCCGAATTGTTGTTGGAAAAAAATTGGAGAATGCATTTTGAGGACAACCGGGCTGCGTTTTTTTGATTTGAGATAATGGTAGCCGATGCCGCCACAATCAGGGATTTCTACGAGGTCAAAATGGCCGTGTTGTTTTTCAAGCTCATTGATTTTTTGGGCGATTGATTTGCTAAAAGCGCGGTATTCGAGGATGCCGCGGTAGGTGAGGCGAAGTTTGTTTTCCAAGAAGTTAAAAAAATTGGGCCAAGCGCGGCGGACACAGAAAACATCCACCCCTTGGTCGTTGAAATGAGATTTTGCCGAGTGACTAGTGGTGATGACGGTAACGGAGTGGCCGTTTTTTCGGAGGCTGTGGGCCAGATAATAAGTGTGGTAGCCGGAACCGTAGCATTCGTCGTTGATTGGGTAGTCGTTGGTGACGAGGCAGATGCGCATTTTCCGGGTGAGTATTAGTGTTCATTTAGTATGAAATTTTGATTTCAACACATCTTGAGACCTGAAAATCACAAACTCCCCCGCATTCGGGGTCAGACAGTGTGATTTTTTAATCGGTCTCTTCGATGGTTTCAATTAGCAAAATTTCATAATGCATTCTGCACTAATATTAACCCTACAGTAAGGGAAAGTGGTTTAGGCGTTTAAATTGCTTTGCAGTTTGGAGTAGAGTTCTAGGTGTTTGCGGGTGTGTTCGTTCCAGGAGAATTTTTGGGCTTGTTGTTGTCCTTTTTTGGACAACGTTCGGAGGAGTTCTGGGCTGTTGATTGTGGTCGAAATTTTGTCGGCAAGTGTTTGTGGGTCGGTGCAATCGACCATTAATCCCCCGTCACCGATGACTTCTGGTAGGCTGGCGGCGTCGGAGGAAATTACTGGGGTGCCGCAGGCCATGGCTTCGGCGGGAGGGAGACCGAAGCCTTCATAAAGTGAAGGGAAAATGAAGAGTTCGGCGAGGTTGTAGAATTGAAGGAGGTCTTTTTCGGGGACGTCTTGGATGAAGCGAATGGGGGAATCCTCGGCGAGTTTTTCGAGTGGTTCAAGTCTAGATTTGCGGTAGGCGTGACCGATTAATAGGAGTTCGAGATCTGGATAGTTTTTACTGATTAGTTTAAAAGCTTCGATTAAGGTTTTGACGTTTTTTCGTGGGAGATCGAGGGCGCCGACGTAGAGGAGGTGTTTTTTTTGGCGATTGAGTTGATATTTTTCAATGAATTTTTGAGAGATTTGGCTGAGTGGTTTGAAGGTTTCAGCAACTGGTGGGTGAATTACCGTGATTTTTTCGTTGGGGATTTGGAGATGTTGGTGGATTTCTTTTTTGGTGAATTCGGAATTTGCGATGATGTGGTCGGCTTTTTTCAGTCCTTGATGGCACCAACTGAGGAATTTGGCATTTTTCGGGTTGAGGCCTTCTGGTTGGACTAGAGGAATTAAGTCGAGACAGCTAACAATTGTGGTTTCTGATGGTTTGATGAATTTGAGTAGGCTGGATTCTTCGCCAAACATAATGTGGGTAATCGCTTTTTTGCGGATTTTGCCGCGGAGGGTGAATGGGTGAAGGAAATGATGAGCAATATGGGAAAATTTTGCCGGTAACGGGAGGTTGTGGCGGTACATGTCGACTTGATTGAATTCGACTTTGTCGGCGAGAAGTTGGAAAAATGGCGATTCGTGATGGCGGCCTTCGCCAGTGTTGGTCTGATTTTTATTGTAAATCGGTGACTTGTCGCCGATGAGGAGATTTACTTTGATCATTGGTTTGAGGTTTCGATTTGATTGAGGTCGTAGTCGATCATTGATTTGATGAGGTCTGCGAAAGAAGTTTTGGGTTTCCAACCAGTGGTTTGTTTGAGTTTGGAATTATCGCCGGTTGGGATTTGGGGGTCAGGTGGGCGGGAATTGTCGGTAGTGATGGTGATTTTGTCTGCCCAATTGGTGATGTTGACGTGGTCGAAACCGATTTCGAGGAGGTCTTGGATAGTGTGGTTTTGGCCGGTGGAAATGATGTAGTCGTTGGGTTTTTCTTGTTGGAGTATGAGCCACATTGCTTCAACGTAATCGCCAGCGAAGCCCCAGTCGCGCATGCTGTTGATGTTCATTAATTCGATTTTGTCTTGTTTGTTTTTAGTGATTTTAGCGATTGATTCAGTGATTTTGCGGGTGACGAAATGGTTGGGCCGGAGGTGAGATTCGTGGTTGTAGAGGATGCCGTTGCAATAAAAGGAATTTTGTTTGTGGCGGAGGTTTTGGATCAACATGTGAGTGAAGGCTTTGGTGGTTCCGTATGGTGTTTTGGGGGCTAACGGGGTGGTTTCTGTTTGGGTGCCGTTTTGATGGTTGTCGCCAAAAATTTCTCTACTGGAGGCGTTGAAGAGTTTGGTTTCTGGGAGGTGTTTTTGGAGGGCGTTGATGAGATTGGCGGATCCGAGGGCGTTGATTTGGGTGACTTCGTCGATGGCGTTCCAGGAGTGGCCGGGGGAGGAGAAGGCGGCGAGGTGGTAGACTTCATCTGGTTTGGTGGACAGTAGGGCTTTTTCGAGAGTTGGTTGGTCGGTGATGTTGCACTCGATGAGGTTGATTGAGTCGGTGATTTTGAAGTGGTCGAGGTTTTTGGTGGTGGAATTGGGGAGGCAGAGGCCAGTGACTTGGTAGTTTTTTTGGAGAAGGAGGTTGGCTAAAAAGGAGCCGTCTTGGCCGCAGATGCCGGTGATGAGGGCGGTTTTACTCATGAGGTCTTCATAAAAATTTCATAAAAACTTTCGTTTTTTTTCATTTTTGGTTGCTAGGGTGGAGGAGTCTAGACAATAAGGCTTGGAATCAGGTTAGTACGAAGCGTGGTCTTCGAAGAGTGTCGTATAAAGGTGAAGACCAGATGGGTGGTGTGGTAGGGACTGAGAAGCTAGGAATAAAGCGGTTTTTCTTTTTTTTGCACTCAGGCCTGTCTTTGCCCCTGCTCGATTCCTTCTAGCTTTAAATCTGCATCGACCATAATCTTCACCAATTCCTTAAAAGTGGTCTTCGGTTTCCAGTTCAATTTCTCCTCAGCCTTTTTTGCATCGCCAATCAATAAATCAACTTCCGCCGGACGATAATGTCGTTCATCGATTTCTACATACTTGTCGGCATCAATATTCAGATAAGCACAGGCTTCATCCAAAAATTCTTTCACTGAATGGGTTTCTCCGGTCGCGATCACGAAGTCCTCAGCTTTATCTAGTTGGAGCATGAGCCACATTGCTTCTACATATTCTTTGGCGTACCCCCAGTCGCGTTTGGCTTCTAGGTTGCCGAGGTAGAGTTTTTCTTGTTTGCCGGCGAGAATTTTGGCCAGACTTCTAGTGATTTTTCTGGTGACGAAGTTTTCGCCTCGGCGCGGTGATTCGTGATTAAACAAAATTCCAGAACAGGCGAAGATTCCATAGCTTTCGCGGTAATTTACGGTGATGTGATGTGCAAATACTTTGGCACAGGCATAGGGGCTTCGTGGGTGGAATGGTGTTTCTTCGTTTTGAGGTACGGCGTGTACTTTTCCGTACATTTCGCTGCTTGAAGCCTGGTAGAATTTTGAATTCAACTTGTTGGTGCGGATGGCTTCGAGGAAGTGGAGAGTACTCATGGCGGTGCTTTCGCAAGTGTATTCTGGCATGTCAAAGCTGATCCGGACGTGACTTTGTGCTGCTAGGTGGTAAATTTCGTCGGGCTTGATTTCACAGAGCAGGCGGTTGATACAGCCGGAATCGGTGACATCTCCGTAGATGAGGTGAAAGTTTTGGGAGTTTCCTTGTTTGTGTAAATGTTCAATTCTTTCACGGTTGAAGGTGCTGGTGCGGCGGACCATGCCGTAAACTTCGTATCCTTTGTCGAGAAGAAATTCTGCTAAATAAGATCCATCTTGTCCGGTGACTCCGGTGATCAGTGCTTTTTTTGACATTGATTTAAGGTTTTATTTAAGACCTCATAGGTGAGGTCGCTACTGGTTTTCCAGGTTAACGTTTTTGCAGTTTTGTGGCAATTTTTTTGGAATTTTTGATAAAGGGTTTGGTTGGTGAGGAGTTTTTCGATGTTTTCTTTCAGTGCAGTGGGGTTTTTTGGGGGGATGATTAGTCCAATTTCAGTTTCTTTGATGAATTCGCTAGAACCTACTGCTTCGGTGGTGATTACGGGAGTATTGCAGGCTGCGGCTTCGAGGAGTACGAGTCCGAAACCTTCTGATGATGAGCTTGAGGGGAGAACGAATAGATCAACGGCGTTGTAGTATTCAATGAGGTCTTCGCGGCTGAGTCTACCAAGGAAAGTGATGTTTTTTTGGTTTTTGGTTTGTTGTTCTAATTTCGAACGATCTTCGCCATCGCCAACAACTAGAAATTGGTATTCTGGTAAAAGTTTGCTGGTTTCGATGAAAGTGTCGATACCTTTGTAGTAGTGATGGCCATCTAGTTTTGCAACGAAGAGGATATACTTTTTATCTTTTTCTAGTCGGTGTTTTTGGCGACATTTGTTTTTGTCTCGTTCAGTTAAAAACTCATCTTCAAC
>CAYGJQ010000001.1:10417-11388 GCA_964350285.1 uncultured Candidatus Peribacteria bacterium | reverse complement strand
GCGCGGTTTTGGTATTTTGGAGTGGTGAGAATTAGGCGATTGAAAATCCAGCTATATGAGAGTCTTTCAATGCGGGCGGCTAATTTGATTAGTGGATTTGAAGGGTTGGCGTCGCCTTGGTAGGTGAGAATTACGGGTATTTTAAGTGATTTGGCGATGATGCCAAAAATAGTGGAATATGGTAGTGGGCCATTGATTAAAATGATGTCGGGGTTGAGTTTTTTAAGGAGTTCCTTGGTTGCGGATTTTTGGGGGAATTTGTATTTGCTGATTTGATGATAGGGGACGTAATGCACTTTGAAAGTTTCATCAGCAAGTTCGGCTATTGGTGTTTTGAGGTCTTTTTTAAAGGAGATTTCTTCGGAAGTAATAAAGTTAACTTCGTGGTCTTTGCCGAGGTAATGGGCAATGTAATGACAATATTTTTCAGCGCCGCCGATTCTGGGGGTAAAGTAACAATTAGCAACTACGATTTTCATTTGATCTACAGTGTTATTTTAATGATTTGGAATTTTTGAGGGTCATAATGGGGGACGTGTCTTGGTTTGATGCTGCGACGGGTTAGTCCGAGCGGGATACCAATTCCGTAGAGAACATGGATTGCGAAAATGAGCCAAGGAGAAACAAAGATACTTTTGAAGTTTTTGTGTTTAACAGCGATTTGAATGGTGAAGAATATGTTGAGGAGTATGTAGAGTCCTAACGGAGCGAGATACCAGAGTGGCCGGAAAAAGATCAGTGAAATCAGATAGAAAACGAATGTCATAGGTACCAGGAAAATTGCTTTGAAATTTTTGGGTTCGATGATTATGTGTTCGCCACGACCATGCCCCCAGTTAAAGATTTGGCGGAAGAATTTTTTGATTGTGGCGCGACGGTGATGGTGGACGATGAATTTGGGATCGTAAAGGAGTTTGCCTTCGTGCCTTTTAACTCGTCCGAGCCATTCGTTTTCTTCATTATGGAACATT
>CAYGJQ010000001.1:384-10407 GCA_964350285.1 uncultured Candidatus Peribacteria bacterium | reverse complement strand
TGATGCGCGGAGCACAACGTTGCAGCTGATGATGCCGTTTTCGTCTACTTCTCTAGTTTTGCCAATTGGCCAATAGCGCATATTCATTGGTCCGAAAGTGAATATGCAACTGAGAATGTAGCCGAAGCAGTGTTGGAAAAAGGAGTTTTCTTTTGGGGTGATATTGGGGCCGCCGACAGCGGCAATTTTGGGGTTTTCGAAGTGTTTTAATGGTTCGGTGATGGCTGACTTGGGGATGATTACGTCGTCGTCGAAGAAGTAGATTAGATCTCCGGTGGCTTGTTGGATGCCGATGTTGCGTTGGGCTGAGGGCCAGGTGCCTTTGATTAAAAAGATTTCGAATTGAAACTCTGAACTGTGGATTTTTTTAAGATTGTCTAAAATCACGCTATGGTCGCGATCCAGTGCCGAAGGGATGACAAAGCTGAGTTTGCGCATTAAAGAGGAGTAAAGTCAGGCTCACCTTGCCATAGTGGTCTATTTTTTTGAACTCTTTTTCTTTCTTTTGCGTTGAGAAGCGACAAGCAAGAGAACGCTTAAGACAAGAAGGCCAGAGCTGATCCAGAAGTAAGCTTTCGGGAAAGATGTGGTCCAGAAATTTACTACTGGAATGTAGTATCGATGGGCCATTCGTGGGATCAAAAGAGGATTGTCCCGAACAGTGATACGAGTTTTGATTGCGATACGGGTGGATACGGTAATGCTGCCAGGTTTGTCGGGGGGGGCGTTTTCCATCACGATTGCTCCAACATATTCACCGGGTTTGATGTCTTCTGGTAGTTGGATTGTGAATTTGAGATTGGAGAATTCTTTAGAGTCGAGTACAACTTCAGGGGTTTCAAATGTGGTCCAGGCGCCAATGCTTTTGTGTTCGTCATCGCGTAATTTGGCGACGAAATTTCCTTCTTTGTTGGTGTCACCGTCAACACCGTAAAAACTGAAGCTGCGAGGGAGGTCTCCGAAGTTTTTAACGTAAACTTCGGAAGAAATAGCCTCTCCAGGTTTGGCTTCGAAATGGAAATTACTGAGGTCGAGGGCTGAAGGGTATGTTGGCTTTACGGTGTAGCCAGTGCTTTTTTTGATGATTTCTTGTTTCTTGATTTGTTCTTGAACGTAGTCGTCTTTTTTTGTGGCGAGGGCGGTGCTGGAGAATGTGAAAATTAGTGTCGTGGCTAGCAGTAGAGCAGATAGTTTTTTTATTTTCATGGGGTCGCTGAATAAGGGAGTGAATTTTTTTTATTATAGCACTTTGTAATTAAAAAGCAGCGCTATCTTTGTGGATGGAGCGCTGCTTTTGTTTTTAAGCTGCAGGAGGAGGTGTTTGCGGTGGTTGTTGTGGTGGTTGAGGGGTTGGTGGATTAGTGGTTGGAGGTGTTGGCGGCGGGGTGTTTTGTGGAGGATTTGTTGGTGGTTGTTGCGGGGTGGCTTGGGTTGGCGGGGTTTGAGGTTGAGGTGGTGTTTGAGCTGGAGGGGCTGCTGGAGTTGTTGGTTTAGTTGGCGGAGGTGTTTGTGGTGGTTTTGTTTGCGGCGGTGCGGCAGGTGGTGTTTTTAGTTTTGGTTGAGGAACCAGGATGCTGCTGCCAGGAGCGAGACTGTATGGAGGTTGGAGGTTGTTGATTTTAGCGAGTTTTTTCCAGTTGATTTTGTATGCTTGAGCGATGTTAATCAAAGTGTCGCCTTCTTTAATAGTGTAAGGTCGGCATTTCTTGATTAACATTTTGAGGCGAATTTTTTTGATGATGAAATGAAGGATGATAAGGAGGATGAGGCTGCCAACTAGGAGGATTTGTCCCCACGGAATGATCCAGAATGAGATTTTTTCGGTGATGGTTTGTTCGTTGGTATAGCTGTTCGTGGCGAGGTCGTACATTGAGTATTTGATCGTGAGTTCGGCTTCGAATGGGCCAAAAAATGGTTTGTTGATTTCAAAAATGTCTTTGATGGGGCCGCTTTTGTGGAAGACATCGACGATTGGTTCTTTTTTCCATTTGATATTGAAAGGTGTTGATTCTTTTTGAAAAACGATGATGTTGTCGGCTTTTTCGGTTTGGTTGTAGTTCATCCCGTTGATGTTGATCGATGATTCGGCGCGGATGATGGTGTTACCTTCGTTTTCAAGTTTTACTTTGAAAGTATTGAATCGATTTCCTTCTTCGAAAGCGAATTCTTTAAGTCCTAATTTGAAGACTTTGTCACCTGGTACATCGACAAATGCTTTAATGGCAACACGGGCTGAACTGCGGACTGTGCTGCCAGAAGGAGCAGCGGTGCCTTGGCCAGAAGTGGCGTCGGTTTCAGCAATCATGCCGCCGGCATATGATCCAGGGGGGGCTGCTTCCGGGACGGTAATAGTAAAATTGAGGAATTTAGTTTCTTTGGGGTTGAGGACGAACTCTGGTTCTTCAAAACTGGTCCATTTACCGATGGTTCGTTGGGGGCGAGTAGGGACGGACATGGAAAAGGTTCCGCTACCACTTGGGATGGCATCGATACCGTAAACTTTTACTTTGATAGGTTCGTCGAGAATGCTGCGTACTTTGAGTTGGTTCGTGATTTTTTCACCTGGTTTGAGTTCGAATTGGTATTGTTTGAATTCTTTGTGGTTTGGAGTTGTTACCACGAAATAACTTTCAGCAATGAACGGTAAAAGAAGAGTGCTGATGAGGGCACTGCTAAGTAGAAGTTTCGCAAAGGAGAATAGTTTTCTTTTAGTCATTACTGAGGTGAATAATAAGTGATCTTATTATTTTACTATATTTTGCCTAAGTGTTCAATGTTAAAGTCATGTTTCCAGAGTAAATTCCGTCTGGCGATGAGGCTGGGATACTAAAAAGTAAGGCTGGAGTGACTGAGTAGCGGCCTACGCGGCCGGGGCTGGCGGGATTGATGCCGTCGATTATATTGATCGGGTCGCTGATTGTTGTGCCGCTGTCACTGATGTCGTTGAAGTCTGATTCTAGAATTGGGCTGTAGAGATCCCAGTTGTAATTGTAAGGGCCGGTGACGTCGCTGGGGGCGTTTTCGGGGAAAAAGTCGACAGTGTAATCAACTGATTCTGAGTAAGTGAGGATTTTGATTGCTTCGTGACCAATTACATCGGTGCCGGATTCGAGGTCGCTGAGGGTGATGTCGACGCTGAAGTCACCACTACTGCGAAGATCCGTGACGCTGATTTGTTGGCCGGGGGTGTTGAGGGCGAAGATTTTTTGGACTGTTTGGGCAGTGGGGGAGAAAAAAATTGGTCCGACGGTGAAGTCATCGAAAATTTCCATTGTGATATCACCGGCGACTACTTCTTGGCTGGCTTCTTGTACTTGAGCAAAAGCAATAAGTGGCCAGATGCTGACGATGGCACTGATGACGAAATTGACTGCGGTGAGGTAGAGAAACTTTTTCATGATTCTTATTATAACAAAAAGAGACGGAATATAGTATTCCGTCTCTTTGAGGTTTTGAGTGATTTAACTCCTCTCAGTGATTATTGGTTGAGAGTGTAAGTAACTCGACCGCTGTAAACACCAACGGCTTGACCTACAGGTACTTCGAGAGTGTGAACTACACCAGTAGCTACACGTTGTACACGACCACCAGTAGCGGCTGCGTCGAGAAGACGACGGCTAGCGTCAAGAGTACCAGCAGTAGCACCAACTGGAGCAGCGAATTCAGCTGCATCAGAACCAGAAGGATCAAAGTTTGCAGAGATATCAAAGTCAGCATCTACATCAGTAGCACCAGTAGCAGGAGTAGTTTGTTGTTCGTAAATTACGCTACCACCACCACCACCAACTACGATAGTTCCGTTTGAACCATAAGTAGTAGTTGCGATAGTCCACTGAGCTTCAGGGATATCGTTGGTTGGGTCAGAAATATCAGTGAATGGAATACTTGCTACAGCATCAACTGAGAAGTCACCATCATCAGCACCCCCACGGATATCTTCTACAGCAAGACGACGAGTAGAGTTTGAAACGTCGCTAGGCTGGAAGATAGGAGCAACTGTATTAACAGCGTCAGTAAGACTAACCTCAGCAGTACCGAGAGCAGTGTTACCAGGAACTGTCATTGTGATGGTTTCACCATCGGCAGTAATTTCTTGTGTTCCGTACTGTTGGGTTTGACCCATAAGAGCAGCTGGGAACATAAAGTTTGCCAGGAAGAGTGCTGAACTCACCGCAGCAAAGATTTTTGTTTTATTCATATATTGTGATTAGGAAATAAAAATATGAATAAATAATATTTGTGTATTAGATCATCATACCTGAGTGATCATTCTTTGTCAATTGGTCCTGACATTTTCCTGTTAATTCTTGGTGGTTGAAAAGGTTTGTATCTTTCAACGGTCCATATTAAAGTAGGACCCGCGTCCTTACGATTATTTATTATAAAGATTATAAATTTTTATGGAAGAGAAACTCCATGATTTGAAGGTTGAAGCGGAAAAAGAAGTGGTGCAAATTGCAGATTTGGCTAGTTTGAATGATTTCAATGCGCGCTATTTAGGCCGTAAAGGGGTCTTGACCGAAGCTTTAAAAGGGATCAAGGATCTGTCAAAGGATAAAAGGCCGATGATGGGGAAGTTGGCGAATGAAGTGAAAACAGCGATTGAGCAGTTGATTGCTGCAAAAAAGGTGGAGATTGAGAATGAAAGTTTATTGGCTTCATTGAGTGACGATAATTTTGACGTCACAATTCCTGGGGTGAAGACGAAAACCGGTCATATCCATCCGATCGCTCAGGTTCAGTATGAAGTGGAACAGATTTTTAGTGATATGGGTTTTGCCGTGATGGATGGGCCAGAAGTGGAAAGTGAATATTATAATTTTGAAGGATTAAATATTCCGGCAACTCATCCGGCACGTGATATGCAGGATACTTTTTTTGTGAAGGATAAAGAGGATGAAAAGCATGCCCGAATGGTGTTGCGGACGCATACTTCACCGGTTCAGGTGAGAACAATGGAGAAATATGGTGCGCCGTTGCGGGTGATTGTTCCGGGGCGTGTGTTTCGGAATGAGGCTACTGATGCTTCACATGAGCATACTTTTGATCAAGTTGAAGGTCTTTTGATTGATAAAGATATTTCTTTGGCTCATTTGAAAGGGATTATGATTGATTTTTTGAGTCGATTATTTGGACAAGAAGTGAATGTGCGTTTTAGACCTGGCTATTTCCCATTTGTGGAGCCGGGGTTGGAATTGGATTTTTCTTGTCTGATTTGTAAAGGAAAAGGGTGTAAAACTTGTAAACGTACAGGCTGGCTAGAATTTATGGGGGCGGGGATGGTACATCCAAATGTTTTGAAGTCGGGGGGGATTGATTCTGATGAATATCAAGGTTGGGCTTTTGGTTTTGGTCTGACGCGGTTGGTGATGATGAGGTATAAGATTGATGATATTCGCCACTTAACTAGTGGTGATATGAGGTTTTTGGAGCAATTTTAATTTTTTAGGAGGCTAGGAGCTAGGAAGCTAGGGTAATTAACTAATAAAAAAGTATGAAAATTTCTTTAAATTGGATTAAGCAGTTTGTGGATATTCCGGATACTTATTCGGCAGAGGAATTAGGGCAGTTATTGACTTTGAAAACGGCAGAAGTGGAGGAGGTTGTAGATCAAGGTGCTTCTTTGAATAAAATTGTTGTGGGGGAAATTAAGGAAATTGGAGCGCATCCTGATGCTGATAAGCTGAAGGTCTGTCAGGTTTTTGATGGTAAAGAGAATCATCAGGTTGTTTGTGGTGGCACTAATATTTATGAAGGAATGAAAGCTCCATTGGCTTTGCCTGGCGCGAAGTGTCGATGGCACGGAGAGGGGGATTTGGTGGAAATTAAAAAAGCTAAAGTACGAGGAGTGGAAAGTAATGGGATGATATGTGCAGGTGAAGAAATTGGGCTCGAGCATCTTGCAGAGCCAATGCAGATCGTGGATTTGAAGAATTTCGATTGTAAAGCTGGTGATAGTTTGGCAAAAACGGTGGGATTTGATGATGTGATATTGGAAGTTGATAATAAATCGCTTACTCATCGTCCTGATTTGTGGGGGCATTATGGGTTGGCACGTGAATTTGCGGCGATTTTGGGGTTGGAATTAAAGCCTTATGACGTAAATGTCGATTTTCCGAATGCTGGTGACCAATTGAAAGTTGATATTGAGAGTGATGATATTTGTCCGCGATTTGTGGGCTGTTTGATGAAGGGGGTGAAAATTGGTGATTCTCCAGCGTGGATGCAGGAGAAATTGAATGCGATTGGTATTCGACCAATTAGTAATATTGTGGATGTGACGAATTATGTAATGATGGAATATGGTCAGCCAATGCATGCTTATGATCGGAAAATTGTTGGAACTGATCATTTGATTGTGAGGAGAGCGAAAAAAGGAGAAAGTTTGGAGTCGATTGATCATAAGAAACGAGAATTATCTGTTGATGACGTGACAATCGAGAATGGAAAGGAGGTTTTGACTGTGGCAGGGGTAATGGGGGGCGCAAGTTCAGAAATTAACGATGATACAACGGAGATTATATTGGAAGCGGCGAATTGGGATCCGGTGATGATTCGTCAGAGTTCGGTGCGATTGGGGTTGAGAACTGATAGTTCGGCGCGTTTTGAGAAAAGTTTGGATCCATCGATGTGTCCGGTAGCGGTGCAGAAAGCGGCGGAATTGATTTTGAGGATGTGTCCAGAAGCGGAAATTTGTGGCCCAATGACGGATGTCGGAAGTTGGTCTTTTGAATCGTCTTTGGTTGCTGTTGATTTGGGCGAAATTCAGCGGAAAATTGGGGTGGAAATTGAAGAAGGGGAAGTGAAAAAGATTTTGGAATCATTGCAGTTTGGGGTGGAAGAGGTGAACGATGGCGTTTTTTCAGTGCGAATTCCTTCTTGGCGTTCGACAAAAGATGTGGATATGAAGGACGATTTGATTGAAGAGGTAGCGCGAATTTATGGTTATGATCGGATCCCGGCGAAAATTCCGGTGTTGCCGGCTACTTTGCCGCCGGAGCATAAAGAAAGAGTATTGAAACATCAGGCTCGACGGATTTTCTCCAATCTTTTGGGCTTTAGTGAAACGATGAATTATTCGTTTTATTCGAAAGAAGATTTAGCAGCAAATTTGTTGACTGAAGATGGTCATTTGCAGATTGAGAACTATCTTTCTGCCGATCAAACGCATCTGCGGACTTCAATGACACCGAATATGTTGAAGGCAGTGGTGAAAAATTTGAGTTTTGATGATGAGTTAAAGATTTATGAAGTTGGACGGACTTATATTGATGAAGGTGAGTTTTTTCCGCGAGAAGAGAAATGGATTTGTGGCGCGGTGGCTTTCAAAGGTAAGTCTGATGATGCTAAGGCTTTTTACAATGCAAAAGGTGCTTTGGAAGCATTTTTGGATCGATTTAGAGCGGGGAAGTATCAATTGAAGAAATCGGAATCAGCGCCGGCTTATGCGCATCCTGCTCGCTGTGCTGCTCTATTGGCTAAAAATAAGGAGTTCGCTCGTGTGTTTGAGCTTCATCCTCAAGTAGCAAAAAATGTGAAACTGGAAGGCTGGGATGTGGCATTATTTGAGATTAATTTCACGCAATTAACTGCGATGGACCAAACTCAACGTGTTTATCAGTCATTGCCGAAGTTTCCGGGAATTGATATTGATGTTTCGGTGGTTTTGGATCGGAGTCATCGAGTGGGGGATATTCAAAAGGTGATTCGCGGTGTTGAGCAAAAGCACAAATTGAGTTTCCATATCAAAGAGGTGGAGCTATTTGATCTTTATGAGGGGGAAAATATTCCGGAAGGGAAAAAGGCTTTGGCTTTCCGGGTGCACTTCTTGGCTGATGATCGGACTTTGACGGCGGAAGAGATGGCTGCAGCTCAACAAAAAATCTTCGAAGAGTTGCGAGCACTTGGCGGTGAAGTTCGTGGTTCGGATTAAGCTTTTGGCAATTGATCCTCTGATTCGTCACGGCGGAAGAAGATGCGCCAGGCGATGAAAGTAAAGGCTCCAACTCCAATGATGATTGCGATCGTAATGAAGTTTTGGGTTGCTGTTTCGGTGACTTCATCGAAGAGTGCTTGGCCTTTTTCGCCGATAGTTTCTTCTTTTTCTGGGATTGCAGTTTTTCGTGGGTCTGGTTGTTCTGCTGGTTTTGGACTGATGACGAATGGGATGCGGATAGTTTCACTGATACTTTGATCTTCAGGTCGGACAGCGTAAACGAATACATGGTGGTCGCCTGGTTGGAGTTCGTTTGGGGCTTGGATTTGGAATTCCCCAGTGGCGCTGTCGGCGATGAGAGCAGAAGTGAAGACGACACTTTTCCAGATAGCGATTACTTGGTTTCCGACGTCAGTGGTACCGACAAGGGTTGGTTTGTTGTTTTGGATTTCGAGGCGAAGATTTTGGAGGATGACGTCATTGGTGATAGTGGCGTTATCGAGTTTGGTTGGAGTAGGGGCTTTGATGGCTATTTGTGAATCTACCACGATGCGGATTGGTGATGATGGTTCGATCGATTTGGTTTTTTCGTCGAGGACTTTATAAAGTAGGTAATATTCGCCGTCTTGGAGTTCGATTGGGACTTCAAAGACGAACACTTGGTTTTCATCGGCAATTGTAGTTCCGAGGATTTTTTCGTGGAATTGGTTGCGAATGAGGATGCTTACTGTTTTGTCAGCAGGTGCGAGACCTTGAAGGATGAGTTTTTTGCTGGCAACTACTTGGCCGTCTTGGATATTAGTGAAGCGAAGTTTGAGTTTTTGAGCTTTTTCACTGGCGATGGTTGGGTCGGTTTTGTAGAGGAGGACTTCTTCGCCATCAGTACGACCATCGTTATCGGTGTCTTGAACTTGAGGGTTGGTTTTGTTGATGAATTCGAGGGCGTTTGAGAGGCCGTCGCCATCGGTGTCTTGATCGCGTCCGGCTTCTTTGACGTTGGCTTTGAAAATTTTGTGTTCTTTTTCCCATTCATCGCTGATGCCGTTTTGGTTTTTATCTTCTGGGGAACTGTCGCTGTTTTTAGGGTCGCTTTTGGCAACGTTTACTTCGAATCCGTCAGGTGATCCGTCGCCGTCGGTGTCGTTGTTTAAGGGGTTGGTGCCGGTTTCTTCAATTTCGGTGTAGTCACTGAGGCCGTCGTTATCGCTATCGGTGAGATTTGGGTTGGTTTTGTAGATGATTAATTCTTCGTAATCAGTGAGTTTATCAGCGTCGGTGTCTGGGCTGAGTGGATTGGTGCCGAAAATATTGATTTCGTTTTGATCGGTGATGCTATCGGAATCAGTATCTTTTTTGATTGATTCTAAGTGTTGGCTTTGATCGAGGAATTCTTTTAAGCGGTTGAACATTGCTAAGAATTCTTCTTCGGTAATAAATTCGTCTGGGCGGAAGTTTTTTGTTTGATCGACGATGCCAAATTTTACGGCGGCGTTGGTTGGGACGGCGTACCACCAGTGAGCTTCGCGGTTTGGATCGATGTCTTGGAAAGAAGTTTTTTGAGATTTGAGTCCTGCTTCTCCGCCAAGGATTGCTACTAATTCTTCACGATAGAGAGTAGGAATGAGGTCGGCGGCTCGGAGCATCATGGTAAGTGCTTCGATTCGAGTAACCGCTCTTTTGGGTTTAAAGGGACGTTGGTGGTCGCCGTAATAACCCGTGACGAATCCGTCGACAGTTGCGAGGTCGATGGCGCGGCGACTTTGATTTTCGAGAGTATTGTAATCAGGGAAGAGGCTGCCGATTTCTTCATTGTTGATTGCGATGCTGTCGTATTTGGAATTGAGGCGGAAAATTGAGAGACAAGCTTGATAGTCGGCGGCACAGCGTTTGAAGAGGTCCGATTTTTCTGTTTCAAGGTTGAGGTTTTTGAGAATGAAGTTTACGGCTTCTTCACGAGTGGTGATCAAAACTGGATCAATTTTTTCAGAAATTGCGTCAGCTACTTGTTCGTCGTCAGTGGGACAAACGAAGACGGTTTTTTCAGCTGGCTCGTCGAAGACAGGACAAATGGTCTCGCCGGTAACAAA
>CAYGJQ010000001.1:0-374 GCA_964350285.1 uncultured Candidatus Peribacteria bacterium | reverse complement strand
TTAAGGTGTCGGAGAGAGTGGGGTTGCCGTCGTCATTAACCGTAAATACTGCGGTGTAAAGGCCAGGTTTATCTGGTGTCCAGTGGAGGGTTCCAGTGCCGTTGCCGAGATCAATGAAGGTGAAATTGTTCATTTCTGGAGCTTGGACTGTGAGTGTGAGTGGATCGGCGTCAGGATCGGTGGCTTCGACGTTGATCACTGCTTGTTCGAGTTCAGGGGTAGTACCCTCAACTTGAGCTGGCAAATTGATTTCAATTGGATCAACCGGTTTGAATTTTGGTGGTCGATTTACTTCTGGTGCCGGTGGCGGTGGGCTAGGTGGGGTGCCAACCATAATCCAGGTGCCGTCGGAGCCAGAGAGGGGAGGTGATCCT